>JAIPIW010000036.1 GCA_021734525.1 Candidatus Altimarinota bacterium | reverse complement strand
CGAAAAGTACACTGTAGTGTCTTAGGTGACCAAGCAATCCAAGCTGCCATTAAAGATTACGAAGACCGTCAAAAGAAAAAATAGCATATTATAATATAATGTCCAAAGTATTCTTAGATAATGCCGCCACTACTAAAACCGACCCCCGGGTTGTAGAAAAAATGCTACCCTTTTTTACCGAAAACTTCGGTAATCCTTCTGGCATGCATGCCTTTTCTAGACAAGCTAAATGCGTCTTAAGCGAAGCCCGTCAAACGGTGGCAGATATTCTCAATTGTGATCCCACCGAAATAATCTTTACCGGAAGTGGTACCGAAAGTGACAACTTAGCGATCTTTGGTACGGTAGAAGCTAATCTCTCTGATAAGAAAAACCACCTCTTTACCTCTCGTATAGAGCACCACGCCGTACTTTATCCTTTTGAAAAATTAAAAAGACAAGGGAAAAACGTAGATATTATTTCTCCCAATCAGGAAGGAGAAATTACATCAGAAATATTCACCAAAGCGATTAAACCAAATACTCTTTTCGCCAGTATTGCTTTAGCTAATAATGAAATTGGTACTGTTAATGATATTAAAGGTCTCGCTAAAATAGCGCAGAAAAAAGAAGTTATTTTCCATACCGATGGCTGTCAGGGGGGCGGTACTTATGATTTAGATGTCAAAAAACTAGGCATAGACCTTCTAACCCTTAACGGTTCTAAAATCTCTGGACCGAAAGGAGTAGGGTTACTTTTCAAACGCAAAGGATTAAGAATAGCTCCGCAAATTATTGGTGGAGCACAAGAATGGGGTTTGAGAGCTGGAACAGAAAATGTTGCTGGTATTGTTGGTTTTGCGGAAGCTCTCCGTCTCTCTCAAGAAAACAAGGAAACAGAAAATAAAAGATTACTAACTCTCCAACAAAAATTAATTAGAGGTTTGTTGCAAATACCGTTAACTAGACTAAACGGTCACCCAACCAAAAGGCTTCCTAACAACATTCATGTTTCTTTCCTTAACACCGAAGGAGAATCTCTCCTCTTGATGTTGGACAAACTTGGCTTTGCAGTTGCTACTGGTAGCGCTTGTAGTACAGAGTCCCTAGAACCATCTCATGTCCTGACTGGTATCGGCATGCCTCACGAAGTGGCTCATGGTAGTCTTAGAATAACTTTAGGAAAGGGAACAACTGAAAAGAATATCGATAACTTCCTAAAAGATGTTCCTAGTGTCGTAGAAAAAGTACGCAAAATGTCACCTGTAAATTTTACCGCTGAGGATTTCAAGGAGTGGTTCTAAGATTTTATTTTCGTTCTATTTTAAGTCCATTCAACTGAAAGTGATCTGACTTAGACAAGTCATCTTGTTCTGAGTCATATTCATATACTTCCCCATTAAAAAACGTAACGTAAGCTTTATTTATACGTCCATCTATAGAGGAATCTTTATATTCAACTTCTAGTAAACTAGGTATTTGTTCTTGAAAAATTTGTTTTGGTTTACGGGAAACCACAATATCAACTAATGGTGCATAGTATTCAGGCACCTTTTCTCGTTTTCCTGTATTTGGATTCATCTTAGTTCGCATTACACCCAGACGTTTATTGTCGACTAATGAAGATTGAAGAACTGTTCCATCCTCCATCCCATCCAGTAATGAAGATAGTTCTTTTTTATAAACATAATCATTTCCTATCCGCTCTCTTTGGCTTACTAAATTTAAATAGTTTTCTTCTCCAGTAGCAGAGGAAAACATATCCAATCTAGTATTATTTTGACGCAAGGGAATGTCATCTGCTCCCCATTGTTCTATCTGCTTTGCGTCTTCCCATCTTTCTGGCTTCCAATTATGTTCCTCAATTCTAGTAAATATCAGCTCCATTGCTCCAACATTTTCTTCCACATTATTAATAAGAAACTTTACCCCTTTATTATCAGGATTTTTAAGTCTAGTTATTGATTTTCTAGATACTTGTACCAAATTAGTAATATTTGCTTCTATATTAACCTCTCCTATATCCTGATTTTCCTTCTGACATATTCTTTTTATCCATTCTGGCCAATCTCTAACGTAATAATTTCTTTTTAATTCTTTATATTTACCAATAGCTACTTCTAGTTTATTGCCTAATTCATTAGCATATTTATCTCTGACTTCTTGTTGCTCCCAACTATTTCCATCTTCAACTTCATCTAACTCTCTCATTAGTTGTTCTAAAATGGGTTCTTCCTCCTTTCTATCAACTGCTTCTTCTCTATTTTTATTTGCTATGCTCTGACTTCTTTCTTGGTATTCCTGTTCTTTAGATGCTTGCCTTCTCCCTAATTCTTCCGGATTAGTTTTTCTTAAAATTTCATTTCGCACCTCATCAGCTGTATCGAAAGAAACATCTTCTCTATCTCTACGCACTTTAAAAGCAGGTGGATTAGTTCCTTCTATTGTAATTGTAATCGCTGCATAACCTCTAAGTTTTTCATGAATACCGCTAAAAATAGTAACTTCCTCATAATCTCCAGAGGGCTTCCTAACTTCAAATTCTACCCCTTCTATTAAAGAAATAACGCTTTCTCCCGGATTTAAGTTATCAAAATCTATCCCTAAATCATTTAATCCTTTAGCTACTAATTCTTTTTTGGCCTCTGGAGTATCCGAAGAGTTCCTAGCCTGTTCTGCACCATACTGCCAGACAAACCGTCCCCAATCACTACCATAATTAAAATGTGATAAATTCTTCATTTGTTCATAAATAATTACCGTTTTATTTTACCATAAATAGAATTCCATTACAAATAAAAAGGACGTAAATTTACATCCTTTCTATATTTATTTTGTAAGAAATAATACTAAGCCTGCTTCATAGAAAGCTGGGTTCTCCCCATCTTATCTGTTCCAAGAATCTTAACCTTTACCTTATCCCCTTCTTTAACCACGCTAGAAGGGTGATCTACTCGCTCTTTAGCTAGTTCAGAAACATGTACTAACGCTTCTTTACCAGGTAAATATTCTACAAAAGCACCAAAATCCATTACAGATTTTACGGTTCCTTCAAAAACATCTCCGGTTTTTGGTTCGTAAGTCATAGCTTCTATTTCTGCTCTGGCCTTCTTACCATTTTCTTGGTTTACAGAAGAAATCATCACTAGTCCATCATCTTCAATATCTATTTGGACATCATAATCAGCACAAAGTCTCTGAATAGTTTCTCCACCCTTACCAATCACAATTCGGATGAATTCTGGATTAATCTGCATAGAATCTACCCTTGGAGCAAATTCACTCATTTCTTTTCTAGGTTCCGGAATCGCCTTCTTCATAGCTTCTAGGATGTGTGCTCTTGCCTTCTTAGCCGCTTCTAGAGCTTCTTTTAGAAGAGACATCTTGAGACCCTTTACTTTGATATCTAACTGCAAAGCGGTAATAGAATTTTCATCTCCAGTGACTTTGAAATCCATATCGCCATCAAAGTCTTCAAAACTCATAATATCGGTCAGAATTCTGTAATCTCCATCTGGATTCATCATTAATCCCATAGCCACTCCGGAAATTGGAGTCTTAATTGGTACTCCGGCATCCATAAGAGTCAGTGTAGAACCACAGACTGAAGCCATAGAACTAGACCCATTACAAGTCGTAATTTCTGATACCACTCTAATAGTATAAGGAAAGTTGTCTTTAATTCTGTCTGGTAGAACATAACGCAAAGCACGTTCAGCGAGCATTCCATGTCCAATTTCTCGTCTCCCAGTCCCCCGCATTGGTCGTACTTCTCCAACCGAATACGGTGGGAAATTATAGTGATGCATGTAATACTTCTTAGTTTCATTTTGGTCTGGGTCATTCACAATTAAGTGATCCCCTGGAGCACCAACAGTAGTAATAGATAGCGACTGGGTTTCTCCTCTTTGAAAAAGAGCTGAACCATGTAATCGAGGATAAAGTCCTACTTCGCAATACAAAGGACGTACTTCGTCTATTTTTCTGTCATCTATTCTTTTCCCAGTCTCAAAAAGTTGAGTTCGCATGATACGAGCAAATCTCTTTTCAAAGAAATACATCAGTTCCCCTTTGGTTACAACACCTTCTTCTATCTGGTCCGCGCAAGCATTTAATAGTTTATCTTCTGCTTCGTGCATCTTTTCTTTAATTTCTTTCTTTAAAACTCCTTTGATAACCTCAAAATCTTTATCTGTTAAATGTTTTTCAACAAGTTTCTGAGCTTCTTCGTTATGTTGAGCTAGTACTGCTTCTTTCTTTTCTATTTTAACCTTAGAGACTAGATCTTGCTGTAACTTACAGATCTTTTTAATCTCCTCATGTCCAAATTCCAGAGCTTTCAACATCTCTTCGTCAGAAATAAGATTAGCACCAGCTTCAACCATCAAAATAGCGTCGGCGGTTCCTGCTAACACTAAATCTAATTTTCCTTTCTCTATTTCATCGAAAGTAGGATCTAAATAAAATTCTCCACTATCATTCATTCCTACTCTTACTGCTCCAACTGGAGCTTCAATTGGTAGTCCCCCCAACTGACAAGCCATAGAAGCGGCATTGATCATAGTGGTAGCTGGACTATTAACTCCATTCGCTTGAAGCAATGTCCCTACTATTTGAACATCATTCCTAGTTTCCTTATTAAAAAGAGGACGCAAGGGACGATCTGTCATTCTGGCAATTAGGATTGCAGATTCTGGTGGTCTGGCTTCCCTCTTCATAAAACGGGAATTCTTTAATTTTCCGGTAGCATAGAACTTAGGATCATAATCAACCATTAAGGGAAAGAAATCACATCCTTCTCGTGCTTCCTTCGTCATGGAAGCTGCCGCCAAAATAACAATGTCACCATAAGTAACCACTGCTGCTCCGTCTGCTTGTAAAGCTAACTTACCTGTCTGGAAAGACAGTTCTTTTCCCCCTATATTTGCCGATACCGATTCTATTTTTGCCATGAAGCAAGAGATTAATTTTTAATCTCCACTACTAGCTACCTATATTGGCCCGGGATAAAGTTGAGGAATTTTTCGCTAGAAAAACGCCCGGATCTTACCCCGAGATTTTTTGGAAACTACTTGCGGAGCTTAAGAGCTTGAACAATTTTTGTATACATCGCTTGAGATGTCATTTGTAAATACTTTAACAATTTTCTTCTTTTTCCAACCATACCAATAAGACCACGACGAGAATGCTTATCCTGTGGATGAGCCTTAAGGTGAGCGGCTAGTGAATTAATTTTCTCAGTCAAAATCGCGATTTGTACTGGAGCAGATCCAGTATCCTTTCCGTGTAATTGATGAGTCTTCATAACTTCCTTCTTGTCCTGTTTAACGTGTACAGGTTCTGCTTCTTTTGCAGCAGGTTTTTTCGTAGTCTTTTTAGCGGTAGCCATGGATATATGATTTAATTCAGCGAGATTTTAAGCATTTTCCCAAAAGCGTCAATTTTTTATTCTAAATGTTCCAACAAAATATTAACGATAATGTCCCCTCTTACTGCATATGATTCATTTTTAGTCTTGTCTGCACCAATAATAATTCCAAAAATTTGCCCTTTCCGACCAAAAACAGGTGCACCAGAATTAGGAAGTTCTGCTGTCCCAGAAATAATAATCCTTTTACCAGTCTGTTCCTGTTCTGTGATTTTCTGTGCAATAGACTGCACTTGTTCTTGAGAAATGTTGGCGTCTCCCTCTCTGGAAGGATTAGACCAAAAAATCTCCTCTCCCACTGCCGGAGGCATAGAACTCCATACCCCATTCTGTCCCTGCCAAGATTCATTAACAAGAAAAAGAAGATTGTCATCAAAATCTCTGGCTAAAACTTCTAATTCCTTCTCTTGCCAGTAGAGATCCCCATATTTTTCTCGTAAGTGATCTGCCGTCACGAAAATATTTTCTTTAATAGGAACCGCCATACCAACTCTTTCCCCTACTTCATTTTGCAAAATAATATGGGGTGGTAGTTGGGGCAGTGTCTCTTCCTTGTGAGAAATTCCAGTACAACCAACTAGTAGTAAACTAAAAACAATTATTAATTTTCTCATTATCTATAAGTAAGTTAAGTTTATCACAAAACCCTGTCTTGACAAAAAAATATTATTTACTAAAAGGATATATGTCAGTGAAGGTCTCCACGGGTCGGTAGACCCGTGGCTTCAACCCAATTCAAGCTCCGCTTGTCCAAAATCTTCTTTTCCCTGTTCTTCGATATATTTTTTGATTATGGCTTCATTTATCCCTACCGTTGACACAAAGTAT
>JAIPIW010000035.1 GCA_021734525.1 Candidatus Altimarinota bacterium | reverse complement strand
CAGAAACAAGTTGATATGGAAAATGTAGATTTCTAAGATATTAAACGTCTAAAATAATAAGGTAGATAGCTGGTCTGCCTTTTTTTTATGCTTTAAGTTTGAATAAAATTTTTGTTCAATAATTTTTATATGTATAAAAAAATTGTTCGATTTTGTAAAAAAATCTGGTTCTTGAGGAGTTTTTTTCTTCAATTTTTTGGCTTATATAAGGCAATCAAAGCTTTTATGGTAAAAAAAGTTTTGACATTTTTTCTCTAATCGAATACTTTTTGTGTGCTTTAATTTTTTGCGCAAAAAATATGCTCAAAAAGATCTTCGGTTCCGGAGCTAGAGTGAAGCTCCTACAGCAATTTCTTAGTAACCCTGGAGAAGAATTTTTCATTAGGGAGCTTACTAGAGTTTTAGATGAACAGATTAATTCTTTGCGCCGAGAATTAGAAAACCTAGAGCATGTCGGACTTCTAAAATCCAGCGAGAGAAATAGAAAGAAGTATTACCGTATTAACCCACATTTTCCACTACTTCACGAATTGACCTCCATTATCCGTAAGACGGATGATTCTAATCAGGATTTATTGAAGAAGATTTCTAAATTAGGAGATCTGGATATTCTTATTCTTACCGGAAGTTTTGTTAACAAAACAGAAGAAGTAGATCTTTTTGTAGTAGGAAGCTTTAAAAAGACAGATGTCCAAAGATTCTTGGACGAAAACTTCCCTAAAAAGAATTACAAATATGGGTTAATGAGTAGAGAAGATTTCTTGTACAGAATTACCCTTAAGGATAAATTCGTGAAAAACATCTTCGGAGATAAGGAGAACGTTATCCTTAAAAATAAACTAAAAAAAGACACAGAAAATTTAGTCAGATTGTAAATTTTAAGGAAAAAGCTTGCCTTTTGTTTGTTTCTTTTTACAATCCGCCCGTTATTTATCTTAGGCCATGAGTCAATTAATTCAGGATTTTACGAAAAAATGTTGTAAGGATAGTGTTCCGGACCTTCGTCCAGGTTACCAAGTCCGAGTGCACCAGAAAATTCAGGAAGGAAATAAAACCAGAATTCAGGTTTTTGAAGGAATGGTTGTTAGAGTTAACTCTGGTCACGGAGTTAGTGATAGTTTTACAGTTAGAAAGATTTCAGAAGGAATAGGGGTGGAGAAGGTTTTTCTAATTCACTCTCCTAACATTACTAAAATAGAAGTACAAAGAGCTCATAAGGTAAGAAGAAGTAAATTAAACTTTCTTAGAGATCTTTCTGGGAAAGCTTTACGTCTGAAGGAAATACCTTTTAAATTAAGGGAGAAGCTTTTTGAAAAACCAGCTGGGATGAAAAAGGATGATCTTGTTTCAGAGGGGTTAGTTGAGGAGGTTGTAGAAGAAATAGTGGAAGAATCTCCAGTTAAAGAGGAGTTTAAGGAAGAAGTAGCTGTAGAAGAAGAAAAAAAAGAAGAAGAGCAAAAATAGATCCATTATAAAAAACAAAAAAGCCTCAAACTATGAGACTTTTTCGCATTTCTTCTTTAGGTGTAGAGAAGGTTCGATTTTTTGAGGGCGCGTATGAATCTAGTCATACCCATTCCTGCTCCACTTCTTGGAAAAAACTTATGAGCAAAGAAATCTTCTAGTTCTGCATCTACTCTTTCTTTAGTGAATTTGTTGTAGAGCAACTTAGCATATTCACCATTCTCGATAGAGTGAAAAGCTTCTCTCATTTGTTCTGGATCACAACTTCTTTCTGCAGATCCAATGGTCTCGAATCCGTGCAAGATAACATCTACCTTTTTAGCTGTTTCTCCGTCGTTGTTTCTCTTCATGTTCCAGAAAGGATGAGTGTATTCTGGGAAATTCTCCAAGAAAACAACTGGTCCAAAATCTTCTTCCATTTTTTCCTCATGTTCGCATTCCAACATCTTAGTATCGTACTGCTTAGTTAAATCTAAGTAGTTTTTATGAGGAAAAGAGTCCTTAGAACCAAATCCTAAGAATTCAAGTAACTCTGCTTCTAAGTTAGTAAGATCTTTCATAGTTCCGTGTAATTCCCATTCAAACATTGGAAAGATGAGATTGTGACGACCTTCTACCGGATTTTCTTCATTTCGGTAGCTGGTGCTCATACAAAAAACGCCCGGTACTTCGGGGTTTTTGAGGAGTTCGTACTCTAACCACATTTGTCCTGTCTGAGGTAGTGGCCAGACGTTACCGGCGTAATTATAAGTGGCGACTGTTTTTGGATCTTCACAGGCTGCCAAGATACTCAATCTGTTTTGAGTATGAACCTCAAGAAATCCTTTTTTTTCAAAAAAAAACCGCAACTTACTTGCGGCGGCTGTAAACTCTTGAGGGGAGATAAGGGGGATCGATGCCGATGAGGTCGGATGACCTTGTATAATGGGGGGACTTGCCATGAGTAAGGGGGTTAAAAAATACTCTAAAAGAAATGATATAGATCATAAAACGATTGTCAAAGTTTTTTTATAACTATTTATCTTTGGCAATATTTTGCTCTATATTATGAGCAATTCGTAACACAACTTCTTCTTTGAAGGCTGGGCCAAGTATTTGGGCCCCAATAGGAAGATTTTCTTCGGATGTTCCGACAGGAACAGAAATACCACAAATCCCAGCCAAAGAGGAAGGAATAGTAAAAATATCTTGTAAGTACATGCGAATAGGATCTGAAATTGATCCGATTTTAAAAGCCGTAGTTGGTGCAACTGGAGTTAAAATAGCATCTACTTCTTCAAAAGCTTTGGTAAAATCGTCTTTTATTAAAGTCCTTACCTTCTGAGCTTTCCGATAGAAAGCATCGTAATATCCGGAACTAAGGCAGTAGGTGCCAATTAAGATCCGACGTTTTACTTCATCACCAAATCCTTGATTCCTAGTTTTACTGTAAATTTCGTTTAAATCTTTTCCTTCCCGTCCTTCCCCAAACCTAATGCCATCAAATCTAGCTAAGTTAGCTGATATTTCAGAAGGAGCGACAATATAATAAGTTGGAACAGCGTATTCTGTGTGAGGGAGAGATATTTCTACAAACTTTGCTCCTAGCTCTTTGAGAATGGCTTTTGTGGCTTCAATACTCTCTAAAATATCTGATTCTATCCCATCAATAAAATATTCTTTCGGTAGTCCTATTTTGAGTTCAGAAATATCTTTCTTAATTTCTTCTCTATAGTTTGGAACTTCCTTATCTACTGTAGTGGAATCTTTGGGATCTATTCCGGCTATTACAGAAAGAATCATAGCGCAGTCTTCGGCAGTTTTAGCTATTGGTCCTACAGTATCTAAACTAGAAGCCATCGGCATGGTTCCAAAACGACTTACTCGACCATAGGAAACCTTTAGGCCGGTAACACCACAAAAGTGTGCCGGTTGTCTAATAGACCCACCAGTATCTGTTCCTAGTGTCCCAGCACAAAAATTTGCCGCAATGCTAGCGGTAGATCCACCAGAGCTTCCACCTGGTACTCTGGTTAAGTCATGTGGGTTTTTAGTTACACCAATATTAGAAGTCTCCGTAGAAGATCCCATAGTGAATTCATCGGTATTTGTTTTCCCCAGAAGTACAACTCCAGCATCCTTTAATTTCTGCCAAACTGTGGCGTCATATGGAGGAATAAAGTTCTTTAAAATATTGGAACCAGCAGTAGTTTTAATTCCTTTAGTACAAATAACGTCTTTGAGGGTAATAGGAATACCATCAAGAGGGGAGAGCAGAGTATTATTTTTTCTTCTACTATCACTACTGTCGGCCATTTCTCGGGCCAAATCTTCTGTAAGGGTCACAAAAGAATTAATTTGATTATCTTGTGCTTTAATTTCTGCTAAAAAAGCTTCTGTTATTTCTCGAGAACTTACTTTTCCACTTTGGAAAAGATCACTTAGTTCGGCGAGAGTTTTAGTAGTTAAGTTCATTATATTATAATATACTACATAATCTTAGGAATCTTAATAGATTTTTTTTCTATTTTATGAGGAGTACATTCCACTAATTCTTCTTCTATATCTGACATTTCTATTTCATCTGGACGAGAAACGTTTTCTAGTCCTGTAACTTGGGAAGTTTCTTGGACATGTCCAGTTTTAGCTTTTTCTAGTTTTTTGAAGAATTCTAAAATGTCTCCTAACTGTTTAGTAAACATGTCTAAATCTTTAGAGCTAATATCTATTTTGGCTAATTTAGATATATGTTCGACTTCTTTTTTGGTTATCATCAAGAGAATTTTAGGGCAAAGATATTGAAATTCCAAACTAGAAATCTATACTTCGCCTCCGCCGATGGATAAATTTAATAAACTTTTTGTAGCTGGAGCCTTTGACTCTTTTCATGTTGGTCATCAGTTTTTTTTGTGGCAGGCTAGTGCGATGTGCAAAGAACTTGTTATTGTTGTAGCCAGAGACAGTAGTATCAAAAGAATAAAAAATCATACCCCAAAAAATACAGAAGAGGATCGTTTAAAACGCATTAAAGATGAAAATTTATTTAATGCTAAAGTTAGATTAGGAAAAGAAGGAGAAAATTGCTTAGAAACCCTTAGAGAAGAAAATCCAGACGCTTTGCTTTTAGGATATGATCAAAATTTTGATGAAGAAAAATGTCGAAAACATTTTCCTAATTTAATTATTCTGCGAGCAGAGAGTTTTGCGCCAGATCTTTTTAAGAGCTCCAAGTTTGATTAATCTCTCAGAGAAGATAAAATCTAGTTAAATATAGAAACAAATGAAAAATTGGCAGGCTTTGTTATTTCGAAGTTTTCGAGAAGGATCAGTACAGGTTTGGCGTAATAGATTTCTTTCTGGTACGACTATATTACTGGGGGCATTGATAGTTTTCCTGCTAAATTTTATTTTTTCTATTGAATTTTTTGCAGACTTATCTCTAAAAAACCTAGAAGAAAGAGCAGATTTTTCTGTAGCACTGAGAGAAGATTTTGATTCTTTTGATTTTGATGCTTTAAAAAATGAAGTTGGAATGTACAAAACAGATCTTAATCTTTTGCCAGCACAAAACTTCCAAAATTTCAATCTACCGCCAAGATTACATATTAAATTTCAGAGTTTGACGGAAGTGTCAGAAATCTTCGATATCCTCAAGAAACCTCGTTATGATTCGGTAGTAGGAACTTGGGACGGCGAATCTGAGAGAGAATTTGTTATTATTATCGATAAATTACTAAAAGTAAGAGATGGTGTAGATAAGGCTAGTCTATGGCTTGTATTACTTTTCTTAGCCGGTGGAGTACTCCTGATTTTGAACACCTTCCGTATTGTTCTTTTTTCCAGAAAGGATGAAGTGTTTATTGCTCGTTTTACGGGAGCAGACGCTAAGTTTATTGCCGGACCGTTTTTAGTAGAAGGATTACTGCTGGGTTTAGCATCTGCAATGCTAGGAGTAATAGTATTTATTCTAATCTTGAGACAAATAGAAGTTCTTCCTGGGGGAGAGATATTTTTACACCTCTGGAATAACATCTTTTCTGGAGAGATATTACTAGCTGGACTGGTCGGAATACTTGGAGCGGGAATTGCTGTACGAAAATACTTAACCGGTAAGTTTACCGACTAAAACAATGGGGGAAACAAAGACCAGGGGAATTTTATTAAAGAAAACCTTACTCGCTAATGATGATGGGTTATTAGAGTTCTTTACGAAAGAATACGGTAAGGTGGTGCTTTCTGTAAAAAAGTTCTCTAATTCTAAAAAACGAGCTAGAGAAATAGATTTCTTTCGTTTACTAGAGCTAAGTATTTTTGAAGGTAGGAATTCTAAGTCTTTAAAGACAGTTACCACTACTAAAGTGTTTAACTGTTTTTCTACAGATTTAAGAAGTAGCGAAAGGGGATTTATGTGGTTAGAACGTTTGAGACAGATTCTACCAGAAGAACGACCTTCTTCTATTCTTTTTGAGACAGTGGAATCTATTTTTAAGGAAACCACACCAGAATTTATTATTTCTTTTGATTTATTTTTCCGGAGTGTAATTCTTAATTCCCTAGGACTTTTAACCAGATTTGACCAGGAGAGGGGAGATGTTTGGTTTAATGTCCAGAATTTTGAGTTTTTTCTCCAAGAAACTCCCGGGAGTGTGAAGATCTCTAATACTGCTAGACAGTTATTGGAGTTTCTTAGACGAGCTAATTTTCCGGAATTTATGGATAAGAAAGATAATCTTCCGGAAGATTATTTTGCAGAAGTAGATAAGGTATTAATGGCAATCGAGGAGTTTCATTGTTAAAAGTAAAAAAAAGAGTTGAAAAAATGTGAAGGTCTCCACGGGTGGGTACCCCCTTGGCTTCAACCCAATTCAAGCTCCGCTTGTCCAAAATCTTCTTTTCCCTGTTCTTCGATATATTTTTTGATTATGGCTTCATTTATCCCTACC
>JAIPIW010000005.1 GCA_021734525.1 Candidatus Altimarinota bacterium | reverse complement strand
AAGGGAAAACCTTTCTATCTGAATTATAGAAAAGAGTTCTCAAAAGTCAATGTTTCGATTTGAACTATTTTTGTGTACAATCTTTACAGGTTCCCCAAAAAGATAAATCTACTTCTTTGAGAACAAAGTCTTTTTCTCGGGCAAGTTGTTTAGCAATAGACTCTCTATAATCTAAAAATATTTCCTCCGCATTGCCGCATTTTTCGCAAATTAGAAAATGATGTTCATGTTTACTGTTGGGATCTGTGCATCTAATAAATTTGCCGTGTAGGTCGTGGACTAAATTTGCTTTTTTAAGACGTTCCAAAATTCTATAAACTGTAGTGGGATCGACACTTCTTTCTTTGGAATCTAATTTTTTTTCTATCTCTCTAACCGCTAAAGGAATATTTGTTTTACTTAAAATTTCCACGATATTTCGTACGCCAGGAGTTAAACGCCATTTTTTAGTAACGAAGAAATTGGTTACTTGGTCGAGGAAGTCTGTCATCGAACGGCAACCTAACAAAAATGCCAGTCTTTGGCAAAACCTTTTTTTATATCTATTTTTAATTCGTAATTCTCAGGTCTTTATTTATAATTTTTTCACATGTTGGAATTTCAAAATGTTTCGTTTTCAATTCAGGGGAAAGAAGTCCTAAAAAACATCAGCTTTGAAGTTGTTCCTGGAGAAATGGTGGCATTGCTTGGAGCATCTGGAGCAGGGAAATCTTCGATCTTTAGAATTCTCATTGGAGAATGGCGACCAAGTACGGGGACTATCAAAGTAGACGACTTTGCCTTGGAAAATTTATCCTTAGCCAGTTTGCAAAAGTATCGGAGGCAGATTGGGATTGTTTTTCAGGATTTTCGGTTACTTCCCAAAAAAACTGTTTTTGAAAACATTGCTTTTGCGTTAGAAGTTTGTGGGGAAGAAAAACAAATCCCATACAAAGTACCAGAATTACTGAAGCTTGTTGGGATGTGGGATAAAAGAAATCAGTTTCCAGCCTCTCTTTCTGGAGGAGAAGCACAACGTACAGCTATTGCCAGAGCGTTAGTTCACAATCCCAAAATACTTATTGCAGATGAAGCTACGGGGAATCTAGACCCTAAAAATTCTAGAGAAATTGCGGAACTTTTTCAGAAGTTACACGAAAAAGAAGAACTCACTATCTTATTTGCTACACACGACCCAATCTTGATAGAAACCTTATCCCCTAGAATTATCCGTTTAGAATCAGGGAGAGTGCAATTTGATGAATTACACTGTACGAGAGAAAAGGCCTTTGCAGGAATTGTGTAATTAAATGCAAGTATATTGCAAAAACAAAATGCAAGATATTTGCAAAACATCTATTGTCCCTCTTTAGAAGACCTTATCCATTTTCTCTTCCAACATTTCTGCTAGATCTGGAGCAAAAAGATCTTGCACTTTTTCCAAGAACTCCATAGCTAGTTCTGTTCGTGGGAGCTTAGAAATTTCTTGGCTGAGTTTAGAAATCTGATCAATTCTTAGTTCTTCATCCTGTACTTTTTGCAGGAAAGCTACAGCATATTTTTGTTTTAACACATCTATTAAACGTTTTTGTTTACCGTTTCCAAAGGCAGCAATTCTGTCTAATAAGACATAGCTATCAAAACTTCTAACACCAGACTTTTTAACCACAAAACCAAGACGATCAATGTTCTGTTCAGTGAGAGACATTAGAACTTCTAATGCTTTGGCTTCGGTAACCAAAGAAGAATCTGGTATTTTTTCTTCTAATATTTTTACGACATCGCTAGGAGTGAAGGAATCTAAATCTTTTCTCTTAATTATTTTTAAGTTTCTAGAAGAGGAAGGAACATTCATAATAGACAAGAAACTTTTTCTTGCGGAGGCCAAATCTTTTCTGGCCTGGGTTTCATTGTTGTCTAAATAGTTTTCTAAGGCAGTTAAAACCTTGCTACGAGTAATAATTTCCTTAGCTTCTATAGTTTTAAGCTGCGACATGGAAAGGCTTAAGTCTGTAGGCATGTTTTCGTTAACAAGTACGGTATCTGAGCTAAGACGGACTTGATTTCCAGCTTCTAAAACGGTTTCTCCATTCTTCCAGTCAGAAACAACAATCTGTTTTTCTTCAGAGATGACACTTGTTTCACCACTTTTAGAAACTATTACCTGAAAACTTGCTCCAGGCATGCTTTTTACAAAACCACGATTAGTAGAAACTTCTCCTTCAGTAAAGATCTGATTCTCTAGCTTTCCGTTGATAAGGAAAAGAGAATCTTCATCTAAGACTCTTAGTTCTGTTTGAGATTTAGCTACAGAACTAAAACTATCTGGAAAAATTATTTCTGCTTCTCCATTGTTTCCAACACGAATCAAATCTCCTTTCTTTAGTTTTAGATAATCTGTGACGAGTATTACCTCATTTCCTCCCCGAATAACTTCTACTACACCGTGTTTAAGTTTAACTTGTCCGGCCGAAAGAAGTCCGATGTTGTTAGGTAAAATATTGAACAGAACAAAGAAGGAGACGACTGCAAAGGCCCAACGAGAAGATTTCTTTGCAAAAAAGTGTCCAAAAAGAGGGACGACAC
Source organism: Candidatus Altimarinota bacterium (assembly GCA_021734525.1). Lineage (GTDB taxonomy): Bacteria > Patescibacteriota > Gracilibacteria > UBA4473 > UBA4473 > JAIPGU01. The sequence continues at coordinate 45,404 of JAIPIW010000005.1, read as the reverse complement.
TCTCTGTTTCTCGATTAGAAAACGCCTCCATTACCTGGAGACGAACACGCCTTTTTATTTCAGCGTTTTTCCCTTTCCTAGCCTTTTGAAACAAGGTTTTTAGTAAAATTTCTAGATCTTCAAATCCCATTTTTTGTAATCAGTTTAATCCGTTGATGAAAACGCAGAAGTATGATTTTTGTTACAAAATTTCTTTACCCTCGCCGCCAAATTTAGTGGAAAGAAGATCAATGAAAGCCCCAATAATGAATCCTTCTATTACAGCCAAAAGGACAATGTCCATATTAGCAAAGGGCAGAGAAGAGAAATAACTCATAATTTCAGCAAAAGTGTCGTACATGATAATGGCCAGAACAAAATTCAACCAAGCGCCAGTAAATCCGCCTCGCCAAAGAGGACGCCAAGAACCTGCTCCATAGAAAGGACATTTCTTTCCCATCCAAGGGCAAACAGTTAAAAGCCCTCCTAAGCCAATAACGGCTCCGAAGGTCAGGTACCAAAGAACAATTCCCCATTGAAGGGAGAGAGTTAGATCTGTTCCCATGTAATATGGAAGCAACCAAAAACCTCCAAGAAGCCCGATTCCCAGTCCTATGCCCTTAGAATTAGCCATCCGACGTTTCAGAGTTTTTGTTTTTTTATGAAAGAAAAACATTTTATTTTTATTAAAGATTAATAATTAGTTTGAAAGATGTGCATCTAGAATAGTGACCTTTTCTAGAGGCATATCATTTGGTCCAGTATTTACTGCGGCAATTCGATCAACAGTATCCATTCCGTCTACTACTTGTCCAAAAATAGCATGCCTGCCGTCTAAGAAGGGGGCATCTTGTTGGACAATGAAGAACTGAGATCCGTTGGTATTTGGACCACGATTAGCCATGGAAACTGCTCCGCGAACATGAGACAGATTTGGAGAAAACTCGTCTTCCAACAATTCTCCTTTGGCAGACATCCCTCCAGTTCCATTATGATTTTCATAATCTCCTCCTTGAATCATAAATCCTTCAATTACTCGGTGAAAAATGGTGCCATCATATTTGTTCTCTTGAACAAGTTGGGCAAAATTTTCAGCAATGTTGGGGACTTCTTCGGGAAGAAGTTTAATAGTAATATCTCCTAAGTTTGTTTCCATTACGACTTTAGTGTCCGGAGATATTAAGCTGGTAGTCAGGAATTTCTCTATATCAGAGAAATAAAGAATTGCGGCTAAAATTATGATACCGAGAACAATAAAGAGATTACGTTTTTTCATGATAGTGGATTACTTTTTTCATTTTCTCTGCTTGTGTCAAAGTGTCAAATTTTTCGATGACTTTATTATATTATAATGTTGTATTTTTAGAACAATAACAAGAATCGGGATTAAGTCATTTTTTTTGCGTTTTAACGCGGAAGAACCTAAAATCAAAAATGACTTTTTGTGCCTAAAATTCCTATGTATTCGGACCCCACAAACAAAATAAAAGTAAATACAAAAAAAAGAGTCTGGTCTCTGGGTGTTTTTTGCTTGCTACTGGGATTAGTTTGGACACAAGTTTCTTTGGCCGTTGATGCGGATTCGGATGGTTTGGATTCTACAGTAGACAATACCGACTCTATTTCTATTTTTGTGCCTCAAATAATTTCTCCCCTTGAAAGAGCAGGAATAGCAGATGATAGTCTCAATGCTACTTTTTCTGGGACAGGGGAAATAGACACACAAGTGAGGATTTTCAAAGATGCTGCACAACAATGTAGTGCGGATGTTTCTGGGAATGGAATTTCTAGTGGAACGGGTTCGAGTGTGAGTATAGACGGGACAACTCTTGTTTCTGGGGCTATTCAGGCCCAGTTTTTCTATGACACTACCTCAGATTCAGCGTCCACTTCCTGGCGAACAGGAAGCTCTAATTCTTGGTATAGTGAAACCAAAGATGATACGACAGACAGCGTCTGTGATCACGAAACAGATGATGGAGATGACGATCCTAGAAGTGGAGAGGATGACCGTTGTGGAGAATCTACTTTTCCATCTAAGGTGATTTTAGTAGCCACAAATACCGAATTTATCATTTTTGATGCGCAGAAGAAAACTTTTTGGAAAAGTTTTTCTCTAGCAGGGATTACTTCCATTTTTGCTCTAAACGGTTCTATTTACGTAGGAACATCTTCGGGTCTTCAGGTTTATGATTTTGCTAGTGATGATTTTACTGTTCTTCTAACAACTATTTCTACTCCAGCAATTGAAAATAACTTTGTTGAAGATTTGGATGGAAAAACTTTGAGTGCTAAAGATTATATTGTGGTTGGAACCAGAGGGGGGACCTCTATTTTTAATGCTACAGACAATACCGTGATTTCTAAAACCACAGATGATGTTTCAGTAGTTTCTATAGATAGTGATGATAAGTTGCGTTATGCTTTAGACTCTACTTCTTTTGTTTCAGATGATACAGTAGACACTCTATCTGCCGATTGGGATGTTACGGATATTTCTACTGGAACGAACTTTTCTTCTGGAACCAGTAGCACTGCTCATGGGGATTTTATAGGACATACTAGTGGAATAACTCAGATTCAATCTGAACTAGTGGATATAGAAAATGGGCTAGTTTATAAAGATAATTTTGATAGCTTATCTAGAATAGCATCTAATGCTTATGGGAATGGAACAATTAATGGTGGGGCAACTCTTACCACAGGAAGAACTTCTTCAGATAGCGCAATGCTTTTTGATGGGGATAACGATTCTGTTGAAACAGACCTAACATCTAATACTTATTTTGGTTCTTCTGGATACACTATAAGTGCTTGGATAAAACCTAGTAGCAGAGGAGAGGGTAATTATGCGAGAATAGTTGATAAATCTACATGGTCAGATTGTGCTGGTGGATTTTGTTATTTTATGGGACCTACTAATACCGTGGGGGCGAGAGTGATGGGTTCTACTCAAAGGTATTCTGCAGACAATTCAGTTCCTTATGATGAATGGACTCATGTACTTGTTACAATAGGTAGTCCGACAACAACAGTTACTCATTACATTAATGGGGTTCAGTCGGGAACTCCTGGAACTTCTGGAGGAAATTATCCTAATTCAGTAGCGCCCGTAACCATTGGTAACCGTAGTAATAATGAGAATTTTACTTTTGATGGCTCTATTTCCGATGTCAAAATTTACAATCGAATTCTAACTCAAGACGAAATTACTACATTAGCAGCCGGAGGAACTTCTGCTTATTCCTATATTCACCGCACTAAGGACTATGCCACCCCAGCTTTCACTTTGGATGAAAAAGGATACTGGTTTGATTCCGTCACCGATAGAAGCCTTTCTGGTAACGATTTAACAAATAATAATTCAGTAACAATATCAGAGGCTGTTTCGGGAACAGATACGCAACAGTTTACTTTCAACGGAACTTCTAATTATTTAAGTTCCAGTAGTACAGATTTTAATATTACCGGAAGTGAGCTTACTGTCGGAATGTGGATTAAGAGAGCCTCTACTGGGGGCAGTGGCGCCTATGCGCAGATCTTATCTCATGGTACTTCCAGGGACACGAGAAGTTACTTTTTATCTGCGGGAGATGAATTCTTTGATTACCCTCTCGCCTTTGATCCCTACTTTTTTGGAGTACAAACAGCCAGTGGATTCAAAGCGGCATCTGTCCAAACAACTCCCGTAACAGATACTTGGGAATTCATTGTCGGAACTTACGATGGTTCTAATGTTAGAATTTACCGTAATGGAGTTTTGGAAGAAGTGAATCCTCACACTGGGAACATAGTAAGTGCTGTAGAGGATTTACGTATTGGTTATGGTTACGAAGATGAATATTTTGCTGGTAATGTTGCCCTACCTTTTATTTCTGATAACGCCCTAACTAGTGAACAAATTGCAGCTTATTATAGTTTAACTTCTAATTGGTTTACGGTAGATACCGCAGTTACGCTTGCTGGGACGGCTAGTTCTGTTACAGATGTAGATCAACACTCTCTACGTAATTCTGCTTACATCTCTACCAACGATGGAGTTACAAAATTAAATACCACTACCGGAGTAACTACACAGGTAGTTTCTAGTACAGATGTTTCTAATATGGCAGTTACCCATCTTGGGAGTTGGACGTGTTCGGCGACCATGGATGAAGGAGGACATACTATTTTTGCCAAAGCCTTCATTGGAGCTAATGCGTCAGATATTGTTTCTGGCAATAGAATTTTTTACCTTAATCAGTCTAGTAGCGATGATTTCGATGGTGATGGACTAGATAATGATGATGATAATGATCAAGGAACTGCTATTGCTACCCCTATAATTACCTCAATTGATAGAGTTTCAGAAGACAGTTTTGACTATACCTTTACGGGGACGGGAGATGGACTATTTAAAACCCTGCCCAATGCTCAACAGGTTCCAACTAGAGTTGGACTCTTTGTTCTAGGAGAGAATGAGCCATTTGTTTATGCAGATGTTGGACAAGGAGTAGAGCAAGAAGATGGAAGTTGGTCTAATGGGACTTGGCAAACAGATGCCACTACCATGGAAACCGGTAGTCAAACTATTTATGCTCGAGCATATATCCAGACCAATGCTTCTACGATTGATTCAGAACAAACTCAACTCAATGTTGAGGCTATTGCCGCGGGAGCGCCAACTCCTAATGCCTTAGATAGTTATACTGGGAGTAATCAGCTGACCTTTTCTTGGGTTTCTAATGTTCCTAGTGCGCAATTTTATGCGGAATTATCTACATCTTCTGATTTTACCGCCAATGTCCAAAATTCTGGTTGGATTTCCGAAACTTCTCACAATTTCCAAAATTTAACTAACGGACAGATTTATTACTTCCGAGTTAAGTTGCGCGATGCCAGCGGGACGGAAACAAGTTTTTCAGAGGAAGAAATATCTACTACCATCGACACTAGTAATCCTTCCGTGGGAACGGTGTCTAACGGAGGGGATTACCAACCAAGTTTAAGTACAAACTTTTCTTGGAGTGGTTTTTCTGATAATGGAGGATCAGGAATAGATCACTACGAAATATATATTGCTGATGATGAAGATTTTTCTAACGTAGTTTATGAACATAATCATTATGTAACCAATTATAAAGCCTATGTTGGAACACAGGGAGGAACTTATTACGCCAAAGTTAGGGCGGTTGATGAAGTCGGAAATAAATCTAATTTTGTATATAGTGCTGGAACAACTTTGGATTCTACAGCTCCAGCAAGTTTTGTGCTTGCCGATCATGCCAATCCTTCTCCGCCAGGGAATCAGAATATTTCTTGGACAGCTAGTGCTGATGGAGAATCTGGTATTGAGAATTATACTATTTACCGGACCGATTATGCATACGTTTTTACTTACCCAAATTGGAATTGGGAAATAGAAATAGGAGAGCGTTCTTTAGGGACAACAGTTAATACCTATTACACAGATACTAACACTGAAAGGGAAAAGAAGTATATTTATAAGATTGCCGCTAATAATAGAGCCGGGCTTAGCACGGACTCTAATACCATTCAGTTTGAGGTTAATTTAACGGAAGAACATGCTCCGGTTCTGGAAAACATAGACCCTTATACAACAGATGATTCAGTGGTAGTTGATTGGACAGTAGCTACTGATGTTTATCAGCCTAGTGCTTATCAGGTATATAAAGACGATAGTCTTTTGGATACTACTGCGGACGCAGATACCACTTCCTACACCGATAGTGCTTCCAAAACTGACGGGCAAGTTTATGAATACAAAGTTCGTGCTCAAGATGCGGAAGAAAACACAGGGGATTTTTCCTCCATTTTAAGAGTCTTGGCAGATAAGACGGCACCTACAACTTCAGAATCTTTATCAGGAACCGCTAATGGTGAAGGATGGTACAATACTTCGGTAACAGTAACTCTTAGTGCTACAGATTCGGGAACAACTCTTTTCAATCCTAACACCAGCGATAGTGGAACTGGCTATTATTCTGGAGTAAGTCAGATTGTATTTAACAAGAATGGGGCTGGAATAACTCCTTACAACAACCGAGTTACTTTTGATACTGATTGTACAGCAGGAAGCCCTAATACCTTAAGTTTTTATGCTGCAGACATTGCGGGGAACGAAGAAACACCACAGAACATCACGATTAAAATAGATATCACTAATCCCACCCCAGCTCTTGCTCTAGATCCAGATCTTATGGATGAGAATGGTTTTACGAGTGAGAATTCGACAGCTTATACCCCCAGTGGAACAGATGCTCACTCGGGAGTGGCTTCAGTAGTGACCTATGTCCAATTTGATCAGAACGGAGATGGCGCTTTAGCTGGAGATAATGATGTAGATTTTACGCAGATTTCTACTACAACTACCGAGCAAACATATTATTTCACAGATACTGGACTTGTTGATGGAACAGCCCAAGACGGACAATACAATTTTAAGGTCATTGTTACCGACAATGCTGGTAATAGTACCGAAAGTGATATTACAGCGGTGAAAGTAGATCGTACAGCTCCGGTAACTATAGACAACGCCCCTTCCACAGATCCGGCTACTCTTCCATTAACTATCACCCTAACTCCTAGTGATCAGACGGTTAGTTCTGGTATTTCTCAAACTTATTATACTACCGATGGCTCTACTCCAACCACTGGTAGTACGGCGGGAACTAGTGTTGTTTTGACAGAAGACGATTTAACTGCGGGAAGATTCACGGTGAAGTATTTTTCTACAGATGGAATGAGTAATGCGGAAACAGTAAAGACAGCTACGAATATTCCGACCGATACAGATTCCGACGGGATGCTTGATTGGTGGGAAGATTTACACGGTCTTGATAAGAATAGTGATGCAGATGCTGCCACTGATGGAGATTCGGATAATCTTACTAATTTGCAAGAATTCCAAAATAATACTGACCCCGCTAATAATGATTCAGATGGAGACACCATTATTGATGGGACAGAAGTTTCAGATGGCACAGATCCAAGTAGTTCGGTAGATCATCGAGTTATTCTTATTGCCCCTAAAACTACTACAGATAATAAAACAGATACCACCTTTACCTTTTTGGGAAATGCGCCAGTAGGAAAAACAGTTTCAGTGAAAAATTCATTAGGAGCAGTAATTGGCACTGGAGTGAGTGATGCTTCGGGAAGGGTATTTATTGAACTTACTTTAGTTGCTGGTTCCAATCATGATGTTACTGCTGAATTTGTTCATGATAACGGAGGCTTAGTAAAAACGGGAACAATAACAATTCATGTAGCCTCGGGGACATTAAAAAATCCCAAGTTTACTAATATTTCAGATAATAGTCTTTTTCAACAAGGGTTTATTAATATTGAAATTAGCGGGAAAGCAAGTGCTAGAATTCAGGTTTTTGATGTTCGGAACGGAAATCTAGTTTCTTTAAACACGGGAACAACAGATGGTAGTGGTGATGTTTCTATCGGACTCCCCAACACTTTTGTTGGACAGCAATTATTAGCAGTAGATCAAACTAATTTACTGACTTCAGAACTTATTAATGTTACGCGGGGAGTTTACGTTTCCGGACAGGTATTAGACACCGCTGGAAATCCTCTCCAGAATATTACCATTAAACTTATTGATGGAGCGGACGAATATCAAACGGTAACCGATATTAACGGAGATTATGCTTTTACCGTTCCTAGAAACAGAACCTTTTTATTTAAGGCATATCATCAGGCTTATCTTAAATATGAAGAAACTATTACGATTACAGATATAGACCCTAAAATATCTCCAACCCTATTTGCAATAGAGGCTCCTAATTTAATTCAAACAGAAGATGGTTTAGTGCAAATAAGTTCTAGCGGAGGAGCATCTCTCAGGAGAGCGGGGATGACTAGAGAAGAATCACTTAAGATAGCAGAGCAAGGTTATGAGGCGGCGATAAAACAGGCTGAAGAAATAAATGTTGGTCAGGCTGGTAAAATTATTACTGGGGAAGATCGTTACGGACGAGAAGTTTTTATTGGGTATGTTCCTGGACAAAGGGGGGTAGATGAATTTGAACAGCAGCCAGAAATTGCTCGTCGTATTACCGGTCTTTTTGGTTCAGAAAGAAGGGCAATAAGTCAGGGGAAATCTGGGAAGGAGTTCTACTCTGCTGATGCACAAAAAGTTTGCCTTAAGGCTTCTGACAGTGTGGCAAATTTTTCTGATGTTCCAAATAAAGGGGCTTATACTCAAGATATTATCCAAATGAATTCCTATGGAATCATTAAAGCTGACAGTAATAATAAGTTTAGACCAAATCAAAAAGCTTCTTGGGAGGATATTCTTAAAATGGTGATGGCGGCTAACTGTATTGATATTAATCATATTATTAACCTACAAAGAGCAGAGCTTCCTAGTCTGAAGGGGGTGGCATTGGAAAACAACTTAAAGAGTTTGGTATTCTATACAGCCCTAGAAGAAGGAATTATTGATGTTGATTTTGATATCGATAAAAGTCCGACCAGAAAAGATGTTTTACTAGTGTTAGCGAGTAGTTTTGGGTTGGATATTAATGAAAAAGCTTGGAAAACTTCATTTCAAGATGTTTTAAAAGAAGACCCCATTGCTCCGGTGTTAGTGGCGGCCAAAGGGACTGGTTGGTTCACAAACTTTCAGGACACAAAATTTTTCTATCATGAAAAACCAATAACTAGAGCAGAATTTTCTTCCTGGTTTATCAATGCCCTAAAGTATAAGGAGGCCAATGTTACGCCGCGAACAGCTTTCCAAAAATTTATGGAAAAACTTCGGGGGAAAGAAGTAGAGCAGCAAGCTAGACTGGGAATAAGACAAACAGAAACTGTTTCAGAAGCAGAAACACATGCTCTTTGGAGAAAATATGAACAAGCTCAGGAACCTGAGTATGCTAGACCATTACGTAGTACTTGGAATCCCCTAGATCCAAATTCTACGAGAGCACCTATGAAGATTATAGATAAATCAGAAAATATTCGTCGTGGAGAAACTAAGAAAATATTGAGAGACATAACCAAAACAATTAAAGAAAGTGTTATTAAAGCGACAGGCAAAGAAGAGTAATTTAAGACAGTTTCTGATTTACTTCTTGAAGTCTTTGAAGGGTTTCCTTTTTTCCAAGAATTTCAGCAATTTCCAAAGGGCCGACAGAAACTTCTCTATTAGATAAAGCAATTCTGAAAGGAGAAAAAAACTGACCATTTTTTACTCCCAATCGCTCTATTTCTTTAGTAGAAAGCTCTCGCATTTTTTCTGTGTGCCAATTTTTTTCGTCCAAACCTGCTAACATTTTCTCTATATCAGTAAGTATTTTTTTGGCCAAAGGAATGTCTATCTGCATTTTTTCGCTGACTAATTTCTCAGGGTCTGTTCCTGGATTTTTAGTTAAATATTCTAAATGAGTAGGAATCTCTGCCAGACTTCGAACCTTTTCTCTAATAAATCCAAACATGACTGTGTCTTTTTTAGGGTCGAATTTTTCACCAGAAAATTCATTAAAATGAGTTATTAGTTTTTCCAAAGGAAGATTTCTTATCCAGTGGGTATTAAACCATTTCATTTTTTCAAAATTATATTGTGCCGCTCCCGGATTTACATTTTGTAAGTCAAATATCTCAATTAAATCCGCCAGAGAAAAAATTTCCTCAGTGGATTTTGGATTCCATCCCAGTAAAGCTAAACCATTTATTACTGCCTCTGGCACAAATCCTTGTTTAATAAAATCACTTATTAACACGCAGGTATCTGGATCAGCATTACGTTTAGATAGTTTTCTTTTTTGATTATCTAAGACTAAAGGGATGTGACCGAAATATGGTTCAGCGGCACCCAAAGCTTTATAAAGCAGAATTTGTTTGGGGGTGTTGGAGATATGGTCTTCTCCGCGGAGGACATGCGTTACTTTTTGGGTCCAGTCATCTAGGACATTAGCCAGTAAGTATAAAACAGATCCGTTGCTTCTCGCAACCACAAAGTCTCCAATAGTATCTGAATTAACGCTGACCCGTCCTCTAATTAAATCACCGAAGACGATTTCTTCATTTTTAGGAGATCTAATCCGCCAAACAAAGCTAGCTTCAGATTTCATTTTTTCCTCTAGTTTTTCTCTTGATTCATCTCGATAGGGAGACCAAAAAACAAAGTTAGTATGTGAGGAAGTAGCTTTTTTCCGTAATGCTTCTATTTCTTCTGGGGTGACGAAACAAGGAAAAACTTTATTCTCCTGCCAGAGTTTTTCTAACCATTCGTGGTGTAATTTGGCATTTTCTGACTGTCTAAAAACCTGACTAGACTCAACTATAAAGTCCATGCCTAACCATTTAAGACCATCTAATATTTCGGTTTCAAATTCTTTCTTAGATCTTTCTAGGTCAGTATCTTCCCAACGGAAAATAATTTGCCCCTTGTAGTGTTTAGCAAAAAGATAGTTAAATAGAGCCGTGCGAGCGGTTCCCAAATGTAATTTTCCAGTTGGGGAAGGAGGCATGCGGACAACTACTTCTGTAAACATTATATTATAATATAATAAAAATTATTTCCTAATATCCCCAAAGGTTCGAGAGGAAGCGGTGGTTTGGAGAGAAACAGTTGGGGTTTCATCTTCTTCGATACCAAAACTTTCTGGGTCTCGTAATTTTGCTTTGAGTAGAATAAAAACATGAGGATGAATTTGGGCTTCATTGACAGCAAAACTAAGATAAGGATCTTGGTCTGGAGAAGGAACAAAAGTAAGAGATTCTATTTTTATTTGTTCTGGAGAAATAACAGTCCAGTTATGAGCCAAACTACAAAAATCCTCTGACGTTTTTTCTCCTAAAATGTCATAGGTGTTGTCACTGTAGTCACGAATCTGGCAGAGGTTACTATCTTCGTGATTCCAAACAACTTCCAAGTCTTCTTCATCAAAATTTCCGTTACCATCCACATCTAGTGGTGCCCAGACATCTCCAACACCGTCATTGTCTAAGTCGGCACTTAACTGTCTTTGTACTTCTAATTCTTGGTCTTCATCATTGTTGCGTCTAACAGCAATTCTAGTAGTTCTAGATCTATTGATAAGATAAAGGGTAATAACGGGGTCATCATTCCAAGCTTTAACACAAAGATCATTTTCTCCGTCATCTAATCTTTTTCCTCCCAAGTTTTTATCCTGCACATCGTAGCCTTCTGCCTCACTTGCAGTAGTATCCCAGTAAAAGATATTAGGGTAGCCAAGACTAGCACGAGTTTCTGCACTGTTATTATTAATGGCTTCTTGAGTTGGGGTTTGATCAGGGTCAAAGACAGGACAAGCAGTATTGTCTGGACCAACTTCAATAAAATAACGATCGTAATCAATAGTATTGTTTCGGATCATTTGAGTCATGCGTTCCATTAGGAAACGAGATTCGGCAAAAAAGTCCTGAGTGATTAATAATTTTTTTTGAGAAAAATAAATACTTCCAACCATCCCTAAAGTAGTTGTAATTATTACAGCAGCAATTCCTAAAGCAATAATTAGTTCTAGTAAAGTGAAGCCGTGTTTTTTATTAGTAGGCATCTCGTTCATAGAAATCAAAAAGATGTGTTTCTAACACCGTAGAAGGATAAGTATTTACTTCTGACCATTGAACCCTAGAAATAACTTTTAACTTTTCTTCATTGAGAGCGTTGGTTTCCGGAATAAGTTCTATCTGACGATAAAAAATAGTGGGGGTATTGTCGACATTATCATGCACTAATCGTCCACTAGAGGTTTCAAATAACTGAAAATTTTCGTAACCAGCAGAATTATTAGCTAAATCTAGTAGTTCGCTTCCGACATCCGGTTCTTCGATGTAGTATCTCTTGTCATCTTCGGAAAATTCAGCGCGATAAAATCCAGGAATATCTATGGCAGTGACATTTATTCCACTACAGGTGTCCTCTCCTTGTTCATCAACGCAGAGCCATTTGGCCCGACGATCTCCAGAATATTTGAGCCAGTTGGTATCACGGATATTACGGACTGCCTCAAGGCCTTCTCGGGCAATTTCTATAGCAATAATACGATTTGTTAAACCGAGATTAGTGGCCACACCACGGTTAAGAAAAACAAAAGCAGAGGTGACTACAGTAATAAGAATTACTGTCGAAACTAAAATTTCTATCAGAGTTTCACCGGAATTTTTTGTTTTGTTTGTCATTTTATTCAGGACAGCCAACGTCTCCAGTGGTTAAAGTAGGAAAGCCAGAAATACTGTGAAAACAAATAGTTTTTTGGTTGTCAGCATGTATATGAGATAGGGAAATTTTAACTTTCTCTTTTGGAGTTTCGGTTTCACCATCAATGTCTATAACCTTACTTTGTAAAGTTTCTGGGATAAAAACTATTCGCAAAGTATTTCCCACATCTTCAATATCATCATTATAACTAACAACAGAACCTAGGGTGGTAATTGTTGTTGCTTCCACTTCTAATACATCATTGCAGAATAATTTAAACTCGTTGATTCCTATTTCTGCTCCCCAAAGAGTAGCTTCGTCATTACCACATTTTTTATGGGCAATAGCGTTGGCTCGAGCACTGGAAATGCTATGGAGGATATCTTTAGCTTCATCATTAAAATCATTTTCCTGACGGATGCGACCATATTGTGGAGCAGCAATGGAGGCAATAATAGCGGCGACAACCAAAGTGGTTAAAATTTCGATAATAGAAAATCCTCTTACACGTTGCATCATTTCCGATTGTACGTAATTTTTTTTTGTTTACAATCGCGCTCGATGAATGAGATTAGAAATTTTTGTATTATTGCACACATAGATCACGGAAAATCTACTCTAGCGGATCGATTTTTAGAATTCACCGGCACCATAGACAAAAGAGTCATGAAGGAACAAGTGTTGGACCGGATGGATTTAGAACGAGAACGAGGAATCACTATTAAATTGCAACCAGTGCGTATGAAATGGAAAGGGTCCCAATTAAATCTTATCGATACTCCTGGACACGTAGATTTTTCTTACGAAGTTTCTCGGTCTTTGGCGGCTTGCGAGGGGGCTATTTTAGTGGTAGATGCTACCCAAGGAATAGAAGCCCAAACCCTAGCTAATACTTTTTTGGCCTTGGAATATGGTTTAAAAATTATTCCAGTTTTAAACAAAATAGACCTACCAGCGGCAGAACCGGAACGAAGAGCAGAAGAAATAGAAAAGCTTTTGGGATTTAATAAGGATGAAATTTATTTGGTTTCCGCAAAAGAAGGACATGGGGTAGAGGACTTACTGGATGCTATCGTAGAGAAAGTTCCATTGCCTGCAGAAAATAATATTTTTCAAACTCATACACATGTTTTTGAAAAGAAAGAAGAAACAAAAGCTCTTATTTTTGATTCTACTTTTGATTCTTACCGAGGAGTAGTCTCTAGTGTGCGAGTTTTTCAAGGAGAAATAAAGAAGGGAGATAAACTTAAGCTTTTGCGATCAGGAAAGGGGATAGAGGCCTTGGAAGTTGGGTTTCTAAATCCAGAATATTCTCCGACCCCTGCTCTTCATACCGGAGAAGTGGGATATATTGTCACTGGTCTTAAGAATGTTGTGGATGCTAGAGTAGGAGAAACTCTTTGGAAGGGAGAAAAAATGGCCGAATATAGTAAAGCAGTTTCTCTGCCTGGATATCATGAAGTAACACCATTTGTATTTGCGGGAATTTACCCCACCCAAGGAGATGATTTTTCTTTATTACGAAAATCTTTAGAAAAACTATCTCTTAACGATGCGGCTTTATGTTTTACACCAGAACATTCCGGTGCACTAGGTCATGGATTTCGGGCAGGGTTTCTGGGATTACTGCATTTAGATATTGTGCAAGAAAGACTAGAGCGAGAATTTGATTTAGACCTTTTGATAACAGCTCCATCTGTGTCATATGAGATCGTCCTAAACGACAAGACGATTAAAACTATTTCCAATCCCTCGGAATTACCAGATTCTGGAAACTATTTAGAAATACGAGAACCATGGATGAAAATCGCTATCCTTACGCCGGCAGAATATATCGGTTCTATTATGGAACTTTGTACTAGTAAAAGAGGGATGTCTAAAGATATTCAGTATCCTTCGCAGGATAGAGCGGAACTTCTTTTTGAAATTCCTCTCGCTTCAATCATTACTGATTTTTATGATGACTTAAAATCTCTAACTTCTGGGTTTGCTTCTATGTCCTACGAACCACTGAACTTGAGGACTGGTAATTTAGTAAGACTGGACATTTTAGTGGCCGGAGACAAAGTAGATGCGCTTAGTCAAATTGTACATAAAGATGCCGCTTATCATGCAGGAGAAAGTTGGTGTACAAGACTGAAAGAAATTATTCCTAAAGCCCAATTTGCCATTGCCATTCAAGCCTCAATTGGTGCCAGAATTTTGTCTAGAACTACTATTCCGGCTTTGAGAAAAGATGTGACAGCCAAACTATATGGAGGGGACGTGACCAGAAAAAATAAACTGTTAAAGAAACAGAAAAAGGGTAAGAAAAGACTGAAACAATTTGGAAAAGTAACGATTCCGCAAGAAGCTTTCTTTGCCATGATGAAGAAGTAGCTTGACAAAATTATAAATATGATTATATAAACATTGACTTTAATTTAATGTTTCTTTAATTTAGTGAGTAATGAAAAATTTATTTCATCAGAATTGTCCAGAACGGCAGAGACTTTTATTTAAAACTAGAAGTTTTGACATTTTACAAGTAAATATTTTAGAAGAAGGAAAAGGGGATGAGCATGGAGGGAATTCCACAGATTTTCCACAGAAAATTAGTGTTAATGGAATGGTTATTACGAGAATATTACCAGAAGGCCGAAGAGGAGACCCTTCCGTGACAGCAGAAGAAGTTGCCATGATTCTGGAAGGAGGATCTAGTGATAATGATAAATCAATTGCTTCTTTAACAACAGAAGAGCAAATAGAATTTTTCCAAAAATCTAAACAGGAGATGGAAGAGAAACTTGTTAAAGCACAAGAAGTTATTTCTGATTTTCAAGCACATTGTAAGAATGAAGAGGTTGATGATGAATCTAAAAGTTTGATATTGCAATCAAAGTTTTTTGGATCTGAGAAAGTTAAAGTTGTTGCTAAAGAATTAGGAATAAAGTCTTCATTATTATCTTTTTCTGGATTAATTGATGAGTTTAAAGGAACTATTTCTGCTTTAGGTAAACAGATAACATCTTTGGAGGAGGCAAAGAATAATTAATTTATAGTAGATTAAAATTATTTAGTTTCTGTATAAAAATAGTTTTGTTTTTGTTTCCCAATTAAAATTCTATTACCATTAGCTTGGTTTTTTAATTATCTAAATATGTTCTATTTTTCCTTTTGGCCAGTCGCTATTGTGATTTTAATTGCAGTTATTAAACAAGTTAACGAATACGAACGAGGGGTTATGTTTACCTTAGGAAAATTTACGGGAATAAAAGGACCAGGATGGAGGATTGTAATTCCTGTTTTTCAAAGAATGCAGAAGGTAGATATCCGGACCAAAGCTGTAGATGTTCCAGATCAGGAAGCGATTACTAAAGACAATATTCCTATTAGGATTAATGCGGTTATTTATTACCACATTGATAATGCGGAAAAAGCTATTATCCAAGTAGAAAATTTCTTCTGGGCCATGAGTCAAATTGCCCAAACTACCATGCGTAATGCGGTAGGAGAGACAACCTTAGATGAGTTACTGCAAAACAGAGAAGAAATTTCTAAGCATATTCGAAAAGTTATCGATGTCGCTTCTGACCCTTGGGGCATAAAAGTAGAATCTGTGGAACTTAAAGACATCATTATTCCAGAAGACTTAAAACGAACTATCTCCAAAGAAGCAGAAGCAGAACGGGAAAAGCGAGCAGTAATAATTAAAGCGGATGGAGATCGTATTGCAGCTACTAACTTAGAAGCTGCAGCTAGAATACTACAAAAAACTCCGGGAGCACTTCACCTAAGAACGTTGCAAACAATTAATGATCTTAGCTCTGACCAGTCCAATACCACTGTTTGGATGCTACCAATGGAGGTCTTGGAAGCAATTAAGGGATTGGAACAGAAACTTAATAAGTAGCATATTATAATATACTACCTCCAATGATTGCTTTCCCAAGAAGAAAAATCTTCTACGGGAAGACTTTCCGTTTGCTGATCTTTTAAGTCTTGGAAAATTTGTTCTTGTTTTACGGACACCGTCAGGCGGATATTTATTACGCAAGAATCTCCTTTTATTTGTGTATTACAAATAGTGTAGCCTTCTTCAGAAAGGGTTTGTGAGAAGAATTCTATCCATCTATTTCTATGTAAAACTTCCATTTCTTCTGCAGAAATTAAAATAGATATTCCTTCTTTGTAGAACGATAGAATGGTTTTACAACTGTTATTATAATTATCAAAAGGGTTCCAACGTTTTTTAATTCTTTCTATTAGTCCCCAAAAAACTTGAGAATCCTCATTAAAATCTACTTCTTCTAGTGAATTTTTCATTGCTCACTATTTAATAATATTTTAATTTTTGTCAATAGTTTTCAGTCTAAAAATGCTGTTGTTAAAGCAGTAAAAGTTGATTTCTGCCCTTGAAATTAGTCTTTACTTGTGGTATAATATCCCGATGTTTGAATCTTTTTCTTTCAGCTATCCAATCGTTAAATTAGTGATTGCGGTATTACTTGGAGCCTTTATGGGTCTTCGAAGGGAAATGGATGCGCAAAATTCCGAAAAACATAGGAGTTTTATGGGGCTGAGAACCATGACCCTATTGTGTTTAATGGGAACGTTTTCAACTTTACTAGAAAATATCCCCTACTTACCGGTAGTTTTCTTTGGGGCCATTCTTTTATTAGTAGTCGTTGCTTATGCGCATGGTAGTTTCGTGATGGATCGGATTGGAATGACGACAGAGTTGTCAGCGATAATGGCTTTTTGGATTGGGGTGTTGGTTGGTTATGAACATCAGGTCTTAGCTATTTTACTCACCTTATTTCTGGCTAGTATTAGCGCCTTTAAGGAGAATTTGCATAAATTTGTAAAAACACTTAACCCCAAAGAATGGTTTGGAGCTTTTCAATTACTAGCTCTTTCTGGAGCAGTATTACCCTTCCTTCCTCGAGAACCAATTGACCCTTGGGGAGTACTGGTGCCATTCAATGTCTGGTTGTTGGTAATGCTTATCTCTGGAATTGGATTTGTGGGTTATTTTTTAATCAAATATTTAGGAGCAAAAGGAGGAATACCTTTAACTGGTTTCCTTGGTTCTATTGTCTCCAGCACCGCCGTAGCTATTTCTATGGCTAATCAATCTAAGGAAACAAAGCTTAATGATATTTTTGCCGGGGGAATTTTAATCGCTCTTGGTACGATGCAAGTTCGAGTAGTTATAGAAATTCTGTTAATAGGAACTTCAGATTTCCATAAGTTCTTAATTGTGCCTCTTGCTATGGCCCTAGCTAGTTTAATTGGAGCAGTATATTTCTTTTTTCGGTCAAACAAGAAACATCACTGGTGGTCTCCACAAGCAGAAACAGTAAAACTAGAAAGTCCTTTCGAAATTGGGCCGGCTTTAAAATTCGGTTTGGTTTTTGTGGTGATTATTTTTGCCTTGGCTTTGGGACAAAAGTATCTAGGAGATTCTGGAGTTTATGCGGCCGCCTTCTTATCCGGTTTGATAGATATAGATGCTATTGTTCTTTCTAGTTTAGAATCTGTAAAACTCGGGGAATTAAGCCAGGTTGTAGCACAGAACTCAATTGCCATTGCCTTAATAGTAAACACTATTATCAAAGTTGCTTATATAGCAGTCTTGGGAGCCTATAGTTTGCTTGGCAGGGTTGCTAGTGGGGTAGGAGTTGTTACTGCAATTGGAGCAGTAACATTGTTTTTATTATGAAATTAACATTAAAATCTCCCCTTGTTGGGAGGGAGAAATAATACTAAAAATAGGAAGCTCTTTTAAAAGGGTGGTTTGTAGGGATTTTTGTTATCTAATAACCGGATAAAAAGTATTATTTTCGAACACAAAGCAAGGGAGAAATTACATGGCTAGAACTGGAAAAATGCCTTTCTCTGAATTCAGAGAAAGGTGGTCAGATTGGTATTATCTTTGGGATTCTACTATACCAATAATTTACAAAAAAAAGAGAACAAATAATGAAAGTGGATCAGGACATAGTTCTCGACAAACAGTAGTCACTGAATATTTAATTTCAGTTGATTCCGAAGAACATAATCCTCACGATAACCATTGGCACTTTGAAAAAGTTTGGGAAAATTGGGTTGGAGGATATAGAACAAGATGGCATGTTGTTTCAGTAAAACAAGGGGGAGTGCATCAGGTGACCGCAAATAGTATTAAGAATGCCATCAGGAAAATATCGGGAGGAGAAATTAATATATAGGTTGATTAAATAATACATCTCTATGTAATCAAAAAAGGGTGTTCATATTTATAATGGACGCCCTTAGTTCTATTTTTTAAATTATTCGATTTATATATTTTTTGATCATATTATAATCACCAATTTTTATTTCTGATAGATATCCTATATTGGATTTTTTGATAGTGTAGTCTTGTTGTCCATTAATAATTGTACACTTCGTAAATAAACAGTCTGAAAAAGTTGTACAGACTAGGCAACAATCTATAAAAATGGTGTTATTAAATTCACATTTGAGAAAGGAATCTCCTGTTAAATCAGCCCCTTGGATTATAAAATTTTCAAAGGTTTTGTTTTTAATACTTAAATTTCTTAAATCTTGTTTTTTTGAATTTAATTGAAAGAATCCAGATATTTTTTTCTTTTTATTACTTTCTGTATCAGTCAGAAATTCTTGAGAAGTTTTAGTTTTATATGACATTTAGTATTTAAATCTTAAGGCTAGGGTAGCTATTTTTTATTTTAATTAAAAATAATATTTTTAATATAAAATTTTACAAAAAGTGTTTTTTGTTTAAGCTACGGCCGTTCTTTATAGAATAAAAAATCCCTTAGAGTGGCTATCTACCACGAGTTTATTTTCTAAACAGGGAGCGTGCAGAAATTCCTTTGTGGGAAGAGTAGATCACGTCGCGTTTTGATTCATATCTTTTGCGCGTGTCCAAAAAATTAAGTAAAAAATCGAGATGGTACCGTCCCTTCTTTTAGGGACTCTCGCAGAAATATTTATTTCTGCTATTTTTATAATAATGAAAAAATTCCCTTCCGTAGAACCCAATAAATCACTTTCAGATAATGAGCAGGAGATTATGAAATTCTGGAAAGACGAGAATATTTTCCAGCGGACCATTGATTCTCGTCAGCATCACAATGAATTTGTTTTTTTAGATGGACCGCCCTTTGCAACTGGAACTCCACACTATGGACATATATTAGCGGGGACATTGAAAGATACTATTCCTCGTTACTATACCATGAAAGGTTATCGGGTGGAGAGAAAATGGGGTTGGGATTGTCATGGAGTGCCGGTGGAATTTCAGGTAGAAAAAGAACATAAGATTGGTGGCAAACCAGAGATAGAAAAGATGGGGATTGGAAAATTCAACGAACTTTGTCGCTCTATTGTCATGCGTTGCCGGGAAGATTGGCGATATGTAGTAGATCGGATGGGGCGTTTTGTGGATTTTGATAATGACTACAAAACCATGGATCCAGAATTCATGGAATCTGTTTGGTGGGTGTTTGGCGAACTTTGGAAAAAGGGACTTATTTATGAGGGATATAAGGTGGTACCTTATTCCCCCAAACTTGGTTCGCCTCTTTCTAACTTTGAAGCCAACCTTAATTATAAAGATATCGATGATCCAGCTGTTACGGTGGGAATGGAGTTAGTAGATGAACCAGGGACACATCTTCTGGCTTGGACTACTACTCCTTGGACATTACCTTCTAATTTGTTGCTCGTGGTACATCCAAAAATGAAATACAGCAAGGTGGAAGCGAAAGGAGCTAAGTTTATTGTTGCTAGTAGTTTGGTAGAAAATATCTTTGGCTCTGACTTTAAGGTTGTTGAGAAATTCAAAGGAAAAGAGTTAGTTGGGAAAGCTTACAAACCACTTTTTGATTTCTATGTTGGCAAAGAAGGTTATGAAAATGCCTGGCAGGTTGTAGGAGATGATTTTGTTTCCGAAGAAGAAGGAACGGGAATTGTACATATGGCACCAACTGGAGAAGAAGATGCTCGTATTCTAAACGCCCATAACATTCCGTTGGATTATCCGTTTACAGATAATTGTTATTTTGATGACACTATTCCAGAACTGAAAGGAAAGTATTTCCGTTATGACGAGGAAGTAGAAGGGTCAGAAGACAATGCTAATGTTTGGGTTTTAGAAGAACTAAAAAAGAATGAGAAACTATTTAATAGGTCTCAGATTAGACACTCCTACCCTCACTGTTGGCGGACAGAATGTGCGCTGATGTATCGTGGAATTCATACTTGGTTTGTAGATATCCAAAAGATAAAGAAAGAACTTTTGGCTAAAAATGAAAATATTAACTGGACTCCAGAGTATCTGAAACATGGTCGGTTTGGTAAAGGAATAGAGACTGCCCCCGATTGGGCAATTTCTAGAAACAGATACTGGGGAACACCAATGCCGGTTTGGAAATGTGATAAATGTGAAGAAGTCATGGCTGTCACGAGAGATGAATTAGAAAAACTTTCTGGGAAGAAGGTAGATGACTTGCACCGACATTTTGTGGATGATTTAACTTGGAAATGTTCTAAGTGTGCAGGAACTCTTCACAGGATTCCAGAAGTCTTGGACTGCTGGTTTGAATCTGGTTCTATGCCTTACGCTTCCATTAATTATCCTTATTCTGGTCAGGAATTTAAGCCGGCAGATTTTATTGCGGAGGGATTAGATCAAACTCGTTGTTGGTTTTACAACCTTCATGTTCTGGGGGTAGCTCTCTTTAAAGAGGAGGTGTTTAAGAATGTGATTACTAACGGAATAGTGCTCGCCGAAGATGGTGAAAAAATGTCAAAATCCAAAAAGAATTATCCGGACCCTAATCTCATTTTTGATAAGTACGGTGCAGATGCCATGCGGTTTTATTTACTGCATTCGCCTGTTGCCAGAGGTGAGAATTTGAGATTTTCAGAACATGGAGTAGAAGAGGTTCTTAAGTCTGTACTTTTACCATTGAGGTCTGCCTATCAGTTCTTTTCTACGTATGCCAATATAGATGGGTGGCAACCAACTAAATTCCTCATGCTTCGTCACGGGGAATCTACAACGAATATAAAGAAAGTATTTGCCGGACGAGTAGAAGATGATTATCCGTTAACAGACAAAGGACGGAAAGATATTAAGGAATTAGCTAAAAAACTAGATGATTTTGATGTCTTTTATGCTTCCCCCTTCCAGAGAACTCAAAGTACGGCAGAAATTATTAAGAAAGAAAGAGGATTTGCTGGAAAAATACAAACAGATGAACGACTTCGGGAACTTTATTTTGGCGACTTAGAAGGAAAACCCTATATTCCAGCACTAAAAAGAATGCAAACCAAGGGGGTAGAAACCAAGGAAGAGGTTATGAAACGCATGAGAGAATTCTTCGATGAGATGTGTCAGAAACACCGGAATAAGACTATCGCTTTTGTTTCTCATGGAGGACCAACCAGACAACTAGAAGCAAACTTGCAAGGAATTTCTGCTTTAGAAGAAATCATTAAAGTTCCGATGCAACATCCCGGAGAAGCTAAGGTTCTATTTGCTTTCCCGGAAGTAAAAAATGATTTAGATAAATGGATTCTTTCAGAATCTCAAACTTTACTGAAAGAATTTAGAAAACACTTTGATACCTATGATTTAGAAGGGGGCTTGCGACTAATTCCAGACTTCATAGACAATCTCAATAACTGGTATCTAAGAAGATCTAGGAGAAGATTTTGGGCTTCCGAAATGACAGAAGATAAACAGTCTGGTTATGAAACACTACACTGGGTACTAATGACTTTAGCTAAAATATTAGCTCCGGTATGTCCCTTCTTTGCGGAGAAGTTATATCAGGATCTGGGAGGTGGAGAATCTGTACATTTAGAATATTTTCCACAAGTGATGGAAAAATGGATTGACCAGAAATCCCAGAAGAAAGTTGGTTTAGCACGGGAGATTGTTTCCTTGGCGGCGAGTATTCGAGCAAAAAGAAAGATTAAACTACGCCAACCACTCCAAAAATTGCAGTTTATGACAACAGATAAAGTAGAATTGGATTTAGAAATCATTAAGGAGGAAGCTAACGTGAAAGAAGTAGAACAACTAAAATCTGTGCAGGGACTTGCGGAACAAGTAGTGCGAGTAGATGCTAAAAAAGTTGGGCCACGGCTTGGTAAAAAAGTGCAGGAATTAATCATTAAAGGAAAGTCTGGAGATTTTGAATTACAAAAAGACGGTAGTGTAAAAATCGCTGGAGAAACATTGAGTAGCGATGAATTTACGATGGGTTTCGTTTGCGAAGAAGGAAAAGAAGTAGAAGCCACTCCACGTACCGTGGTACTACTGGATACAGAAATTACTACGGAATTAAAGACTGAAGGAATGGCCAGAGAATTAATTAGGGTGATTCAAGAACAAAGAAAATCCAAAGGTTTTGAAGTTTCTGATCGTATTTCTATTACCTATCAAACTAATTCCAATCTTATCCAAGAAGCGGTAAAAGATTTTGACACCATGATCGCTGGAGAAACCTTAGCTGAAGAAATTATTTATGGAGCAGAAACCCAAGAGATCATGGCAGATGAGATGGATTTAGACGGGGAGAAAGTGGTAATTGAGATCAGCAAACTATAGCATATTATAATATAATAATGGAGGAAGAGTTGTATAAAGTGTTGTCAGATTTAAGTATTGAATTCCAAAAATTCGAACACGAACCGGTGTTTACTTGCGAAACTTCAGAAGATTTCTATAAGAGAAATAATCTTGTCGGAGCTAGATGTAAAACTTTATTCCTTAGAAATCGTAAAGGAGATCAGCATTATCTAGCTATTGTGGAAGCGGACAGGAGAGTAGACATTAAAGCCCTAACTGATTTTTTTGATGCTGGACAGAAAATGAGTTTTGCCTCTCCAGAGAGAATGGAGAAGTATCTAGGGGTAACTCCTGGATCGGTAACTCCCTTTGCCCTTATTCATCCTGAATCTACTGGTATTCCGGTAGTGGTAGACAAGGGGGTTTTATCTCATGAGTGGGTACATTTTCACCCATTACGGAACACTGCAACCTTAAGACTTAAAAAAGATGACTTTCTGAAGTTTTTAGAATCAAGAGAAAACGAAGTAAGTTTCTATGAATTTTGATTGCTATCGAAAAGTCCCATTTGCTCAGTTCCTTCTTTTATAGATTTGGCTGCTATTTTTTGTTCTTCAGTTAACCATTTTAGTGGTACGTAGTCAGTGGATAATCCCCAAAATATTTCTTTGCCTTTTTTATCTTTTTCTTCAATTATTCCGGCTTCTTTGAATGGTTTGAAATAATATCCTGATACATTTGGTTGTGCTATTCCAAGAAGATTAGAAACATCTTTTTGACTGATATATTCATTATTTTCTATTAAAAATAGAAGCACTTTCTTTTGTTCTCCAGTTAATTTAAATCCCTGTTCAATTCTACTCCACCTTTCTTTTCCAAGAAGCAACATTGCATCAGACACGTTTAAAGGCTGTGTTAGCTTCTCGGAGTGCTGTCCAAGTATGTCTCGTATGCCAGTCATTATAGATCGAATATCTCCTTCATATAGATCGTATAATCTGTAAACTACTTCATCAGCTATGGGTTTAATATATTCACTTATATTATCAGACTTTAAAAGCTCCATGCGTTCATTGAAAGCTTGTACGATTTCGTTTTTACTTAATGGATTTATTCTTAATGGGGTTTGGAAAAAAATGCTTTTTACTCTTGGTTGAGTACTAATAATATCTTTAAAAAAATGTTTTGGTCCGAGAAAAACGAAATAAGTATTGGGTGTTTGGAGTATGTCTCGAATTTCATTGAAAAACTGGATAACCCTCTTTTTTTGTGATGGATCAGCTAAAACGACATCAAAATTATTAACATGAATAATTAGACCAGAGTATGAATGACCACAGATTAGCGTTTTTTATTTCGCTATTCTAGGCATGACCCAATATTTATATATATAGACATTTTTTAATTTCCTATATATTGATTTTTGTTTATTTGTAGACAAAAATATTGTACTTAGAAATAAAAATAAATCGATAATAAAATTATATGTTTGTTAATAAATTTAACATTATTTTAATGCAAAAACGATCTCATTTCTGTAAGTACTGTCGCAATCCCTAATTCATCACATTTAGAAAATACTTCTTCGTCTTTGATAGAACCTCCCGGTTGAATTATGGCAGAAATTCCAGCTTCCCCAGCTAGCCCTACGCTATCTGCAAAAGGGAAGAAAGCATCCGACGCAAGCACAGCCCCTTTGGCTTTATCTCCTGCCTGAGATAGAGCGTTTCTCATCGCATCTACGCGAGAAGTTTGTCCACCATTAGCACCAATCAAGGCACCATCTTTAACAACTACAATAGCATTAGACTTAACTATTTTCACAATTCTCCAGGCTGTTTCTAAGTCATACCACTGGTGATCATCTGGTTTGTTTTTGGTAGCAATTTTCAGATTACCAAAATCTGGTTCGGCAATATCCAAGTCTTGAACCAAAGTTCCTCCTCTAATTTTTCTGAGACTCAAATCACTAGTTTTTTCTGAGAAGTTGGGAACACGTAAGACTCGTAAGTTCTTCTTAGTTCTTAATACTTCTAAAGCATTATCATTATAATCCGGAGCAATAACTATTTCGTTAAAGAAACTAATAATTTTTTCTGCTAAAGACTTAGTTACTTTTTGGTTTACCGCAATTACTCCGCCAAAAGCAGAAGTAGAATCTCCTTCTTCCAAAGCTTTAGTAAAAGCTTCTTCGATATTTTCTCCTATGGCCGCACAACAAGGAGAGGCGTGTTTTATTATGCAGGCAAAAGGTTTTTGGAAGGAAATTGCCAGTTCTAAAGCGGCACTTCCGTCCTGGAAGTTGTTATAACTCATGGGTTTACCATTGAGGATTTTTGCCTTCACAAGATTTGCACCACTGGCAAAAGGGTCTGCCAAAATTACACCGCGTTGATGAGGATTTTCTCCATATCTCAGGGGCATCTTATTAGATTCTTCATTCCAGAATTTAGCGATAAGGAGATCATAATGAGCGGTCATTTCGAAAACCTTGGTAGCGAGTATCTTTCTAAACTCAATAGATAAATCTCCTTTTTTTAGTTCGGTGATTACTTGGTCATAATCTGCGGGATCAGTTACCGGGGCACAGAATTCATAGTTTTTAGCGGCTGCGCGAATCATAGAAGGTCCGCCAATATCTATTTGTTCTACCTTATCTGTAAAAGATTTAGATTGGTCTTCGTAATTCTTTTTGAAGGGATAGAGATTAACTACTACTAGATCTATATTCTCAATCTTGTTTTTCTGACAAAACTTCTGATGTTCTTTGTTTTTTCTGAGGTTAAGGATTCCACCAAATACTTGTGGAGTAAGAGTTTTAATTCTTCCCTCTAGTCCTTCTGGAAAACCAGTAAAATCTGTCACTTCCAGAAGATTTTTAATCCCTGCTTTTTGTAATTCCCTAAAGGTTCCGCCGGTAGAAACAATCTTAAACTCCAACTTCTCTAATTCTTTCGCAAAATCCACAATATTAGTTTTATCTGAGACCGAAATTAGAGCAGTTTTCATTCACTTAGAGTGTACTTCTAAAAAAAACAATTGACAAATTAGTTTTAATATGAAAAATGACATAGCATTAATTTAAAAACAATGGGTAAAAAAACAGTAAGACCTGGAGAAGAAAAGATTTTGGATGTCCCAACGGCATCTGTGGATAATGACGGATTTCATGCCTTAAAGACTGAGGAAACAGAGCAGGAAGTTCTAAAGAGGGTAAGAACTGTTGGTACGGAGTTTTTGTCTTTTGCGAAACGAAATAAAAAGGAAAAGAATAGGTTTTAGGTTTTTACAACCTCTGCAGAATTAGGATTAGCCAGTAATCTGTTTTGTATTACTCTATTTACAGATTCCTTATTCGTATCGCCAAAATCCCAACACTTGTAGATTTTTACTTCTACATCTTTGTTTAAGAGTTTAGAGAGTTTTTCTCCTAAAGCCTTAGCTGCATCATCTTCTAGTGGCAGAACAGCGTATTTTGCTTCTTTGTTTTCTGTAAAATCCAACAATTGTTCTTTATTAGGATTAAGGATTAATCCAGAGTCTATAATTTTTTCTTTTTCTGACCGGTCACAATAAATTTCATAAAGAATAGAACGACCTAGTTTTATTTCTTCTCCGGCAATATTGCTGGCGGTTTGAGAAATAGAAAATCCTTCGTTATCAGTAATAATTAGTTTCTTTTCTAGTAATAAAGAATTTGGTTTAACTTGAAAATTCTTTATTTCTGGTAATTGTCCTTGAGAAAAATCTCCAATCATGACTTCTTCTGGAGATCTTTTTTCTTCGATCCATTGTCGCATCGACTGGAAGATTTGGTCACCATCGCAAGAATCATAAAATCTTTCCGGGTGAGGCATGATGGCGCCAATTGTTCCCTCCTTGTTTACAATCATGGCTACGGCAAAGTTTGATCCATTAGGAGTAATAGGAAACTTATCGCTAACATTTCCTTTATTATCACAATAACGGAAAGCTACATGATTATCTGATTTAAGAGCTTCTAAACAGGCTGGATTTGTACTGGTAAATCTTCCTTCTCCATGGGCCATAGGAAGGCGGAGAAAATCTTTGTTTACACTATTGGTAAAAGCAGTATCTCTTCTGGCTGGTTTTAATCTCTTCCATGAATTATAGAAACCAGTTCCTAAAACTTTACCTGTTTCATCTCGTCTGACGTTTTCTGCTAGTGCAAAAGGAACGGGATTGTCTTCTACTGGAATAAGGCCAGATTCTACAATCATTTGAGCACCATTACAGACACCAAGGATTACTTTTCCTTTTTGGGCTTCCTTTCTTAAAACAGCAAAGATTGGTTCTCGGGAAGCGATTACTCCAGAACGACCACGATCTTCAAAAGAAAACCCTCCAGGGAGGAAATAGGCATCATGGTGACCTATCTTCTCTATTTCATTCCAAAGAATAAGATCCGTGTCAAAACCATTTCTTTTTGCAGCACGCAAAGATTCTGATTCACAATTATTTCCGGGGAAAGCCACTACTGCTAATTTTGGGGTCATGCACAGAAATTGTACTGATTCGTGCCAGAAAATAAAGCAGGAGGATATGGTTAAAAACTTGACAAAATTCTTTAAATAAATAAAAAGTTCGCGCAAAATGGAAAATTCACCAAATAATGACTTACTAGAAAAATTAGAAATCGTGGAGAACGGTATAGATATCAATGGAGAAACTTTTGTGCAAACAAGAATTGTTGATTTTAATGATTATTTAAAGCTTTTAGGGGAAGTAAGAAGAAAAGGAGCGGAAGGACATCCTGGTGTAGTAGAAAAACCAGATCTTTTTGCTCGTGGAATCGGAGTTATAAAGAAAGATGATGACGGTAATAAAGTGTTTTGGATTAGAAAGAAGGTCGTAAATCAGGTGGAAGGAATGCTAAGAGTGGCGTAAATAAAACAGAGATTCCCAAAATATAAAAATTCATTACACTTCTTTTACTATGGAAGGAGTTTTAATTGGATTAGTAGGTGGAATAATTATTGGAGGAGTTTTTGTATGGGGAAGAAAAAAAGGGGTTTCTGGCGAAGAAAATCAAGCGATTGGGGCACTAAAAGAACAGGTTCACCAAAAGGATATAGAGATAGAGAGAATACAAAAAGAATTAGATGTAGTAAAAAGCAAACGAGATAAATTTGAAGGAGAAAATAAACAATTGTTTACGGAAAATAATAATCAAAAAACAGATTTGAGAATTTTGCGAGAAGAAAATAAGAAGCAAAATGAGTTAATAGTAGAATTTAAAGGAGAAAAGAGTCGAAAAGAAAAAGAATTCGGACAATTAGTTGACAAATTAACCAGAGCGGAAGAGAAATTTACAAAAGAACAAGGGCGTGTAGAAGAAGAAGAAAGAGAGAGAAAAGATAAAGAGAAAAAGGAATGGGATCGCGTTTGGAATGAGCACGAAATAGAGAGTATTTCAAGAATGAAAGGGGTGTGTCGTAAACCAGAAATAGATTTTATTTTTTATGATAATGAAAATTTGCCTGATGGATTTTCTGGAAGATTTAAGCCAGATTTTCTGGTAAAATTTTTAGAACATTATGTAATTTTTGATGCAAAGTTTAATAAGCCAGAAAGCAACACAAGTCTTCAGGAGTATTTGAAAAAAACGGCAAAAGGGACTGCGAAAAAAATAAAAGAAAGTGGTGTTTCGGATGAAATTTATAAAACAGTATTTTTTGTTGTTCCTTCTGTGGCAGTGGGAACATTGCAACAGGTTTCTTTTTTTGAAGATGGAATTTCTTTTCATGCAATCTCAATTGAGGCTGTTGAGCCAATTCTATCAGCGTTTAAAAAAGTAACTTATTATAAGAACATTGAAGCAATTGATCCCCAAGAAAGGGAGAACATAATTAGTGTTTTTGCTGCTTATGATCAGCAAATAACACTTCAAAATGCTTTTAATATATTGGGAGCTGGACGAGGCGAAATGGTGTTAGAAGAAGCCAAGAAGAATCTTTCATCAGAAATGAAGGAAAAGATAGAAACAAAAAAAGGACAAATAAGAATTGATAATTTTAAACCAATAGATTTGAAACGGCTTGTAGGGAGTGTGGATGAACGGAAAGATGGGATCAAAAAAATGGTGATTTCGAAATCACCTTTAATTAAAGACACCGATATAAAAGAAGCACAAGAATCTTTGTTGTAATTAATTTTGTACAAAAAATTTACATAAATTTGTATAAATGGATAATGGGTTTGTTTTGTAAAAAGTAGAAATGAAAACAATATCAATAAGTAACTTAAGAACTAAGATTTCAGAAGTTTTGGATGAATTAGAAAAGACACAAGAACCAGTTATAATTATTAGAAATTCTCGTCCCGTGGCCTTTTTAGTTGAATACGGTCAGTATGAAGAATTTTGTAATTTGAGAAAATTAAAAAACAAGAAATAATTCGGAACCAGCTACGAAGTGTATTAGAATCTAGTTGATGAAACTAGATTTTAACAGTCCAGATGCAGAAAAGCTTCTCAAGGAACACAATATTGGCTTGAAGTTATCAGAAGCTCGCGATCTTCAGAAAGAACTTGGTCGCCCCATGACTCTGACAGAAGCAACTATTTTTGGTATTCAATTATCGGAACATTGTTCGTATAAAAGTTCTGGAAAGTTTCTTAAAAAATTACCTACTACCGGAAAAAATGTCATTCTGGGACCAGCGGAAGATTCTGGAATTGTGGAAGTCTTTACAGAAAACGGTGAAAAATACGCTATTGCGGTTTCCCATGAATCACATAATCATCCTTCACAAATTGTTCCCTACGAAGGAGCGGCAACAGGGGTTGGCGGAATTGTCAGAGACATTTTGTGTATGGGAGCTAGACCTGTAGGAAGCATGGATGTGCTTAGATTTGGTGATGCTAATAAAAACTTACAACGTAATATTGCTCGAGAAGTGGTACGGGGAATTTCTGGTTACGGAAATCCTTTAGGAGTTCCTAATGTTGGAGGAGATGCTTACTTTGACAAAGGTTTTGATGAAAACTGCCTGGTTAACGTCACGGCCCTGGGAGTGTTACGAGAAAAAGATTTAATTCATTCTTACGTGCCAAAGGTAGCGGCAGAAGAAAAATGGGAGTTTGTTCTTGTTGGTAAACCCACAGATAATTCTGGTTTTGGAGGGGCTAGTTTTGCTTCCGACACTTTTGAAGATGACGATGACCTAGAACAGAAAAAAGCAGCAGTTCAAGAACCTAATCCTTTCTTAGAAAGACATTTGGTAGCTTCTATTTTAGATCTTCTAGAAATTCTCAAAAAAGAAGGTAATTATGACAAGATTGCTTGTAAGGATTTGGGAGCAGGAGGAGTTACTTGTGCGACCGTAGAACTTGCAGATGGTGCAGGATACGGGGCAGATATCCAGTTAGATCAATTGCATATTGCAGGCCCATTTCCGCCACATGTTTTGGCATGTTCAGAAACGCAAGAGAGATTTTGCTTTGCTTGTCATCCGGATTTTACCCAGAAAATATTAGATCACTTCAACCAGAAGTGGGAACTGGGAAAGGTTGCAGAGAATGCTGGGGCAAGGAAAATAGGGGTGGTTAGAGCGGACGGACAGTACGTTATGAAGTGGGAAGACGAAGTACTTTGTGATGCTCCAGCCAAACTAATTACCCAGGGAATTTCCTATGACCGGGAGTATGAAATACTAGAAATAGAACCGGTACATACCGAAGTAGAATTTACTGGCAACGAGCTTGTATTCTCCTGAGAATTTGTTAGTTTTCCTTTTGATGAAAGCCAAGTTTTTTAGTTCGGACTTTGGGGCTCTGGTCTTGGGACGAGAGGTTTTAGTAAAATATCCAGAAGCAGAGTTGGAATTCTCGGTAAAAGATTTAGGGATTAAAAAGAAAGACTTCTTAGGTGAAATAGATTTTTGGTCTATTTCTTTAGAAAAAATTGTGGCAGAAAAAACAAAATTCGGTCGGATTGGTATTTTATATGATCGGACGAATAAAGAGATCCTGGAATTTATTAAAAAATTAGATTCACAAAAATTTAATTTTGAACGCAAAGACCGCAGGGCAGAAAAAACACCCCAGTTTATTTCTTTTGAGACACAAATAATTCATCACCTAGCTAACGAAGGTTGGGCTGACACGGTAGAATTTAGAAGAATAGCCAGGAAATTTTTACGGAAAGCCAAAAACTTTAATTGTGATACTGTCTTTTTTTGTGAAACTATTTTTGGAGAAGAGAAGACCAAAAAAATCCTGCAACACTTAGCAGGAACGCAAATAAAGATCTTCACTCCTAATGATTTTCTCCTAGATCACCCAGAATTTAACCAGAAAACATCTAATACCAAAAGAAAAATCACGATTGAGACTGGAGATAAGCCAGAATTTACTAATTTGAGAGCAGAAAAAATTCTACGCACTAAACTAAAAAAATAGGCCTTAAACCTTGAGTTTTCTCCTTATTTGTGGTATAATTTAGCAATGGGAGAATCTAATCAAGCGGTCTTCTTGGGCCAAATAAATCGCGAAGCAGAAGAACGCGAAGCTAAACAAAAAGCAGGTAAATTAGGTTTGGGATATGTAGATTTAGCCAAATTCCCCCCAGATTTTGATGTCCTGAAACTTGTTTCTAGAGAAATAGCGCAGGAGGGAAAACTCTTCCCACTCAAGAAAGTGGGGGAAGTTTTGAGTCTAGCGGTGATTAATCCAGAAGCACCTAGTACTCTAGAAGCATTAGAGAAATTAAAGGAAAAAAAATACGAATTACAATTGTTTGTTTGTTCTAATTTTGGTTGGGAACAAGCTATGAGTTGGTATGATTCAGAATTAATGCAAAAAGAGATAGTAAGAAAAAAAACAGAGCTAAAAGAAAAGAGTAATCAAAATCTTACTTCTAAACTAAAAGATTTATCGGAACTAGAAGGTAAGATTGCTAACATGCAAGCAGAAAGTGCGTTGGGAGAAATAGAATTAGCCGCGATTAGTACTAAGGCTTCAGATATTCATTTTCAACCAGTAGAAAATGGGGTGACTCTAAGATTCAGAGTAGATGGAATTTTGCATAATGTTCTGCATCTAGAAAAGGAAGTAGCTCACAAAATTGTGACGAGAATTAAATATGAAGCAGGAGTGCAATCTAATATTGCCGATGTTCCTCAAGATGGACACTTGAGTTTCCAAGTTAACGAACGCAAAATAGATCTTAGAGTTTCTACTCTTCCTACTCCTTTTGGAGAATCAATAGAAATGAGAGTTTTAGATGCCAGTCGAGCTATCAAAACTTTTACAGAACTTGGTTTCAGTGCAGGAATACAGAAAAAACTAACTGTAGCTTTGCAAGATAAAAATGGTCTAATTCTAGTAACCGGACCCACTGGTTCTGGAAAAACAACGACCCTGTATTCGATGCTTGCTACTCTCAATAATCCAGAAAAGAAAATAGTTACCTTGGAAGATCCAATAGAATATCAACTAGAAGGAATTTCCCAGTCTCAGGTTAACGAGGATAAAAAATATAATTTTGAAACTGGTCTCAAATCCCTACTCCGTCATGATCCAGATGTAGTGCTAGTGGGAGAAGTAAGAACACCAGAAACAGCTCGTCTGGCTGCAGAAGCAGCACTAACTGGACACATTGTGCTTTCTTCTTTGCACACAAATTCTGCGGTGGGGGTAGTTTCTAGATTACGTAATTTAGGATTAGAGAATTATAATATTGCACCGACAGTTAATGCCGTTTTTGCGCAAAGATTGGTCAGAAAAATATGTCCTTCTTGTAATGAAGAAGTAAATTTACCACAGGATGATAAGTTCAAAAAAGCTTTAGACAGACTAATGCAAGTCTTCCCAGATCTAAAAATTCCGACCAAAGTGAAAAAGGCCAAGGGTTGTGAGAAGTGTTCGGATACCGGTTACATGGGTAGAACTGCTATTTGCGAAGCTTTTTTATTGAATGACGAAGTTCGAAAAATGATTTTGGAACAGAAATCTGAGATAGATATTTTGCAGTTTCTGAAGGAACAACATCAATTCCTGACCCTTTTTGAAGATGGCGTTTTGAAGGTCTTACAAAACGAAACTACTTTAGACGAACTTTTAAGGGTAACGAATTAGAAGTAAAA
Organism: Candidatus Altimarinota bacterium; assembly: GCA_021734525.1. Classification (GTDB taxonomy): domain Bacteria; phylum Patescibacteriota; class Gracilibacteria; order UBA4473; family UBA4473; genus JAIPGU01. Next base: position 12,561 of record JAIPIW010000005.1, on the reverse strand, counting down.
AAAGCTATTGATAATTACCTCTTCTTCCTTGATAATTCTCAAGATGGAAGGAATTTTAGTAGCATCACTTTTCTGGAATGAGGTTTTTAACGTCACGCCTAAAGTTGTTCCCACACCCCCTACTACAACAGAAAAACCCTACAACCGAGAAGAAGTAAAACCAAAAAGAAGGGATTATAGGGGGGGACTCAGGTCTTTTTCTAAACCCACTACAGTTATCGTTGCTCCTCATCCAGACGACGAAATTCTTTGTTGTTCTAATAAAATAACAGAGAAATTAACTAGTGGAGAAAGAGTAAAAATTATCTTTATTACTAATGGAGACGGGAAAGAAAAAGTTTCTTTTCAGGAGGCCAAACTCTATGGAGAACAAAGAAAAAACGAATCTCGGACGACAGCACAGATTCTAGGATTACAAGATAGTGATTTATATTTCCTCGGGTTTCCAGATGGAGAATTAAAAACTTTAGAAGTACAAGGTCAGGTAAGAAGTAGATTTACCAATTTGCAAGCTAGTACCGTGGGTAATTATTTTGTTGGCTCTCCGTATACCAAGGAAGCCTTAAAGAGAGATGTTACCGCCCTTCTTAATCGTTTAAATCCAGAGGAAATTATTCTTCCTTCAGAAGAAGATACTCATTCAGATCACGCAGTTACTGCGAGAATTGTAAAGGAAGTTTTGGCAGAAAAACATAATTATAAGCCGGAAGTTTTGGAATATTTGGTCCACAGTAAAAAATTTTCCAAAACAGAAAAAACAAAACTAGATTTAGCGAAACTAAAACTCATTCATATTTTTAAAACCCAGTTTCATGATATTTACCACAAAGACTTTATGGAACAATGGGCTTGGGTGGAGGAGCAATTTGAGAATGTTTCGGAACAAGTAGTGCAACAATAAAAAAACTTAGGAAATAAGTTTTAAAAGTTTTTCTTCATCAACCTTTGGACCAATCCCGGCAAAACGGAGATTTTGAGGGGCAAGTAACTCTTTCGCTAAAGCTTCTACTTCTTTTTTAGTAACTTTTCTTATTTTATTTTTCCAAGAATCAAAATCTTCTGTGATGTTATAAAGTAAAGAGTCTTTTCCAAAGTGGTGAGCCACTTCTTCGGTATCTTCAGTTTTTAAATCTACTTTGCCACACAAGTAATTTTGAGCCTTAAGAAGTTCTTCGTTTGTAATTCCGTTTTCAATGATATCATCGTACTCATGTCGAATTGCTTCTACCGCTCGCAAGACATCATCTAATTTTACGCCGGCTCTAGTGGTCAAGAGTCCAGTGTCTGTAAATTCATCTACTTGGGTGCGAATAGAATAACAAAGTCCTTTTTGTTCTCTGATTCTTTGGAACATTCGAGCACTCATGTTTCCACCTAAGATAGTTGCTAAGACCTTCAAGGCAGGGAATCTTTCATCTGTTTCTGCTAAAGCTCTTACTCCCAAAGAAACATGATATTGCTCGGTCTTTTTGATACGAATCTTAAATTTCTCCGTAGTGATATTAGCGTCAAAAGGAAGACTTTTTCTATTTTGGGATTGATTATTAAATTGAAAGAATTTCTCTACCTCGTCTAAAGTTTTTTCATTAACTGCTCCAGCTACAGTGATGACCATATTTTCTGGTACATATAATTCGTTCTTGTACTGCTTAAATTGCTCACTTGTTACTGATTTTATTAGCTCCTTTGTTCCAATTTGGTCTCTTCCCAAGGGTTGATCACCAAAAACGAGTTGTTCAAAATCCCAGGAAATCTGGTACATCGGAGCATCTAAATACATCGCCATTTCTTCCAAAATAACACCTCTTTCGCGGTCTATTTCTGGACTGTCGAATTTAGAAAAAAGAAGCATATCAGATAGGACATCTAAAGCCTTACTTAAATTTTCCTGGCCAGATTTTACAAAATATCCGGCATATTCTTTACCAGTAAAAGCGTTAAACTCTCCACCAAAACTATCTACTGCTTCGGCGACAGATTTTGGGGTGGGATATTTTTTCGCCCCCTTGAAGAACATGTGTTCTAGGAAGTGAGATATTCCAGCAATGGATATGTCTTCATATCTAGAACCAGCTCCAGCCAGAATAAGAGTAGTAACAACATTTGTTCCGGGCATTTCTACCGCCTGCAAACGTAAACCGTTAGCGAGTTTTCGGTGGTGAATTTTCATGTGGGAATACTTTACCAAAGATAAGGATTTAGGGAAACATTATATTATAATATAATGAAAATAGCGTAATAAGGTAATTTAAGGGGATAAAAGTTGACATTATGACATTAAAAATGATATAATATCACGATGATTTTGTACTTTCTATCAACATTGTTTTGGGGACAGGTCTGGGCAGCTGCTTTACCGCAAGCAAGTCTAGTAATCACTCCTTCGACAGGACAAATAAGTAAGGAATTTACTTTTGATGCTTCTGACTCTCTAAACACCCAAGGACGGAAAGGAGGATTGGAATTTAGGTTTCAGTTTGCTAACGAAAGTAGTTGGACACCTTGGAGTAATGCAGCCAAAAAAACATACAAACCTTTAGATATTGGAGATTTTCGAGCTCGGGTACAGGTGCGAGATACAGAGTCTAGTACGATGCAGACAGTCTTTCGTAATTACCGAGTGGTAGGAGATATTTATCGTCGCATTAGAATTTCTGCGCAACCCACTAAAGTAAAAGCTGGCGAACCAGTCTATTTTGAATTAGTTCTTTCTTTGCCAGGAACAGAAGATCCAGATCAGGTAACGGTACGTTGGGATTTTGATTCTGACGGTCAGTGGGACACTAATTTCTCTCGACAGAAAATAGTCACGCATGTCTATTCTTTAACAGATGTTGGACAAGTCTCTCCTACTGCTGAAGTTCTTTTCCCAGATAAAAGTAGAGAAACAGTGCGGGGACTAGAAACAATTCCGGATCAGAGATATGGTTCTAATCAGCCGGTATACCAGAAAGAATGGGATAAAATTGAGATTACTGAAGCCCCAATTGTCCCTCCGATTGTTAATGTTTCTCCAGGAAAAGTAGCTCGTAATGAAGACACTATTTTTACTTTTGATGCTTCTCAATCATTAATACCAGATCATGCTTGGCTGGAATGGAATTTTTATGGAGAACAATTTGTGAAAGATAAAAGTAAGGTATCTCACAAATTTACTTCTCCTGGAACTCATGATGTACGGATTAGAACTTGTTATGATCGGGCGCAACCTAAATGTGAAGAAACAGTTTTAACGGTCGAAATAAAAACAGACCCGATAGATTATCGGGCAGAAATTAGAGCCCAGAATTTAACCAGACAAACTTCCTTTAATGCGGAAAATACCAGTCAATTCTTTTCTGTAGTTAGTGGGGACAAATTGCAGTTTTCTGCTTCTTTAAAGAAAAGAGATTCCACTTCCAAGAACTTTACTTATCGTTGGGATTTTCAGGGGGATGGAATTTGGGACACAACATTTAGTACTGCTTCTCGGGCGGAATATGTTTTTCTCCAACCGGGAGAATACGAACCAACAATTCAAGTCCAGAATGAGGATTTAGTGGCGACAGTCACTTCTATGCGTCTGAAAGTAGTATCTAGTTCTGCGCCACGAGGATCATTTACGGTAGATAAAGAAACTATTTATACGGGAGAATTAGTGCGGTTTCAACCGCATGTTTCTGACTTACAAAGTCCAGAATCTAAATTAGAACTTCGTTTTGATGCTGACGGAGATGGTAATTGGGATACTGCATTCCATCGGAGTGCTAGTCACCAGTGGAAATATGAGGAACCAGGAAAATACATTGCTAAGATGCAGATCAAGGATCTGAGTGAAAAAGTAACTACTGTATCTAGAACGGTTACAGTCTTTGCTTACGAAGGACCAAAAGCACAAGTGGTTATTTCTCAACGGACAGGAGATACGAGAACAGTCTTTACTTTTGATGCTTCTCGAAGCCAAGGACGGAACCTCAAGTTTTTCTGGGACTTTGATTACCAAGGAAGAAACGACTTAATTTCTACTGGTAAGAAAATTGCCTCCGGTCCGAAAAAAGTTACAAAAATCTTTAAGACTCCCGGAGAAAAAGTAATAGGACTCCGTGTGGTGGACGGCGAAGGGAATGAAGACCTAGTACACTTTTCTGTTTGGGTAGAGGGTTATGTCTTACAACCAACCCCTGTTAATCCAGAAGCAAATCCCAAGACAGATAACTTATATCCAGGAGGTGGAGTACCGATGGATTCTCAAGTGCCAAATAAACCTTTAGATTCAGATACTACCAGTCCCAACTTAAAAATGGGAGCACCAAAAGAAATAGGATTAAGACAAATAGGGATTAATTTGCCGTTTGGGAAAAAATCTAGTTCCACACAAAAAAAGACCACTAGCTCTACTCCACAAGGAACTGGATGGTACTGGGCTAAAGATGAATTTAAGTCTTCAGCCCCAGTATTTTCTTCTTTTTTCTCCGACATTGGACCAATTCATCCGTCTATTATTTTGCGGGCTAGACAAAGTTTCCAGAATTTTACCCCCAAAAATCTTCCTTTACTTCAACCAGAACGAGAACTAGTGAGGGCAGATATGTTCTACTGGCTCTATGAACCGCAACTAGAAATGCCTAAACCTCGTTTGGAAGAAGATAATCAGGAAGGGATTAGAGTGGCTCATTTAACAATGGCCAGAAATACTCTCCCGCTTCTTACTAGTAATCCTTTCGCAGATGTGCATGACAAGCAGTGGTTTTATTTGCCAGCCTTACTTAGTTACCGTGATCGGTTTTCGGTAAAGCCATTCTTTTATCCAGCGCGGAAAATTACTCCAAGTGAAGCCAAAAGAATGATTTATATCTTTACCGGCCAGATTGCCAATTTTGGTGAGCAGGTAACGAGAGGAGAATTCTATGAAGCTTTATGGGGTAATAATTAAGAAAAAAGCAGTTAGTTAGTAAAGAAAAAAAGTTTGCGCTTCTTTTGGATTACTATCAAAATTAAAGAGATGAAATTTACTCATTTTCGCCAAATCGTAAGTCAGATTAGGAGTGATATTCGTTGTCCGCACTGTCGCGGTATTTTTAGCGAAGGCGGAATAGAAGTCTGTCAGGCTAACTTAAAACACATAGATTTTCATGCTTCTTGTCGGGAATGTGGTACCCAAGTCATGATTTCCGCGCAGATTAGGCCACTGGTAAGAATGCCGGTCAGACAACATTCTAGTATTACCAATAGGATTCTTTCACCGGATTCGGTCAGACAGATTGCTTCTGGGATTAAGGGTTTTTCTGGGCGAGATGTACGAGAGCTTTTTAACACCAAGTAATGGTTAAATTTATTATCGTTCTGCTGGTTATTATCGGAGCATTTTTTGTTTGGCGCGGAGATGTTCATTGGGAGACTTGGTTAGAAGAAGGTCAGGATTTCTGGACAGAAAATTTTAGTCATGATTTAGCCGCTAAAAAAGAACGATTAGAACAAAAAAAAATAGAACTAGAAGCAAAATTAGAAGAATTAATGGTGAAATTCAACGAAAAAAAGGAAGCTGGTGAAGAGAAAATAGCAGAAATAGAAAAGGCTATTAACGATACTAAACAGGCTTTTCAAGAAACGAAGGAATCTCTAGAGGAGCTAGAAAATTCTCTCCGGGAAGGGGGAGAAGCATTGGGGGTGATTACCGAAGAATAATTTATAAATTATGATAGGGCGATTTTTATTTTTATTAGTACTAGTAGTGGGAGGGATTTTTATTTGGAAAAGTAATTTCGACTTCTCTCTTTTGATGAGCAACTTACAGGGTTCTGTAATGAGTATTTTCGGGGAAGAAGGGGCATCTACTAGAGAGGATTTAGAAGTGAAGATGAAAGAATTAGGAGACAAGTTGGCTCTTTTGGGAGAAACTTTAGTGCAAAAAAAAGCACAAGGAGAAGAGAAAATAGAGGAAACCGTCCAAGCAATTCAAATAACAAAAGAAGCTTTTTTGGATACCCAAAAAGCACTGGATAATCTAGGGAAGGAGACTGCTTTTCCAGAAACAAGAACTTTGTCAGGAGGTAGTCAAAGTACTAAACAAGTTTTAACAGAAACCCAAAAAGAATTTTCCCAGACCCAAAAAGCATTAGAATCTGCTCAAAAAGAACTAGCGGAGATGAAAGGGGTTCTGGAAAATATAGATAAAGGATCTGGCTCTATTTTTTCCTTTTTTGGTCAGGAAAAAGAGGAAACAGAAACTTCTACAGATGAATCATTAACAGCGGTAAAAGAGGAATTAGCACAATTAAAAGAAGCTTTGCAAGGATTACAGAATTCTTCTAGCAGTAGTGGAACGGCTTTAGAAGCCCTAAAAGAGCAGGCTAAGGTCTGTGATTAATTGTTTTGTTGTTATTTCTTATATTATAATATAATATATTTTTTAATTTTGGCAACACAAAACAGTACTAAACTTGTAACAAACTTGTTTACCTGTCGTTTTAAACGCCGGAATCCGAAAGCATCAAAAGTAACAGAAAAATTTGACTTTTTCTAGTTACTGTCTAGGATTTCAAAGATTTGGACGGCTTGCACTTAAGGATTGCTCCCGTCCCGCTCGCCATGAGGAACCCACAAAGCTGCTCACAGCGTGCGTAAAAAGGTCTCGGTCTTTTATATCGATGGCCGGAACTAGAGAGACTCTGAATATTCTTACTCTAGCTTCTAGATTTACTTAAAGAATTTAATTCGCTTTATAGCGAAACTGTATTTTATTTTATAACTACGCTTAAAATGGACTTATTAGCCCAAATTAAAAAAAGTGTAGCCTCAGTTGCTTTGGCAGCTTTCGCATTCACAATTGGTTTACCTCTTGTAAATGCAGCTTTGCCATTCACTGACGCTGCTGAAATCCCTTCATGGGCCGAAGAAGCTATCGAAGAGCTTATGGACCAGGGAGTTATAAGCGGAAATGATGACGGATCTTTTGCTCCGAATAGACAACTAAACCGAGCAGAAGTTTCTAAAGTTATCGTTCTTGCTTCAGGCGTTGATTTTGACACCACCGGAGGTCCTCACTTCCCAGATGTCGCTCGAGACGCTTGGTATTACGATTACATTGAAACCATGTACAACTACGGTTGGGTTAACGGATACCCAGACGGATTCTTCCGTCCAGGTAACGGTATTAACCGAGCTGAAATTGCTAAAATGGTTATCAATGCTTTCGAAATTGAACAGGATCTAGCTGGAGCACCTCATTTTGATGATGTTTCTGCTGGTGACTGGCACTATGGATACATTGAAACTGCATACAACAATGGTTTGATGCGTGGATATGGTGACGGAACTTTCGGTCCAGCTAACGCTGTGACTCGTGCAGAAACCGCTCACGTTGTCTACAACTCTCAACTAGTTGTCGCAGAGCCTATTGGACCTGCCGAAGGAACTATGGAAGTTTATCTTTCTAACGACACTCCAAGAGGAACTAATGTACCATACAACTCTACTTCAGTACCTTTCATAACATTAGATATAACCGCTTCTGATGACAGTGATGTTGAGATTTTATCTCTAACTTTCACTCGTCTTGGACTTGGTGATAACGACGACTTTGATAACGTTTGGCTTGAAATTGATGGATTTAAAGTTGGAAACGACAAATCTGTTAACAACGACGATATTGTTGAACTACGGTTCAACCCACCAGTTGTTGTTCCTGCTGGACAAACAATCGTAGCTGATGTAGTAGCTTCTGCTAAATACACCTCTACTGACAAAAACGTTGGACACCACAACCGGTTTGCTCTTGTGAGCGCTGAAGATGTTTCTTCTACTGCTGCTAACGTAGTAGGAGACTTCCCAATTGAAGGTGAAGAAATGGAAGTAGCTGACTACGAAGTTTCTACTTTCACTTTCACCAACCTTGGTTCTAACACCACTGTTGATGTGGGAGATAACTTCATTGAAATTGGAAAATTCCGACTTTTGAACGGTTCTAACACCAACAAGGATGTAGAACTTCGTGCTATTACCTTCAAGAATGATGGAACTGCAGAACTTGCTGACGACCTAGAAAACGCAGCTCTTTACGTTTCTGGAGAACAGATCTCTGCTGAAACTATCATGGATGGTGACTACATCACTTTCCGTTTAGATAACGGAGTGACTGGTGGTTACGTTGTTGAAGACGGTGATAGCCGAATCTTCTCAATCCGAGCAGACATCGTTTCTGCTGAAGCTTCTGACACTATTCAGTTCAAGATCGACAACTACGAAGATATCGTAGGAGTTGAAATTGGAACTTCATTCGGTGTTAAGGCAGTTGATGCTAGTGGAAACAACGCTGAAGATTCTTATGCAACTTTAGCTACTTATACTATTGATTCTGGAGACTTGAACATTTCTCGTGATCCTTCATCACTTGGAAACCAAGAATACTCTCCTGGATCTAACGACGTAGTCTTCATGACTGGTCGAATTGTAGTTGATCAGCCTTTGTTGGTTGACGGACTACATGTTTGGGTAGCTTCTACTTCTACTGCTACTAAAGTTAAATCAGACGGAACAACAGATAAGTCTACAGCTTGTGCCGCAGCTAACGCTAACAGTGAAGACTGTTTCAACGCTGCATTCGACAACTTTAGACTTTTCTTGAACGATCGTTTGATCGACACTGAAAACGATGTTGAACGAGCTGCTGGAACTGCAGATGATGCAATTACTGCTGACAATCAACTACGTTTGAACTTCAACACTACTTTTGAAATCGCTGGAACTTCTATCATTAAACTAGTTGGAAACATTTCTGACTCTTCTGATGGTGTGACTACTGGTGGTTCAGATCAGTTGAAATTCACTATAGCTGCTACTGACTTCCAGTCTCCAGAATATATTTCTACTGGAGACCAGGTTGCTTCAACACAGCTTCTTGGTTCAGCAACTAGTTCATTCGTACAGGTGCAGACTTCTCTTCTTACTGTAACTGAAACTAGTGGTCTAACTAACGGAGACAATCTTGTTGCTGGAGTGGATGATGTTACTTTCTTACAGTTTGTTGTAGATAACAACGACTCAGGAGATATTAACGTTACTTCTCTTACTGTAGGTGCAGATGCTACCGTTAACACTGACAATACTGGAACAGGAGTTTCTGGAAGCACTAGAACCTACACCAACTTTACTTTGGCTGTTTTCGTAGACGGAACTCAACAGGGTTCTGCTAAGAACTTAAGCTCAACTGGTAAAGCAACTTTCAACGACCTATCAGTTATCGTTCCTTCTGCTGGTCAGAAAAAATTCACTGTTGTAGTTGATACTATTGAAGCTTCTGCTACTGCTATTTCTCTAGGAGCTGTTACTGACGACACCAGTGCTAGCGCTGCTGACGTTGTAGTTGCCTCTGTATCTGGTGTTACTGTAGGAGACCTAGTTGTTTTCTCTGAAACAGGACAGACTGACGAGGTAAGAGCTGTTACTGCTGTAGACACAGCTAACACAGAGATCGACTTTGATTCTACAACTACCAACAACTTTGCTGGTGGTGGTACTGCTACTATTCGACACCAACTTAAGATTGATATCGAAGATATTGATGCAGATAACGTAGAAAACGGACAGTCAGTAACTGTTACTGATGACGGTTCTACAGCTATTGCTGTTACTACTAACGAAGTAGCTGGAACAAGCTTTGTTCTAGTTGACTCAGGAACTCTAACTGTTTCTCTTGATTCAGTTATTTCTTCAGACGTTTTGGTAGCTAATGCTAACAATATTGAAGTTTTAAGAATTCGATTCAACGCTGCTCACGACGAGGTTCAGGTTAAAGATATTTATCTAGAGAACGATATCAACGGTGACGGAACTGCAGATAATACTACTGCTGGTGACCGAGTTGACTTCAAGATTTACGATGAGGCTGGCCAACTTCTACAAGAAAAAACTATGGCTTCTGGAGCTTTGCACTTCGAACTTGCAAACCAAGATCGAATTCGAGTTCCTAAAGACGACTCAACTTTCGTAACTATTAAGGTAGACGTAAGAGAAATTTCTCGAGCTAACCAAACTGGTACTCGATTAATGCTAGCTCTTGACGCTGACAACTCTACCCACAAGGGAATAGAGGCTGTTACTGCCGCTACTGGTAACGATATTTCACTACCATCTGCTGGTTGGGGAGACGTACTTGGTCAAGACTTTGTTGCTTACGCTTCAGAGCTTCACATTGGACCAGCTGCTACACAACCTTCAATGAGTTTGCCTGCTGTTGCTTCAACAGAATTCTACCGATTTACTGTTACAGCTGATGAATCTGGAAATGCAGAAATTAAGAGAGTTTCTATGAACGTAAGTCTAAATGGTATTGCCTTCATGGCGGAACCAGCTTTCATCACTAAGAAAGTGGTTAGTGGTTCTCCAAGTCCAAACCAGACTTTCACTACTACTGCAGTAAACGACACTACTCTAGCTGATAATGATACTGTGGCTGAGTTACAGGTAAACCTTAACGGTGAAAGACTAGCTGCTGGTGAGTCTCGGACTTATGCGGTATTTATGAGTAATACTGATGAGATGGGAGGATCTGCAGAAGATTCAGATGGTGTGACTGTTACTCTCTTACGAGAAAACTACTACTCAGCACCAACAACTCAGGCTCTTCAGCTTCTTACCAACAGTGGTGAGGCTGCTACAGGAGCTGCTGCTGGTGTAACAGATCAGTACTCAACTACTGTATTTGAAACTACTCAGACTGAAGCTGCTGCTTTTGCAGTTGGTAACGTAATTTACGCTATCGACACTGGTACAGTTGCTAACAGCAAACTAAATACTGTTAGTGCTATTGCTGCTGGAACCGATGCAGGTTCTGTAATAATTACCGTAGGAACAGCTATGACTGCCACTTTTGCTGCAACTGATGAGCTAGTAACTATGGGAACTTACGCTACAGGAGCTGCTGCTGGTGCAACAGATCAGTACTCAACCACTGTCATGGAGGTTAGTGCTACTGATGCTGTTAAATTCAGCGTAGGAGATGCAGTTTATGCAATTGATATCAGTGTTCCTGGTAACAACGCAACTAACACTATTAGTTCTATTACCGCTGGAACTGACGCTAACTCCTACTTAATTACCGTAGGAACAGCTATGACTGCTGCTTTTGCCGCTGGTGACTACATTGTTCTTGATCGAGAACAGTACGTAGTTTGGTCAGACGAGTCTGATCCATCACACAGTTCTGCAACCTCTGACTGGTTGAACGGTTACTTACTAGATATTGACAACAACGGAACAAGAATCTCGAAAAACTAAGAGATTTCCCGTTCAATAGATAGTAAAAGCGACATAATAATCGCTAACAAAAGCCCCACCCCGGGATTATCCCTGGGTGGGGTTTTTTGGTATTTAGTTTTTTTTAGCTAAACTACTAGCGTCATGATTAATAAATTGTCTTTACTAGATTTCCGTAATTACGAACATAAACAATTAGAATTTAAGGAAAAGAACATTGTTTTTTGGGGTGGTAATGGTCGGGGGAAGACAAACATCCTAGAAGCTATTTCTATCCTAAGTATGGGACGTTCTTGGCGAGAAACTTCTCCCCTAGATTTAATTAGAAAGGAATCTCCGTCAGCCAAAATAGAAGCAACAATGAATGAAGGAGATTACTATGAGATTATTGTTGAATCTAATACTCGGATCTTCAAAAGAAATGAAAAGAAGATTTCTCTCAAACAGCATTTTGGACGCATTCCAACCCTTCTTTTCGTACCAGAACATTTAACTCTTTTCTCTGGCCCCAAACGAGATCGACAACGTTTTTTTGACCGCTTTCTTTTCCAGATATCTGCTTCTTATAGAGATAATTTAACTAGATTTAGACAAGCTTTAAAACAAAAGAATGCCTTACTTAAAATGTCAGAAGGTTCTAGTTCTACTCTAGAACTGTCTCCCTGGAACAATATTCTAGCAGAAACAATTCCCGCCATTTTAAATACCCGGAAAGAGTTTTTGCGGGAGCTAAATCCTTTATTACAAAAAGAATTCAATAGTATCTCCGGCAACCAAGAACCCTTAAGTATAGAATTGGATATCAAGGAAGACTATTTAGTGACTAGCGAAGGAGTCCAAGATTTCTTTACGAAGAACACCAAAAGAGAAGAAAGGGCACAGTGTTGTCTTATTGGGCCACACCGTGATGATTTTAAGTTCTATTTGCGAAATACATCTCTTCTATCTACTGCTTCTAGAGGAGAAGAAAGATCTGTGTTACTGGCGATGTTAGCGGCTAAAAAACACCTTCTAAAGACAAAATTAAACCAAAACCATATTTTGCTTTTAGATGATGTTTTTTCCGAACTAGACCAATCTCGACAAAATCATTTGGAGAAACTCTGTAATGATTCCCAGATTTTTTTTACGACCACTCACAGTTCCCACTTTGAAAAGTTCTCTCATCTAGTGGAGAAGTTTGAGATTTAGTATATTATCGTGCCAGATTACTCGTGGCTTTAGCCACGAGGTGAATGGTTCCCCGTAGCGAAACAATGGGAGAAACCACATTGTGGAGCGGAGGAGAAATCTGGCATAATTTGGATATGAAGAAGAAATATTGGAGTG
>JAIPIW010000004.1 GCA_021734525.1 Candidatus Altimarinota bacterium | reverse complement strand
AGCACCCTACCGATATCACTTATGGAGTGGATAAACAATTTAGCCAAAAAGAACAAATCCACGAAGAAGGAGATTATTGTAACAGCTCTAGAGAATTATAAAGATCAGATAAAAAGGGAAAGTTTAGCTGAAAGTTTTGAAAGAGCCTCTAAGGATCCAGAAATGAAAATTATGGCAGAAGAAGGACTTGATGATACCCTGAATCAAATAAATAAATTATCCCTATGAAACAAAGAGACATATATCTAGTAAATTTAAATCCTATTAAAGGATCCGAACAAGCCGGAGTTCGTCCAGTAGTTATAGTTTCTGGTAACACTATGAATGAAAAACTAGAAATATGCATTGTCTGTCCTATTTCTTCTAAAGAGAAAAAATATGCTTCTTGTGTTCCAATCAAAAAATCAAAAAGTAATGGCCTTTCTTCTAATTCAGAAATTATTTCATTCCAAGTTAGAACTGTTTCTAAAGAAAGATTTGGAAAGAAGTTGGGAAAAATAACAGAAGAACAATTAGAACAAGTTTTTTCTGGACTTAGTGATGTACTAAGGTATTAACCTTATGTTAATTATCATTGACAATTAAAGGACGAAGATAAATATTACCCGTGATGAGATTTGATATCCTCACTTTGTTCCCCGAATCTTTTGATTCTTTCCTATCTTCTTCCATAATCGGTCGAGCTGTTAAGGAAAAGAAGATTGAAGTCAATCTCTTTAATATCCGAGACTTTGCAGATAATAAGCATCATAAGGTAGATGATATTCCTTATGGCGGTGGAGCTGGTATGGTCATGATGTGCCAACCTCTTTTTGCTTCCATAAAACACGTCAAAAAACTAAAGAAAGATAAAGCTCCGGTTATCTTCCTCACTCCTCAAGGACAAACATTTGACCAACCGATGGTAGAAAAACTAGCTAAAACTTACAAAAATAAACGCATAATATTGCTTTGTGGTCATTATGAAGGTATTGATCAACGGGTCAGGGATTCTTTAGTAGATCAAGAAATTTCTCTTGGTAACTTTGTTGTTACTGGTGGAGAATTACCAGCTCAAATAATGATAGATGCTATTTCTAGGCTAATCCCAGGTGTACTTGGCAAAGAAGAAAGTTTCCAAGAAGATAGTTTTTCCGACTCTTTAGAAAGAAAACTAGAATACCCTCACTACACTCGTCCCGAAGAATTTGAAGGTCTTAAAGTTCCCGAAGTCCTTATTTCTGGTCACCACCAGAAAATTAATGAATGGCGAAAAAGGCACTGCAAGAAAAGTAATCTTTAATGTTTTATAAAATATTTTGAGGTTTATTTTCTTTTCCGATAGAATTTCCATAGAAAATAAAATATAAACATGCAAAATGATTACACTACCGGTTCCACCGCTTCTCTTTTTTCCCGTTTTATTATTGGCTTTGGAGCCGGATTCTTAGGAACTGTAGTCTTAGGAATCATTATTTTCCTCACGTGGGAAATTGTGGGAGATACTCTTTCTGCTACCGAAGTTGCCCAAAGTGAATTTGGTGTTGGTCTCCAAAAAGACAAAGCCCATCCCCTCTTCTTGAGTATTATTACCTTAGCCATTTTTCTTTCTACTTTAGTAGCTAATCTGAGTCACGTTTTTTTGAGTACCATTGTCGATGCTAAATTTAAAAGAAGATCTACGACCTTAACTCAAGTTTTTTTTGGTAATCTAGTAATTCTTTTCCTGATGCTTCCAATACATCTTTTAGCTAGTCGGGAACTTGGTCCCAACGGCATGGCCGTAAGTGGAGTACTACATGTAATTCTCAGTACCTTCTTTAGTACCTTTGTACTAGAAGCTTTACATCAGTCTAAATACTTGATTGTTAATGTATACGGAACAGTTTTGGGAATTATTCTTTTCTTCTTCCTTAATCTAATGTTCCTCAACGCCAACCCCGCCATGATGGTATTACTAGTTCTCCCCCTTCTATTTAGTATGATTGCCCTAGGAAATAGGATCGCTGAACTGTTTTACGCTTGGTTATGCAGAAACTACGGTACAGACTTTCTCAATATTGATACTAAATTCGGCGAAGATTATGGTGTCAAAGACACCAAAAATTCCAGCGATTTTGATATTTAAAACAAAACCCACTACTGCTCCATTGTTTTCTCTGATTCTGCCTTCGCTCCACAAGCAGGGTTTAGTAAATTAACTGCTGTTTCTCCTGCTCTAAGAACTACTGGCTGACACTGTTGAGCCAGACTAATTGCCTGGACAACTGCACTTCTGGTTCCATCTTCTTGTCCAGCCTGATAAACCCTAGTAATAAGTCCATTCTTAAGATCATTAGCTACATAAACTAAAGAGAACACCACCCAAACAACTAGGATGATTCTAGAAACAGTCCAATCTGCAATACGAAAAGGGTTTTTCATGGGAAAAGAAATTAATAATTAACTAGCGAGAAGAATTTAGGAAACAAGATTAAATTTAGCAAGAATTTTAATTTGCCTTAGGAAAAATTTTATGTTGTAAAAGTTTTTCCTAAGAAAACACAAAAAAAGTCCTAAAAAAGTTTGCACTAGTTTTAAAACTTGTTACAATTCTCGCGAAGTCTTTCTATTGCTATGTATAAACGACTTTAATTATAAATTTTTAAATCTTTAATTTCTCGAAAAATGAAAAAAACACTTTTGGTTTCTCTAGCTATCGGAATAGGAATGGGTTTTGTAGGCAGTGTTGACGCTTACAAGGCAGAGGCAGATGAAGCCCCTTATAGTTATGCTAACAAGCAGGATTCTCAAGAACAATTAAATAAGGCTGTTCGTTTACGTTGGGGTCGTTATAATTCAGAAGAACAAAGAGGTTTGGAAGAAAAAAATACTTTGTTTCAACGAATGCTTCACCGTTTATCTTTGAAAGATAACAATGTTAATGAGCAATCTACATCAGTTCGTCGTTCTGGAGAACTAACTGATTTTTCTAGAACTCAACCAACAACCAAAAATGCTTACTATGTTAACAATGCTAATAGAAACTTTAGAGCTAGGGCTTACGACTATTATGTAGAAGGTGGTGACGCGGGAACAGATTCTCTTAAGGAAGGAGTTATTTTTGGATCAACTCACAAAGTACCAACCATGTTTCCAGCTTGGTCTTCTGGAGATCCATACACAATAAAGACTATTCGTACAGTCCAGAAAAACATCTCTGGTAAAGGTGATTCTGCTTCTTGGAGTGCGTCTGCTAAACAAAGAGCTATTCGAGCACTTCCTAACAACATGTATCGCAACTTCAGTCACCCTTACATGAGTAATGATCCAGAATTTAAATACTAAAAAAGGTTATTAACAAAACTAGAAACCCTTGCTCTTGCAGGGGTTTTTTAATACCTAATTTTTTACCAAGAAATCTTCTGCCCCTCACTCCCCCGATGATACAACCCAAAGTCTGGATAACTTAAGGCTTTTTCTGCCGTCACTACCGGACCTGTTTGACACATATTCTCCCCAGATTCGGTTACACATTGTCCACAAACACCAAAACCACATTTCATATAGCGTTCAATAGAAACTTCACAAGACACCTTATTCTCTAGGCACATTTCCGCTACCGCCTTCATCATCTTCTCTGGACCGCAAGTCTGAACCAAATCTATTTGCTCTTCTTTTAGGAGTCTCAGAAGAATATCCGTAGTAAATCCTTTTTCTCCTTTAGAACCATCATTAGTAGCTAGTAAGGTTCGTATACCAGTATCTTTACAAAACTTCTCCCAAATTAGAAGATCTTTATTTCTCGCTCCAATAATCATAGTTACTTCACTTCCTTCTTGCATATGTCTATAAGCCGTGAAGTGTAAAGGAGCCGTACCATATCCACCACCAACTAAAACTACCTTCTTGTTCTTTACAGTAGAAAATCCATGTCCAAAAGCCCCTCGGATACCAACCTTATCTCCTTTCTGTAATTGGAATAGTTGTTCTGTAAAAGGACCCACTTTGCAAATAGTAAGCCAAAGTTCGTTGTCATAATCTCGGGCGATAGAAAAAGGTTTCTCGTTAACTCCTGGCACCCAGAGCATACAAAATTGACCAGGTTTAGAATTTAAGGTTCCCTTGAAAACATATGTCCTAATATCCTTAGCTTCCTCCCACATATCTGCAATTGTAAAGACGGCAGGTTCTGTATTTATTTGGTGATGAAGTCCCGGACAATTATTACAACCCATTTTTATTTATTGTGAAAAGCACCAATAATTTCTGTTACGTTCTTAATCCCCTGTTCATCTAACCAGTTATTCATTTCCTGAGTAATATTCTGCCAAGTTTTGTCCCCAGAATAATAAACTGCCGTTCCAATTCCACACAAAGTTCCACCAGCCATCATAATCTCTAAGGCTTCACGCCCGGTACAAATTCCACCAGTGGCAATAATGGGAATCTTTACTGCCCGATAGATATCGTAAACCGCTTTGACTGCTATTGGAAAAATAGCGGGTCCAGAAACCCCCCCCACCTTATTAGCCAGTAGTGGTGTCTTTAAGTCTATGTTCCACCGCATCCCAGGTCCAACGGTGTTAATAGCCGTGATTCCATCTGCTCCCGCATCCTCTACAGATTTTGCGATACTTACTAGGTTTTCGACATTGGGAGAAAGTTTTACTACTACCGGGACAGAAGTCTTAGACTTCACTAGTTTTGTTATTTCTGCTGCCGAAGCCCTGTCACAAGCAAATGGTTTACCAAGTTCGTCTTCTACATTAGGACAGGAGATATTTACTTCGATAAGATCTGGTTTTAGTTCATCAATGCTTTCGGCGATAATGCCAAAGTCTTTTTTCTTTGCTCCCACAATATTGGCGATTAGAGGAGCTGTTTTATTTTTTACATAATCCCCAAGTTCTTCTTTAGCTTTGTCTATTCCCGCATCCGACAATCCCACTGCATTCATAAAGTAATGCTCGTTACCAAACATGGTGGGGTTTTTGTGTCCGGGATGAGACTCCAGCCACAGTGATTTCGTGGTAATTCCTCCCGCTCCAAGATCTATGACCCGTAGTAGTCCTTTACTGGTCACCCCTAAAATACCGCTGGCCAAGACCAGTGGGTTTTGGAATTTGACCCCGCAGAACTCTACCGCCAGATTTGCCATCCCAGTGATTCTAATAAAATACAGCGAGAGAGCAAATTATAAGTATTATATTATAATGTAATACTTAATTATTAATCATACTCAATGGGTCTACGTGTTGCCCCTGATAGAAAACTTCTAAGTGCAGATGCGGGCCAGAAGTTAGGAATCCAGAACCTCTCATACCTGGGGTTCCTCCACTCAAAGCAATCTGTTCTCCTTTCTGTACTACTTGGCCTTCATTAACAAATATTTCTGAAACATGACCGTAAACGGTAAATAAGTCATCGCCGTGATCCACAATAAAGTAGGAATAGTTATAACCATTATTACCAATCTTTTTGACTATTCCGTCTCGAGGGGCATAGATAGGTGTTCCTTGGGGGGCAAAGAAGTCAGTCCCAAAATGTTCCTGACCAAATTCCTGAACGTATTCTGGAGAACGGAAGTGAGCGGTAACCCGTAGTGGAATTTTAAGGGGGAAAGATAAGATGCTTTCCTCCTCTTCCGCCTCTACTACAACCTCTTCTGTTCCTACCTTCTCTTGCACCTCCTCTAGTGCCAAACGCAGATTCTGTAATAGGACTGTCGATTCTAATTTCTGACGATAGAAATTTTCCATTTCTTTTTCTATTTTTCCCTGAGAAAATTCTAAGCGAGCAATTAGCCTAGCTTTCGCTTCTGCCATATCTGAAATATATTTCTTTTCTGTGATAATCCGTTGTTTAAGTATGGAGACTTCATTAAATAGGAATGAAGCGTGCTGTTCCTTTGTTTCTAAACGAGACTTTAACTGCTCTAGTTCCGCTAATTTACCAGATTTAATTTGAACAAATTTTTTGTTCAATTCTTGTTCTTGGAGAATTTTTCCAATAGATTTAGAGGAAAAAAGCCACTTGAGAACTCCTTTCTTTTGGTCTGCTCCTGACAAGCCAAAATTCTCCTCTTGCAGATAGTTTTTTTGGAGAAATTCTTCTAGCTCTTCATCTTTTACTCGGATGAGAGCTTTGAGATTAGATTTTTCTTTGGTGATGACCTCTAAGTCTTTTTGCCACTTTGCTTCTTGTTCTTCTAGTTTAGTTAGTTTTTCTGTTACCAAACTAAGCTCCTGATCTAAAAGTCGTAACTCCTTGGTAAAAGAACGTTTCTTGGTTTCTAAATCCCATAGTCTGCTTTGTGATTCTGATATTTCTTTATCAAAATTATCTAATGCCTCTTCTTCTAACTGAACTTTCTTTCTGAAGTCTTGTAGATCCTTTGTAGTAGGATTTTCCGGTACTTCTACTTCTGGAATATCTAATTCTGGAGTTGTGAATTCTATTTTCTTTTGTTCTTCTACTTCTTCTGCATTGTGAGGGGCGAAGAAGGACTTAAGAAGACTATTAACCTGATCTCCAAAACCAGCCAGAGCTAGTTGTGGAATAAGAATAATAACTAAAAGGAGTCGTTTCATTCCTTTGAATTCTAACGTAGAACTTCTCTTAATAAAAACAATAAAGGTCTTCTTCTATTTTATTTATCCTGCCACTTAAATTATTTCTTTAAATCTATTCCTTTCTCTTCTATTTTTTCTGCAAAGTATGGCAACCAAGGGACAAAACAATTTATTAATTTTGATTGCAAATTAGTTATTTTTTTAATTAAATTACCACAGTCGGGATATTCCTTTATTTGAAAGTCCGCTTCTGTCCACATACCTCCTAATTCCCGCCATTTATCCATGAGAGACAGTATCTGTACATCATACTCTCCTAATTCTTTAAAAAAACTATCCCAAACCTCTTTCTTATCCCAACATATCGGAAAGTAAATAGCGGCATAATTATCAACATCAATAGCAAGACTCATTTTTATATCCTCGTCACTTTCACCATTAGCTATTTTCGTCTCTATTTCTTGTCTCAACTCTCCCAAAATATGCTTAACAGCATGAAGGAGTAGATGAAAATTATCTTCTCCTAGGGATTCACCACTAAATTTAGTGTTATTTACTGGAGGATCTTTTTTTGGTAGATCATCCAAAAAAGATCTTATTTCCTCCATCCTTGCTGGAAAACCTTTTAACTCCTCTGGAAGATCCATTTCTCCTGCCACGGACAATGCTGTGTTAACTTCAGTTGAAACTTTTTCCGTTTTACCTGACAAATCAGATTTGTCCGGATTTCCTACTGGAACTATAGAACCTGATTCCTTTTTCTCTGGGTTATTAAAATCACTCATCTTAAATTTATGATAAATTTTTTATAATATATACATTTTATAACATTTTGTCAATATACTCTTCCCTTTTCCTAACAATTCTTACTTCCTCTACCACCGACAAAGTCTCATCCTGTTCGAAAATATCTGTTAATTCCATCGTCCGGAGATAAAGTTCGGAACTAGCCGCAGAGTCTGTTACTTCAATCACTAGATTGCCATTTTCAAATTTAGTCGGAATCCAAGATCCAGTAAATTCTGGATATTTCGTGTTAAAAATATTTTTCACTCTTTCACAAACCAGTGAAGCCTGCGCTTGACGATGCAAGTTGTACTTCTTGGTAGCAGTAAAAAGAAAGTCTTTAGCTTGTTCAAAAGGCATAGTTAGTTTTATTTTCTACTCAGATTTATAATGTTTTTTTAATTTTTGTCATTATCTCTTTCCGAATCTATTTTTTTCCTAGATAATGAACTCAATGGATGAACAATTACCCAGTAACGATTTAATTACGATTCAGAAACAGAATCAGGAATTATTAAAGGAATTAGTTGCCGGACAAGCCCTCTTACTAGAATACGAAAAAAACCGCCAGAAAAGGGATAAAAGAAAAGTCTGGATTACTATTATTAAATACATCTTCTGGGTCGTAGTTATCCTCTGGTCTTTCATGTTCACCCAGAAGCTAATGAATAATATGTTGGGAGGAATTACTGGTGGACTTCCTAACATGGAAAACTTCGACCTTTCTAGTCTAATGGAAGGAGGAATGAATTCCGGAATGCAACAAAAACTAGAAAAATATTTAGGAAAATAATCCTACTTCTTAGGAGTTAAAACAGAGATGGGAGATTTTTTAGTGATGGCTCTAATCATTTCGTGCATCTTAAATATTGGCACTCCTACGATATTTTGAAAATCTCCATTAAAAGGTTCTAGAAAAAATATCCCCGTTCCTAAAATAGAATAAGAACCACACTTCCCTGCCCAATCTCCAAACTCCAGATACTTTCTAATCTGACAGTTAGTAATGTCAGAACGAAATTTTACTTTGGTAGTTTCTTGTTCAGTAGCTTCAAAATACTTTCCCTTAAAATTTCCTACCATAGCTATTCCAGTTACAACTGCCTGCTCTTTTCCCTTAAACTTCTGAATCATCTCTAAAGCGTCTTTTTTAGTACGAGGCTTACCCACTGAAGTTCCTTGGAAATCAATAAGAGAATCAAAACCCATGATTAAAACATCTTTCTCTGTGGAAAACTTGTGGAAAACAGAACGAGCTTTTTCTAGGGCAAATTCTTGGACTTGCGCTTTAGGTGACAACTTCTGATTAGTTAGTTCTTCAAAGGCAGGAGGAGCTATTTCATAAACAAAACCCATCCGATCAAAAAGACGTCTTCTATTTTCCGAACTCGAAGCTAAAACTATTTTCATCGTTATATTATAACATACTAACTAAACAAGCAGTGAAACTACTATTCCTGCTACCACGCAGTATGGTGCAAACCAAATCCAATTCTTTTGTACTAATTTCATCATCCATTTTATAGCCAGAATTGCAGCCACTAAAGAAGCTAGACAACCAATAAACTGCGCCGAACTAAACATAAATCCGCCTTCTCCTAAAGAAAATACTAGTGCACCAATGATAGTGGGAATTGCTAGTAGGAAAGAAATTTCGGCGGCATGTTTTCTATTTATTCCCAAAAGAATAAGAAAAGAAATAGTAACACCGGCCCGAGAAATACCAGGCAAGACCGCAATCCCCTGCACCAGACCTAAAATAACAACTATCCACCAGGAAAAATCCCTGATTTTCTCTGGCCGAAATTTCTCGGAAAAGAAAATCAAAATTCCGGTAATAATTAAGGTTATTCCCACCATCTCCACCGTCCGAAAGAATTCGAATTGAGACTTAAGAAGTAGTGCAACAGGAACTGTCGTTAGCGAAGCTACAAATAACTTCCATCCCAATACCCCCTCTTTTTTATCTCCGACGCAAATAAGACATGTCGAACCAAGTCCTCTCAATATAGACCAAATCCGATGACGAAATATAATCAGTACCGCTACCAAAGAGGCGACATGCAAGGAAATCTCAAAATGAAGATCTGGAACCAGTCCCAAAAACTCTTCTGCCAAAAACAAATGTCCACTAGAAGAAATTGGTAAAAACTCTGTAAATCCCTGCAAGATTCCTAAGAAAATAGATTGTATAAATTCCATCTTCTATATTCTAGGTAGTTTTATAAGGATATCAAAGTGGCCGGAATAAATTCCGGCCACACTCTTATCGAGAACTTCCCTCCATGAGTCTCTTGATTTCGTATTCCATATCCTTTGTATTAACGAAATTCTCTATACCACGATCTATTTCCATAATAGATTTTGTCAGATCTCTCCTTTTGCGAGATTCATTTTGTTTCAACGCTATTAAATCGTTATATAAAGAATCCCTTTCTTCCACCATATCTCTTAAGGCAATGAGATCCTTAATATCCCAAGTCTTCAGCCTCTCTTTTTTGACCTCTACCCAAAGAGCATTTGTAAGGTCAATTAGCCTACGATCCTGACTTTCTCTTTGCGAAATATCTAGGACTATAGACTCTCTTTGCTCCCAAAGATTATCTTCTCGGTCTACTCCTTCATCCTTCATTAAAGGATTGGGAGCACATCCCAAGAAGATTAACAATAAGAGCATAAAACATAAACTACGTTTCATGTATCACCTCAGTTTTTTGTAAACGAATTAGATTATCCTGCCTCCTAAATAAAGAAACAAAACAATCTAATTCGTTTTATTAGGAATTTCTCAAAGAGCTATTTCTGCCACACCTACTGCAATAAATGCGTATTATGCGGATCAGGCTCTAAAAAAGAGCGTTCCTGTATTAGTCAAAACAAGAAGGAGGTCAAATATTTTTAAGATAATTTTAATTTAAATAGGAAAAAAGCCAGCAGGTCGTAATAGTGATCTGCTGACTTTTAGTATGCTCTCACTGCTCTTTTTATAACAATAGTCCGAAGGACTATTTTTCTTTTCCGTTTATTTCTCTGCAATTGTTTCTGCAGAAGAGCAAAACGGAAAAACTCAAACATGACTCCCATCAATACAACACTTATTTCAAGTGTCATTTTGAGGGAATCAAAGTCTGGAACGGTTGTTGGAAGTTGACTCTGAACTGTCGCATCTAGTAAAGATGAATCAAAGAAGAATATCTCTACTAAAGCAAACAGAAAAACCCAGCTCAACCGAACAACAGCAATCCAAACTTTTTGCTGTCTAGATTTTTTCTTCATGTTTCCCTCATATTTGATGTCCCCGAAGAGTCTTCTTCAGGAATAAAGAAAACTCATTGCGGACATCAAAAAGGAATCCGAAGAAAAATAAATAAGAGAGTAAAAGAGCTTATTCTTCTTTCCCTAAACTCATTGAATAAAATCACAAATTTAGAAGGAATAAAAGAATAATTAGATTATAATAACTTTTATTTGTTTTGTCAATCTTATTTGCTAAAATAAAAAGAGGGAGCCGGATTATAAATCCGGCGCCACTTAACAGCTTATTTAGCTTCTCTTCGTCAAACGCCCCCAAATCCTTGAAACAAGGATTACTGCTTCGTAGCACATTGCTCCTAGTGCAGCATGGGACCATGATATGATCTGATAGTACGCTTCATTGTGTACAACACGACCCACAACGC
Source organism: Candidatus Altimarinota bacterium (assembly GCA_021734525.1). GTDB lineage: Bacteria > Patescibacteriota > Gracilibacteria > UBA4473 > UBA4473 > JAIPGU01. Next base: position 41,013 of record JAIPIW010000004.1, on the reverse strand, counting down.
GATCAAGCAATGAGGGATCCGTGCCTAACCATATATTTTCTACAAATTCCCCAATCTCTGGGGCAAGAAAGTATAAAGATGGCCATAAAATAAAACGTAAAGCAGATGTCCAAATTCTCTTTTTCATGATAATCCTCTATAGATTAAATTTAATTTCATTTGAATTAATGTCCGATAAAAACTTCCTTATTCTTAAGAAAACTCATTTCGGACATCAACCGCAAATATTAAATTTAATAGAGGTAAAACGTGAATAAAGTAATGTAAGAGAACTAAAAGAGCTGATCCTTTCCTTTCCAACTTGATAACCGAAAGTTATAAGTTTAGAAAAAACGAAAGGATTTGTAATTATATACTAAAACTTGTTTTAAGTCAAAATCTATTTATCACTATCTAAATCAATCTCTATTCCCCCTTCATCATCTAATTCCTTCTCAACTTCTATCGAAGTTGTTTGCGGTTTAAAGACATTCTTTATAAAAGATTTCTTTGGTATTTCTTCTTTATTTGATCTTCTGCCTTCTTTATCCGGACGTTCTGGTTGCCCATGATCTCGGACATGAGTTCTCACTAGTTTAGTAATAAGGTCTTTGAGAGCTGATTCTTCGGTAAAGTTTTTAGCATCTACCATCTGCTCTCTATATTTCTCTATAATTCTTGCTGCTTTATTTGGTCGATAAATCATATGGATAGCATGAAGTTCTCCCCCATATTTCTGTAATCTCAAAGTACCATAGTTATAGATGAAGGATTTTATGCCGACCCTCTCCACCTCTATTTCATCCAAATCCCAATAGTCTACCCTAGTACAGCGTCTCTCAAAAAAGCGGGGCCATTCCACATCAATAACATTGTCGGTAGTCATCACAATACCATTTACGTACCAATGACAAAAAATTGCTAACAACTTATAACCTGTCAGTGCCCCAAGTCCCCACCAAGCCCAAAACAGATCCGGTGGTAAAAAAAACCAAGCACCCCAAGTAAGTCCTCCCAACAAAGCTCCCCACAAAATCATTCTTTGGACAACAAAAAACAAGGGGCGACGAAATACTTTGGCTACCCCTTCATCTTCCTGAAGGAAACTACCAAATCCAAGTCTCTTCCAAGTACTGAATTTTGTAATGTGCATCTAAAAATATTGTACCAGAAAAAGTTTTCAAGTACACTCCGCCAGAAAATGATTAAAGATAAAGATCAAACTTGGACGAGTTTTATTATTGAGACCCTAATTCTAATTGGTCTGGTATTATTCATTAGATTTTATATCTTCCAGTTTTTCCGAGTTTCCGGACCTTCTATGTGCCCCACTCTTAATGTTCTGCAAGATAAATGTGAATATGGTAAAGGTGAATTTATCTTTGTAAACGAATTTGTTTTTAACTTCATTAGAGAGCCAAAAAGAGGAGAAATTACCGTCTTTCGTCCACCACATAAAAAAATCCACTACATTAAACGAATTCTAGGTGTTCCAGGAGATATTATAGAAATAGAAGAAGGGAAAATTTATCTCACTAATGAAGAAGTCACTAGACAAAAATTAGACGAACCGTATCTCTATCCTAAAGACCAAGGTCGGACTAGAAGTAAGGGAAAAGATAAATTTATAGTTCCTGAAGGACACTATTTGCTCTTCGGAGACAATAGACCAGAAAGTCTCGATGCCCGTCAATGCTATAGTGTCTCTGGATGTGATGGAGCCCACACCCCCTTTGTTCCCAAAAAATTTATTAAAGGAAAAGCCGAATTTGTTATCTGGCCTTTTTGGAAAGCACGTTGGTTAGACAATAATTTTCTTCTGTCCAACTAAAAGAAAAGAATTTGACGATTCTCTTTAAAAAAACTAAATTTCTTATGTCACGTTTTTTCGATATGTTCGATAATAATTAAGTGATACTTCTTAAACAAAAATAAAAATGAAGCGATTTCTATTTCTCGGTATCGTAGCAGCCACTTTCTGGCCTATTTTTAATACTCAGGCAGCAGAAATTACAAATGTGGAGATTCGTCCAGCCGAAAGTACTACCATTATTGAATGGGACGCTCTTAGTGATACTATTTTATATCAGACAAATGGTTACGCCATTCAGTGGGATTCAAATCAAAATAAAATGACTAACCAAGATATAGCTAACATCAGACAGTATACTAAAACTAGTACGAATTTTCTGAATGTAAGAACTGCGACCTTCGAACCTAATGAAGTTTATTATCTTAGGGTTTACACTTACCTCAAAGATGGACGTACTACTATTTTATCTAATGGTTCCAAGCTTTATAAATTTAAATTCAAACACGATCAATTAGATGGAGACGTAGAAGTTTTGGAATCTAATGATCCAATCATTGCTAACAATTCTAGTGATGGATCTAGTTTTGAATTTGGAAAACTCAGAGTAGCTCCCTATGACACCTACGCTACCTTCTCTTGGTCTAGACCAGACTTAATCAAGAGTGAATTTGATGGTATAAAGATTCTTGTTTCAGAAACAGCAAGTTTCTCTAATCCACTCGTAGAACTTAAAACAGGACAAGATATTACCAGTGGTAAAGTTGCCGGATTAACCCCAGAAAAAACTTACTATGCTAAACCATATTTCTACAAAAATGTAGCCGGAGAACAACAAAATTTTGGCGATTCAGCTATGGAAACTTTCACCACCAAGAAAAAGTTTTCCGCTTCCCAGATAGCTAGAATAGAACGTCTCCAAGAAAGAGGCCTAATTAAAGATCATTCTTTTGTAACCGCCTATGTAGGAGGTACAAATACTCAGCCAGAGGAAGATACCACAAGTAGTACGACAGATACCACTTCTTCCAGTAGTACTTCAAGTTCTAGTAGCTCTAGTAGTTCAAGTACTACTACCTCCTCCTCTTCTACTTCTTGGTCATTAACAGAAATAAAAAATAAGATTAGGGATCTACAAAGCGAACTGAGCCTTTGGCAAAATCGTTTAAGGGAAAAGGAAGGCGGAAGTAATAGCTCCTCTGTTTCCAATTCTAGTAGCTCCTCATCATCATCCGGATCTAGCTTAAAGTATCGCATATGCATGAAACTTGGTCGTGGCAATTGTGATCGTTTCAAATAAATTACTACTACATTATAATATAATAAAACAAACATAAAAAAATTAGCTATCCTTCTCGGTCTCGTTTTATTTTCTCCAGCTTTTGCTGCCGATGATGAACCCCTTTCTGATTATTGTATCCAAGTTATGACTCCTGCTGTTAGTCCATTGGGAGTATGTCAGGTGTTCTCCACCCCCTGTGATATTCCTTCTAATTGGAAAACCATCTCTTCCTGTGATCTCATAAAACCAAAAAGTTTTGGTCAGAGTCTTAGTGACGTAATAGATAGAAGAAGTAAAATGCGAGCAGAAACGTTAAGAAAAAAAGCCCAAATACAAGCTCCACGTCGTAAAGGAAAACAATCTGGTAACCTTAGACTTGGAAAAACTGAATTTATAAAAGAAGAAAGTGATGATTCTCGATCCGAAGTAGATGAAAAAAATAGAACTTCTTTCTTTAGTATAAGAGCTGTTTCCAAACTACCAAACTACGACAATAAACAGTCTTATGCTAGATATAAAGCACGAGTAGCTAACAAAGGTGCCTTAAAGCAAGGTCCAACTAGAGTAGAAAAGTATCAGAGCAGGATTGCTGAAACTGGTCGTCGTCGAACTCCCATCATGGGCTCCACCGAAATGGATAGAGAAGGATACTTATCTGGAGAAAGTTTCTGGAATCAACGTCCAGTAAAAAATGATCCAGGCGAAGTCAGATACTGGCGAGAATTTCAATCACAGAAAAGAGTTAAGGTTAAACACGAAATAACTAATAGGCGAGGTTGGAAAGGTGAAAGACTTGATGGAACTCTAGATTGATATTTTTATTATTCTGTCTTACAATGCTCGCGCTTTTTGAAGTTTAGCACGAGTGGTGGAATGGTAGACACGCTAGTCTTAGGAACTAGTGCTGATAAGGCGTGAGAGTTCGAGTCTCTCCTCGTGCACCAGTAAGAACAGATTTAAACTTCTGTTTCTTTGATGTTCTTCTGTAAATTCTGCCAATCATAAGAGAACTTAAAGTTTTCAGAAGCTCTAATTATTGCCGCTAAAAATTCCCAAAAATTATTCTTAGAGAATGTAAAAGCATTACCACTTTCCTTTTGGGGATCAAAATTCTGAAATTTACCCCCTTTAGGAAGCACAGGAATAATACCTTCCTTTACGACTTCTTTCAGAACCTTATCACTAGGAAAATCTGGAAATAGTAGAATGTTTACTTTCTTCATAATTTGTTCTCTATTTTTAGGTAGACTTTCTACAATCTGGAAATTGGCGGGATACTTTTGGGCAATTTCGAAACAAATACTTTGGGCCTCCATGTCTCCTTCCGCTAACGCTGAAACTTGGAAACCAAGTTCACACATTGCTTCCAAAGATCTCAAAAAGAGTTCTGAATTCTTATCCTTAGTAATTGGGAGGATCATCCCCACCTGAAACAACTTAGTTTTAGAAGCCATGCAATTATGATTTTTAGGACTCAAGGTAGAACTCATTTGAAGCAAAAATTAAATCGAGGTATTGTACCTGAGAAAAAAGGAAAAGTCGAGCAACATCTATTGCCAACCCATGAAAACTATTATTTTAATCGATGGAAATTCTCTGATGCACCGTGCCTACCATGGTATAGCTAAGGGCTTTATTCCTGTTTGGGAAGGAATTCCTATTGGAATGGTCTACGGATTTGCTTCTTCTCTTCTGAATGTCATAGATAATTTCCGTCCAGATACTTTACTAGTTACTTTCGACACCCGTGCTAAAACTTTCCGTCATGAATTAGACGAAGAATATAAATCACAACGAGAAAAAGCCCCTGACGACTTTTATGCTCAAATTCCTTATATAGACGAACTACTAGCCAGTTTTAATATTCCGGCTCTTAAACTAGATGGTTACGAGTCAGACGATCTTATTGGCACACTAGCTACCAAATTAGCTAAGGAAGGCGAAGTGAAGATATTAAGTGCTGATTTAGATTTTCTGCAACTTGTCTCTGACCACATTACACTTCTAAAATTTAACGGCAAAATTCCTATCCTTTATGGACCAGCAGAAACCAAAGCTCGTTATGGAATTGATCCTGATCAGATAATTGACTACAAAGCCATTATTGGTGATAGCTCTGACAACTACAAAGGAGTACCCGGTATTGGCCCTAAAACTGCCAGTAAACTCCTGCAAGAATTCAAGAACCTAGATGGTATCTACGAACATCTAGACGACCTCCCAGAAAAGGTAAGAGAAAAATTTCAGGACCACAGAGAACAAGCTACAAAATGTCGTAAATTAGCTACCATAAAAACAGATGTACCATTAGATCTGAGTGCCCCAAAATTTTCCTTCCAGGAAGAAATCACCACTGCTTTTTTTGAAAAGATGAAGTTCTCTTCTCTGTTAAATCGTTATCAAAAATTGATCACAAATTTTGATCAACCAAGACACATAGAACAAAAAAAGGACTCTAAAAAAGACACTCTAGAAGACCAAATGTGTCTTTTTTGATTATTTTAATTAACCTTGTTTTTTTAAAAAACAGATTATTTTAATAAAAGTACTTATTTTTTAACGAACTTATCGCTTTCCCGTTGAACACATTTTTTGTTTCTTGGACTTTTTTTATTTGCTTACACAAGAATAGGAAGTCAATCAAAAAGCCATTAAGATTGTTCAAAAAAATAGTTCCAGAGTGCCTTAGTAGAAAAAAATATTTGCACGATTTATTTTTGTTTGATAATCTCAACCTTGATACGAAGCTCTTCTTTTTTAGGAATTTCATCCCCATGAGTAACCAAAAAACAATCGTTTCCCTAGATATCGGGTCATCCAAGATCCGAACTATTGTAGGTCTAGTCGAAGACAAGAAAAACCTTATAAATATCATCGGAGCTGGTATTTCCCCTTCTGGAGGAATACGTAAAGGACTAGTTACTGATATTGATGAAGCTATTTCTAATATCACCACTAGCTTAGAAGACGCAGAGAGAATGAGTGGAGAACCTATTCACCGAGTATTCGTTGGTTTTTCCGGACCACATGTAGAAACTTATAACTCTAAAGGAGTAATAGCCATAAACGGATCTGGATCAGAAATTAGAGAAGAAGATGTTGATCGAGTTTTAGATGCTGCTAAAGCAGTTTCTCTTCCTGCTAATAGAGAAATATTACGAATTATCCCTAAGAGTTTTTCCATTGATTCTCAGCACGGAATTAAATACCCAGTAGGAATGTCTGGAATTAGATTAGAAGTAGAAGCTCATATCATTGCCGGACACACATCAGCTATTAAGAACCTAGAAAAATGTTTATATGAAACTGGTGTAGATACCGAAGAAATAGTTCCTTCAAGTTTAGCTTGTAGCGAAGCAGTACTCGACAAGAAACAAAAAGAATTGGGAGTAGTTCTTATTGAAATTGCTTCTGGTTCCACCAACATTGCTGTTTTTGAAGAAGGTACTGTCCTCTACTCTTCAGTAATTCCTATTGGTGGAGAACATGTTACTAACGACTTAGCCATTGGACTGCGATGCGCTATCGACACTGCAGAAAAAGTAAAAATAGAATATGGTACTTGTTTACCTAAAGACATTAGTGATCGCGAAGAAATAGATTTATCTCAAATTTCTAAGACAGATGCTCACGTTGTCTCTAAAAAACAAGTGGCCACTATTATTGAAGCTCGTTACCACGAAATCTTTAGTATGGTCAGAGAAGAGCTAATGAATATTGGCCGAGATGGCATGTTGCCAGCAGGTGCTGTTCTTTGTGGTGGATCGGTAAAGATTCCTGGCGTAGTAGATCTAGCCCGAGACTCATTACAACTTCCGGTCCAACTTGGTTTTCCAAGAGATATAGAAGGTTTGGTAGATCGTGTAGATGATCCTAGTTTTGCTAATGCTATTGGCTTACTACATTTTGGTCATCGTTATGGAACTACTAATAATTTCTTAGATTTTGATTTCAAAAAGATTTTTGGTTCTTTACCTAAGTTCTTTAAGAAGCTAATTCCTTAGCATATTATAATATAATAAATTGACCCCTTAAATTTTTCCCTCTTAACCCACCCTTTCCCATGAAAGACCTCCTACAATCGGCTGTCGATATCCAGAAAGAAGCAAGAACGGAAGTTCGTTCTCAATCTCAGGAAAATACCCCTGAGATATCTCCTGTAGCTACTATCAAGGTAGTTGGTATTGGTGGAGGGGGTAACAATGCTATCAACCGCATGATCTCTTCTGATTTTGCTAATGTTGATTTTATTTCTATCAACACGGATGCCCAAGCTCTATACCACAATAAAGCCGAAGCTAAAGTCCACATTGGACGAGATGCAACACGAGGGTTGGGGGCTGGATCTAATCCAGAAATTGGTAAAAGTTCTGCTGAAGAATCTCTTGATGAAATAAAACTATCTCTTAAGGGAGCAGACATGGTCTTCATTACTTGTGGTCTTGGGGGAGGAACAGGTACTGGAGCAGCTCCTATTGTCGCTAGTGTTGCCAAGGAACTTGGTGCTTTGACAGTGGCTGTAGTTACTAAGCCTTTCTCCTTTGAAGGTGCCCAACGAATGAAGAAAGCCGAAGCTGGTTTTGAAGAACTAAAAAGAAATGTTGATACCCTAATTACCATTCCTAACGACAGAATCCTTTCTATTATTGATCGTAAAACTCCTCTAACAGATGCCTTCTCTGTAGTAGACGAGGTATTGAGACAAGGAGTTCAAGGTATTGCCGACTTAATTACTCTCCACGGACTAATTAACGTGGACTTTGCTGACGTCAGAACCATTATGAAAGAAGCTGGTACTTCTCTAATGGGTATTGGTTACGGTGCTGGAGAAAACAGAGCCACAGATGCTGCTAAAGCTGCTATTGAATCTCCGTTACTAGATCAGTCAATTAGAGGTGCTAAAGGAATTCTATTTAATGTTACTGGCGGAGATGATCTTTCTATGTACGAAGTAGATGAAGCTGCTAAGGTAATTACCGAAGCTGCCGACCCAGATGCCAACATCATCTTTGGTGCCGTAATCAACGAAAACTACACCGGAGAAATGAAAATTACCGTAATTGCTACTGGATTTTCTGAAACTGACAAAAAGAAACCAGGACATGCCTCTCTAATGCGTCAGGCTTTCTCCATTGGCGGAGAAAGGGAAGAAGTAAATGATTTAGAGACTCCTGCTTTCTTGCGAAAGAAACTACGTTGATAATTAATAACAAAACTAAAAGAAGCGCCTTTAAGGGTGCTTCTTTTAAAATTAAAAACTATTCTCTAAAATTAGAATAATGAAAAAAGACCTTTTAGATATTACTAAAGAACTCCAAGAAAAATTTCAAAGTATAAAATCTACTTTAAACTTAGATAGCAAACGCCAAAAACTCAAAGAGCTACAAGCACAAATGGAAGAAAGTGGCTTCTGGGATGATTCAGATAAGGCACAAAAGGTATCACAAAAAGCTTCTCATCTAGAAACATTCATTAAAAATTGGGAGGAAGTGGCTAATTCTCTCTCAGATATCCCAGAGCTAATAGAAATTGCTAGTGACCAAGAACTAAGTGAATTAGAAAAAGAAATAGATTTCTTGAACAAAAAATTTATTCAAGGAGAAACTGAATTATTACTCTCTGGGCCATATGATCATGGTAACGTTATTCTTTCCCTACACGTTGGTAATGGTGGACAAGATGCAGAAGACTTTACACAGATATTAGAAAGAATGTATTTACGCTTTGTAGAAAATAAAGGCTGGAAAACCCAAATCCTAGATGAGTCCCCTTCTGAATCTGGTCTAAAATCCGCCACGATAGAAATCTCTGGCCCAATGGCTTACGGAATGATGAAATCAGAACATGGGGTCCATCGTCTTATCCGCCTCTCCCCTTTTAATGCTAAAAACCTCCGGCAAACATCTTTTGCTAGAGTAGAAATTCTACCAGAAGTGGAAGATGATACTGAATTAGAGATAGCAGAAACAGACCTCAGAGTAGATGTTTTCCGTGCTTCTGGTTGCGGAGGTCAAAGTGTAAATACCACAGATAGTGCGGTACGTATTACCTACCTACCCCTAGATATTGTGGTTACCTGTCAAAATGAAAAATCTCAACTACAAAATAAACAGAGTGCTATGAAAGTTTTGAAATCTCGTTTATTACAATTAAAACTAGAACAACAAGCCGAAAAACTCGAAGAGTTACGTGGTGAACTCATGGAAAACTCTTTTGGTTCGCAAATTAGAACTTATACTCTCCAACCATACAAGCTAGTGAAGGATCATCGTACAAATACAGAACATAATAATCCTGATAAGGTCTTTGATGGAGATATAGAAATCTTTATAGAAGCTTTCTTAAAAAAATAGGCGACCGATTAAAGTCGCCCGAACTGCTCTACAATTTAGATAATGAGGATTAAAACTAACCTCATCATCTATTCTACAGGGGAAGATGGATATATACCTTGATACACCACCTCTTTTTCAAATATTACCTTATCTTTTACAGCATTATCACAATCTGCAAACGTTAACAATATTACAACAACAGCCATCAGATATCTCACGATATATCCCTTTCATCATAAAGTTAAAAAGAACAGTTTACTCTTAAATATACATTTTTTAATAAAAGTCAATATGGGTCACTTATGAAAATTCCCTCCTCCATCTATCTCTAAAGCTCTATAAAGCTGTTCTAGAGTCATTAGACGAGCTAAGTCTCTAGTCCAAGTCATCTTTCCTAAAGAAAGATTTCGATTAGCTCTATCTATGATTTTCTGATCTAAACCATAAGCTCCCCCAATGACTAGATTAACCGTCCCCTGCTCCACTAAATAATCTTTTAGTTTTTTAGAGAAAGATAAAGAATCTATTTCTATTCCTTTTTCATCCAAAGCAATAACAAAATCCTTGTTATCTATTTTCTCTAATAATTTCTCTGCTTCTTTTTCTTTACACTTCTTGTCTTCTTTAATACCAGCTTGAGGAATGGCTACCACTTCTATCTGAGACCGAAAACCAATTCTTTTAATAAGTTCCTGTTCTCGTTCAGTGATTTCCGTTTGTTTACCAAAGAAAAATAATCTTATTTTCATCGAAAATAACCTATCACTTTTTGAACTAGACAAAAAGGCCTAAGAAACATAAACTTCCCACGCTTTTTAAAAATCCGGCGCCATGGCGGAGTGGCTGACGCAGAGGCCTGCAAAGCCTTTTACCCCGGTTCGATTCCGGGTGGCGCCTCCAAATTAACTAGTCCTTATTTGCTCGGGTGGTGGAATGGTAGACACGAAGGACTTAAAATCCTTTGTCCCTTTAAGGACGTGCGGGTTCAAGTCCCGCCCCGAGCACCATTAATATTCATGATACCTTTATTGTCACAAACTTATCACTTCTAATGATTATTACCCTAGCCTTTGTTCTTCTTGTTTTGATTTTCTATGTTATGTCCGAAATATGTGATAAATATTTCATAGAAAGTTTAGCTTCTATTGGAAAAAAACTAAATATTCCAGATGATGTAGCCGGAGCAACCTTAATGGCTGCAGGATCTAGTGCTCCAGAATTCTTTACCGCTATTATTGCACTCTTCAAGGTGGGTGCAGAGAGTGTCGGTGTAGGGACAATTGTCGGATCTGCACTCTTTAACCTTTTAGTTATTATCGGTGCCTCTGCTTTAGTGGCTAAAGCAATTCTAAGTTGGCGGATAATTATTCGTGATCTAGGATTTTATATAATTTCCCTAATCGTTTTGTTATTTACTTTTTCAGATGGAACAATTACCCAAAATGAAGCCCTCTTGTATGTCATAGTCTATGGTCTCTACCTTTGGGTTTTAATGAATTGGAAAAAATGGGTACCTACCAATGATGCTGCTTTTTCTTCACCAGAAAAAACTACCGAGGAACAATCTTCAAAAAATAATTGGCTGTGGAGACAAATAAGAAAAATTGTATTACTAATTTTGTCCTATCTTCTTCCCAACCTTCAAAAACACCCAAATCGTTATATTATAACATTCCTTCTCTCCTTAGTATATATCGCTGCTTTGAGTTGGATAATGGTGGATTTAGGAGTTTTTATAGCCCGAGGCCTACATGTTCCAGAAGCAATTATTGCCCTAACAATTTTAGCCGTAGGGACTTCCGTCCCAGACTTACTATCCTCCATTGTTGCCGCTCGTCACGGGTATAAGAATATGGCTGTAAGTAATGCCCTAGGAAGCAATACTTTTAATATCCTCATTGGTCTGGGATGCCCTTGGCTGATTTGGATTATTTTTAGTGGTAAGGATTTTACCGTAGAAAAAGGATCTCTTTGGTCATCTAGTATCTTCCTGTTTTTAAGTGTTATTCTTGTTTTGTTAATATTTTTAGTTAATAGATTTACGATTCACAAGAAAACTGGTTATTTCTTTATTATGCTATATCTTGCCTATGTGTGTTATACTGTATTAAAAGTAACCTCTCCCGAATTATTATTCTAAAAGATTAGAATAATTTTTATTTGCCTTATTTATATAAAAAATATATAATTAAGGTGATTTAATAAAAAATCATGAAAACTCTCATTATGAAAGTAAACGAAAAAATTCCTCAAGAATTAGATTTAATCAAAGAATATGAAGGACTGGGTAATAGAACTGCTACTTTTAATTTTCTGATTAAATATTACCTACTTACCAAGCAAAATTTTTTAGACAATTCCATAGAAGTACTAAATAAACTACTAGATAAAACCGACTTAGGTGATTTACCTTCTGCAGAAGAACAATTAAAGGAAATCTAAACTAATAGTATGAAAATATTTTTTACAAATATATTTAAGAAACAACTAAAAAAATTAAAGAAAAAATTCCCCAATGTAAAAAATGATTTATTAGATAAATTTAAAATCCTGGATTTAGATAACGAAGTACATATTGGAAAAGGAATTTATAAGGTTAGAATTAAAAGCTCTGATTATCCAAAAGGGAAATCCGGAGGATTTCGGTCCTATTTTTATTTGTATAAGAAAAAAAATCTAATAGTCCCTTTGTGCATTTATCACAAAAGCCAAAAAGAAACTATTACCGAAAGAGAATTAAAATTCTATTTTGATAAAGTAATTGAAGAGCTACTAAAAATTTAAGTGATAATTAAAAAAAATTTGACAAAAGAATTTCCCTGCTTAAGTTTCCTAATGATGAATTCAAAAGTTAACGTAATTATTAATCTTCGTCGGCGCCCGCAACGCGGGTAATACTTTTGAATCATAAAATTAATAACTTACCCGCTTAACTCCGAGCGGGATTTTTTTATACGACCCGCTCGAATCTTGAGCGGGATATTTTCTAAAAACTCTAAATCATGAAAACTACTACCGATTATAAAAAAATCGCTTCACATGAAGCTCATAAAGGAGAATTCAAGAAATGTATTCTTCTTTACTCCGGCGGACTTGATTCCAGTATTCTACTGAAATGGATTCAGGAACACTACCAATGCGAGGTTATTACCCTAACTGTTGATCTTGGAAAGAAAAATAATAACTTTGCTGAAATTCTTAAAAAGGCCACAGACCTTGGAGCAACGAAAATAATCCTCTATGACGCCAAAGAAGAATTTGCTAATGAATTGCTTTCTTTAGCTATCAAAGCCAATGCAGATTATCAGGGAGGATATGCTCTCAGTTGCCCTCTGGGAAGAGTAATCATTGCCAAAATTGCCGTTCAAATGGCTAAAGAACATAACTGTCCAGTTATTGCCCATGGCTGCACGGGAAAAGGAAATGATCAGGTTAGATTTGAAAGCTACATTACCACGCTTAATCCCACTCTAAAAACCATTGCTCCTGTGAGAGAATGGTCTATGGGCAGAAATGAGCAAATAAAATACGCCAAAAAGAACAATATTCCTATTACCCAAAATGACGAATCTCCTTACTCCCATGACGAGAATATCTGGGGTAATACCTCAGAGGGTGCCGAAATAGAAGAAACCGAAAAGATTCCTATTATTGAAAGGATCCTTAAATGGTGCACTGTCCCCGAAAAGGCTTGCTACCGAAATCAGGTCATAAAAATTGAGTTCTATAAAGGAATCCCTATTGCTCTCAATGATAAGAATAAATCCTTGATAGATATTATCTCAGAGCTTAATACAATTGGTGCAGCTCATGGAGTAGGAATTCTACATATGATCGAAGACAGAATAACTGGCTTAAAAGTAAGGGGTGTCTATGAACAACCAGCTGCCAGTATTTTAGTTGCCGCTCATAAGAATTTGGAACAGCTTGTGTCCACCATAGAAGAAAACGAAATGAAAAACTTCATAGATAGTAAATGGGCTTATTTAACCTATACTGCTAAATGGTACGATCCTATCATGCAACACCTAAAATATTACATAGAAAGTCAAAACAATAAGGTGTCTGGAACTGTAAAAGTAAAACTTTATAAGGGAAACATCGAGATAATAACTCTTGAATCTAAGTATTCTCTTCTGGATAAAAACTTAGCTACTTTTGATAAAAATGGAACTTTTAATCAAAATGCTTCCGCTGGATTTATAGAAATCTATAATCTGGCACAAAAGATTTCTTTCCAACACCAAAAAAAACATGAAGAACTTTGGTAGAGGCGCTTTACAAAGCGCCCCTACCCTTTTTTCTTAAAATCACTAAACTCCCTAATGATGCAAGACTTAATACTAAAATTCCTCGGAAAAGAATATGCTAATATTCAATTTTCTCCTGTCCCGAAAGGACAAGATGGAGATTTGGCTATAAATGTCTTCAAGCTATCTAAAAATTCTCCCGTATTGAAATCTGCTCAAGAAAATATATCTAAACCAAAAGTTTTTGAAGAAACAGATATACATAAAGTAGTAAGAGGGTCTCAAAAAGGTATGCATATCAAAAGCATGGTTAAAGAAGTCGATCGTCTACTAAACAAATGCCCCTTAGTAGAAAAAACCAAAATTGTCGGTCCCTACCTTAATCTGTTCTTCAAAAACGAGGTTTTTTTTGATGAAGTATTCAAAACTCCCCTTTCTACAGACCTCCTAAAGAATAAGAATATTGTCGTAGAGTTTTCTGGTCCCAATACTAATAAACCCTTACACCTCGGACATATGCGTAATCATGCCCTAGGTATTTCTATGAGTAACTTACTAGAAGCAGTAGGAGCTAAAGTACATCGGGTAAATATTATCAATGACCGAGGAGTACACATCTGTAAAAGTATGCTGGCTTACCAAAAATGGGGTAATAATGAGACTCCAGAACAAACTGATGAAAGTCCAGACTTTTTTGTAGGACGTTATTACATAAAATTTGAAGAAGAATTAAAAAAAGATCCTTCCCTTAAAGAACAAATCCAAGAGATGCTGGTTAAATGGGAAGATGGAGACACAGAAGTGCATAAATTGTGGAAAAAAATGAATGGCTGGACTTTAGCTGGACATGCTAAAACTTACGAAAGACAGGGTATTAAATTTGAAAAATCCTACTACGAATCCGAAACTTATCAGCAAGGGAAAGATATTGCCGAAGAAGGACTAAGTAAAGGAGTGTTTTTTAAGAAAGAAGATGGCTCTATCGCCATTGATCTTAGTGACGAAGGCTTAGATGAGAAGATAATCATGCGAGCAGATGGTACTAGTGTGTACCTTACCCAAGACTTAGCTGTAGCTACACTTCGTGATCAAGACTTTAATCATCCAGATGAATTAATCTATACCGTAGCAGATGAACAAAATTACCACTTCAAGGTTCTATTCTTGTGTTTGGAGAAGTTGGGAATTTTGGATAGAAATAAACTTTGCCACCTAAGTTATGGACTAGTTAATCTCCCCCACGGACGAATGAAATCCCGAGAAGGAACAGTGGTAGATGCAGACATGCTCATGAACACTCTTTCTGCCTTAGCCCTAAAGGAAATCCAGAAACGAAATCCAGAAACTACTAAAGAAAAATCCCAAGCTACTGCAGAACAAATCATGAATGCCGCTTGGAAATTCGCCCTACTGACCACCACTCCTAAAAAAACTATTACCTATGATCCGGAAAAATCTCTTGCCTTTGAAGGAGCCACGGGTCCTTATTTACAATATGCCGGAGTAAGAACTAAATCGATCCTTAAGAAAGAAAAACCTGGAGCTGGATATGGAGTACCAGGGACAGCAGAAAAACCTTTAGGAGTTAAAGTATTAGAATTTCCAGAAGTATTAAACAGAGCAGCAGAAAATAAGAACCCTACCTACTTAGTCACTTATCTCTTAGAACTAGCGCAAGAATGGTCCAGCTTCTATGCCGAAAATTCTGTTCTTAATGCCGAAACAGATGACCTCAAACAAGCTCGTCTCGCTTTGGCCCAAAAAGTATTAGAAGTACTGGAAAAAGGACTAGGAATTTTGGGGATAGAAATTCCAGAACAAATGTAGCTACAACAAAAACTTAGCAGGTTTTAGATTCTCGATTTTTTTAACTAGTTTTAAGTCTTTTATTGTAATTTTACCGACATAGAGGTCTGCTATATTTCCTTTATCTTCTACAAACTTTTCGATGTCCTGATGTCCTAAAAAATAAACAGCATCCTTGGTAAAAGCTCCCTTATGCGTAGTATCTTGCAGTCCTCTTTTGGCCCGCACACACATTTGCCAAACAAACTCATCCTCTAAATCATAAGTATTTTTTAGGTAGTGAAACAAATCACAAAAAGACATTTGTTTTGCTAAATGAATTGCTACTACCTGGTAAGCTGGTCTTAAAAATTTTTCTCCCAAGGTTAACCCCAACTGATTCTGGTTCCAAATAGCTAATCCTTCTTCTGTTCTTAAATATCCGGCTGTACCTCTTTCAAAAATACGGAAGGGTTGGAGTTTTCCATTTTCAAAACGGAAAACATGTGTCCCTATTTCATGAACTAGTAGTGCCTTTAGTCTATTTAAACGAAAGGTTGCTCCCTTCTTAAGAAGAATAGTATTGTGTTTAGTAACCTGGATATCCACTACCCCGTCCTCCAAGATTTTTATCTTCCAGAAAGACAGCTTATGTTTTTTGAGAAAATCCTGCAGTACTTCTATAGACGCCTTTAAATCTAATTCTTCACTCTCATCTAGTTTTAGGTTATGAGATTCTTTTTTTAGGAAGGTTAAGGCCGAACGATAGGTCTGCTGTCCAACATTAACAAAAGTTTTCTCAGAGAATTTTTGAAAATCTCCTGTCCCCACAGATTGAATCAAAGAAATCTTATTCTCTAATTCCTGTATTTTCCCCGTAAAAAGAGAAAATAGTTCCTGATCTACCTCTGGTATTCTTTTTAAGTCCCGTTGCATTTGTTCTAAATTCAAATCACATTCTCGGTAGGAAAATCGGGGAGAAAATTCTGGATTAGATAAGAACAGTTCTTTCTGTTCTTCTAGATTGCGTGGATTAATATAAGAAAGGAGCTTTATTTGCTCATCTATCTCACAAAGTTTTTCATCAATATTACGCATCACCCGCTCGTCTAATTGGGAAGACAAGACATGTGACTCTGTATGAACACTTTTTTTGTTCGGATCTATTAAGAAATCTGTTAAGAATCGTCCAGCTAGAACCAAGTCAACTTCACCAGTTTCTCCCTTTTCTACTGGAAGCTTCACTCTTTTCCCCTGAATGGAAACATCCAAAATAGAACCTGTACAAAATTCATCCTTAATTATATTAGTTTCGGCTGCTAGATCTATTCTAGCTAGTAAATTTTGTGGTTTTTCTGAATTAAGAACCACAGATTCTGTAATACCAACTACTGGTTTTGCTCCACTGTGATTATCCACCGCTTTGCTGGATTTGGATGTTTGGGAAAAAAGAGTTTTAGCTATTTCCACACCATCTTCTGGGGTTAGAACCTTGAGGTCTGCGACCTTTTCTAATCTAGTCTTGAGCGGAATACGGTTGGCAATCTGAACCTTTAATCCAGAACGAGCATTCATTTCTAAAACCTTTACTCCAGTCTTAGAAATACCCAAATCTGCACCTAAGAAACCAACTTTAGTGGTCTGTTGAATCTTAGAAGCAGCTAGTAATATCTCATCCCAAAAAGGAACCTTAAATCCAATAGCTGATTGTCCATTGGGAAGTTTGGTAACAAAGTTATCATGATGTGCTCCACCGGTCGTTCGACCAGTACCAATATCTACTCCTAGTCCAATTGCTCCTAATTCCATATTGGCTTTCCCTTCTGACTCATAGGTTGGAACACGAAGCATGGCTAACACTGGTACCATATTGAAGACAATTACCCTGACATCTGGTAAACCAAATCCAGTTAGTTTCCGAAAGTCTGGATGTGATTCTAAACGTTCTTCGAAAACGACTTTGTCGTAAGCACCGGAAATAGAATATTTTCCATCTAAAATAGCACTACAATGCCGATACAGAAATTCTTCATCTATTCTCTTATCTTGAATGGTATACCAATACTTTCCTTTCTTTCTGGTAATAACAATAATTCCCCCTCCCGCTAGTCCCCTATTTGGTTTAATCACAAAAGCATCTGGTAGTGCCTTAAAGAATTCTGGTGTTAGTTGGGTATACTTATGAACAACATTATATAACTTAGCGACTCCTATCCCCCGAGACTCCAAAAAGTGTTTCGTAAATACTTTATCATCTGCCAGTTTTTTTTGAGACGTAGAATTGTACCGCGCAATATAGTCTAAGTTGCGCGAATTTATTCCTAAAATACCACTAGCTTTTTTTATAAAATTCATAGTTTATTCTTCTTCATAAGAATCCTCCCGAAACAAAGCTCTAAACTTAAAGTACTCTGTTAGTCGTAACCCCGTAAATCTTCCCAACCAAACGTTTCCCAAAATAGGTAAAAGAATTATCTCTGGTAGAGCCAAAATTGCATTCTCTAACCAACCCCAAGTAACTAAGAAATAGGCCAGTAAAGAAACAATTACCGTCTTCCCAGCGATAATAAGGGCATAACGCATACCCTCTGAAGCTTGTGCAGCTAAGAACTTTTCTGACAAAGTGGCCATCACTAGCATTGGAAAGATGGTCAGGGTAAGATTAAGAGAAGAATCAAAATAAATCATTAATCCCAGTACTAAGAAGAAAGATAAAGAAAGCATGCTCAAAAGTAAGGAAACTTTGGGAATATATAAAAGTTCTACTTTTTCGAAAAAGATCCGAATTAGATAACTAACTAGCATTACTATCAGAAACACGATCACTCCAAACTTAAGACCTAACACCAAGAAGCTTAAAGCTAACATTAGAGGTGAATAGACTCCGAAGGTAGCAACACCAACAAACTGACGTAAAAAGGCAATAACAAAAACAATAAAAGGGACTACAAATAGTAAGTAAATTACGTTTTGGGAAACTCCATTAGAAACAAAGTAGGTAGTTAGATTAGAAAAAACTAGTAAGGGAGAAGAAGAAGTTCTTTCATCAATAATCCAGAATTCTATTTCCCGTGATTTAAGTTTTTCGATAATTCCTCCTCCATCTTTAGTTTGTTCAAAAATAGGATTTAAAGCTTCTGGGCGAGTCAGTAGAATGTAATCTGGCTTAAGAATCTTGAAGATTGGCTGAGTAAGCTTAGCCGCCTTATCTAGAGAAGCAGGAAATATCTGCACCCAGAGCTTCTCTTTGACATCAAATTTCTTTTCTGGGGATAATCTGCGCCAAAACTGAGCAAAATCCTGTAAGGCTGCTGCAGATTTAGTATAAAAAAGGATGACATTAGATTCTTGGACAAATTCCAGATTCTCCTGCATTAGACGAATAAATTCTTCTTCCGCGGAAAATCCAGTTTCGGCTTTTTCGTAGGGAATACTTTTGAGCCAAATCCCATGCTCTCCAGCTTGTAAGACTACCTCTTCCGCATCTACTTTAGAATCTGCTACTAGAATTCCTTGGGTATCAAAAACAATTACTTCTTTAGTTAGCTCTTCTCTTTCTCTCCCCTGTCTAACCTTTAAAGTTACCGTATAACGTCCTGGACGAACAAAAGAATGAGCAATTTGTTCTCCCCATTGCATCCTAGTTTCATCTCCAAAATCCCAAGAAAATACTGGTGCTCCATAGGAGGGAGCAATTTTTTTGGTACGAGAAGCATCAAAAAGCATTCTTTTACCAAATTCCACAAAGTCATCTGAATCGATGAGGGGAATTATTCTTTCTTGTTCAAAGGTTTGTTCGGTATCATTTTCCGTAACTTCTACTGCATTCTGCGCCCCAACTGAGAAAGATAATAAAGTAAGTAGTAATAGTAATTTTTTCATCTAAAAAATTGTGGCGAAATCCTCATTTTTTGCAACCTTTTAACCCTCTTTATTATATTATAATATAATAAAGAGAAACTATTGATAATTCCCCCTTCTTCCGGCATCATCCAAAATGATGAAAGTAGAAATTTTCCGGATAGATAAATCCTTACCACTACCCAAATACGAAACCTCCGGTTCCTTTGCCTTTGATTTTCTAGCCAGAGAGGAAACAGCAATAAAACCCCAGGAAATAAAACTAGTCCCCGGGAATGTAATTGTTAAATGCCCTAAAAACCTAGCTCTACTTGTTTTACCGAGAAGTTCTATGCCAAAAAAGAAATCACTAATTTTTCCTCATTCTGTTGGTCTAATAGATGGAGATTATCATGGAGAAAAAGACGAAATACTTATCCAAGTAATGAATGTTGGCAAAACACCTGTAATAGTAGAAAAAGGAGAAAGAATTGCCCAAGGACTGTTCGTCAAAACAGAGAGTATAGAACTAGACGAGGTTCATAGTCCTGGAGAAATATCTCGGGGAGGATTTGGCAGTACAGGAAAATAGGAAAAATAATAGTTATACATTTACATGCATTACGAATTAACCTACTCTATTGTTGTTTCTTAATATTAAAATGATGCAATTCCCAGTCTTAATTTATCAAGATGAAGATGGTGTTTTTATTGGCGAAGTACCAACCCTAAAAGGGGTACATACTTATGGAAAAACACTAAAAGAACTCTATAAAAATTTAGAAGAAGTAGTGCAATTGTATCTAGAAGTAGAAAAAACACCTCCTCTTCAAACTCATTATTACTTTCAAATCCTAAATATTAATGACCAAGCTGAAAATAGTACCAGCCAAAAAAATTATCAAGTGGCTTGAGGAAAAGGGATTCAAAACCATCCGTCAAAAAGGAAGTCATGTTTTTTTGCAAAAAGAAGAATTTTTTACCACCGTCCCTATTCATAATAAAGATCTTCCAAGAGGAACTATTTTAAAGATTTTAAAAGATTGTGATATTTCAAAAAAAACATATAAAAAAGAATTATGAACCTAAAAAAAATCTTTGTTGATTTTCTCAAACAAGAAAAACTTGTTGGTAAAAAGTTATTACTCGCTGTATCTGGTGGAGTAGATTCTACCGTGCTACTGGAAGTAGCGTCTAAAACAGTAGATACCAAGAATTTAGCAGTCTTTCATCTCAATCATGGATCTAGGAAAGAATCTTCTCGAGATTTAGACTTTGTACAAAAAATTTGTTCAGAAAAAGGAATCAAATTCTATGGAGAAAAACTAACTAAAGCTCCTGCCAAAAACAAAGAAGAATTCTGGAGAGATCAAAGAAAAAAACTAGCCCAAAAGGTCGCTAAAGATTTTGGAGCAAATCGGATTATAACCGCTCACCATGCCACAGACTTAGTAGAAACCATGCTATTTAGACTAACAAAGGGGTGTGGCGCTGGCGGACTTTCCCCTTTTAACACTTCTACCAAGCCATTCTGGAATGTACCACGTTCTGAAATTGAACAATACGCCAAAACACATAAATTAAAATTTGTCACAGATAAATCAAATACTGATATTAAGTATGACCGTAATTTAATCCGACATAAGATCATTCCTGTTTTGCGAAGTATTACTCCAAATTTAGAAAAAGTATTCGTAACCGAGAGTGAGATTTTTGCAGAAATAAACTCTTTTCTGTTTAACTCTGTAAAAAATAAATATGCTAGATCCTTAAAGGAGAAAAATATTCCCCTTTCTGAATTCATCACCCTCCCCATAATTCTTCAAGCCGAATTTCTACGCTTAATTAGCACTAAAACTCCTAGTTTTGACGAAACCCAAGATTGTCTCAAGTGGCTTCTTGGTAACCCTAAAGGCAATTCCTCTAAAAAGATTGGGGGCACAACTATCTACTTCCAAAACAAAAATATCTCCTGGTAGTTATACAAACCTAGAGACAGCTTCTAGGTATTCTCCCTCAAAGTATTGCGGTAGTTCTTCTTTTTCTACCCACTTGAAATCATCTAATTCTTCCTTGTTTATCTTCACTTCGCCAGACTTAAATTGGGCCGTCAGAAATACTACTCTAGCCCCCCTAATTCCTGGTTTATGTCTTTTAAAGTTTGTAGGAAATAAATACAGGTATTCACCTTTTGGAACACTATTAAATTCTATTTCTAAACCTGCTCCACATTCTTCCTTTATCTCTCTTTGTGCCGCTTCTAGAACACTTTCGTCCTTTTCCCTTCCTCCTTGAGGAAATTGCCAAGCGTGATTTTCTCTTGGTTTTTTTACAATGAGAACCTTCTCATCCTTTTCTACAATAATAGCAGAAACTTTACGTAATTTTCCGACTAAATCCAGCAGACGCAACTTAAAACTCAATAATATATTCATTATCTTTAACTAAGAGCAAATCTCTCTTAGATTTTACGAGACCTTTAGGATCTCATACTTAAACTTCCCTCCTGGAGCCATTACTTCCACGATATCTTTAGCTTTTTTTCCAAGTATCGCCTCTCCCACTGGAGATTCATTAGAAATCTTATGCATGGCCGGGTCAGATTCTGTCGACCCCACTATCTCATATTCATGTTCTTCTCCACCTGGAATCTTTAATTTCACTGTAGAACCGATTTCTATCGTTCCTTTCTTATCTTTAGATTCCTTAATAATCTCGGCCATCTTAATCTGCTCTTCCAATTCTGAGATACGAGCTTCAACAAAGGCTTGTTCATTCTTGGCTTCATCGTATTCCGCATTCTCTGACAAATCTCCGTAAGAAATTGCTTCTTGCAATCTAGAGGCTACTTCTTTTCTCTTAACGGTCTTTAGTTCTTCCAATTCCAATTCTAATTTAGCTAATCCTTCCTTGGTTACTAGAATCTTTTTTGCCGGTTGTTTGTCATCTTTTTTTACCATATGAGAGGTGAATAATTGCGGAGAGAAAACTACTTTTTTAACGCAAAAAAGCAAGCGAAATTTAAGCTTCTATTTTTATAGCCATTGGATGATCCCTGAGTTTTTCCAAAACTTTTCCTTCTATCTGACGAATTCTTTCACGAGTAACATTGAACTCTCGTCCTACTTCTTCCAAGGTGTGTGGAATACCATCTTCAATACCAAATCTCATTTTAATAATCTTTTGTTCTCGAGCAGATAAGTATTCTAAAAGTCCTTCAATGTTTTCCTTAATCATCTTGCGATGAGCAGTTTCAAAAGGAGAAACTGCTGACTCATCTTCGATAAAGTCAGAAAGCTTAGAGTCTTCTTCGGTTCCCACGGGAGCCTCTAAAGACACAATATCCTGTGATATTTTGAGGATATAATTAATCTTCTTAATATCTAAATTCATTTCTGCCGCCAGTTCTTCCGGTAATGGTTCTCGTCCTAGTTCTTGTTGGAGACGACGTTGGGTATAACGCAATTTATTAATGGTTTCCACCATATGTACCGGAATACGAATAGTTCTCGCCTGGTCTGCTATGGCTCTAGTAATAGCTTGTCTAATCCACCAGGTAGCATATGTAGAAAATTTGAATCCTTTGCGGTAATCAAATTTCTCCACTGCTCGCAGTAGTCCAAAGTTTCCTTCCTGCATTAAGTCTAAGAAAGGAAGTCCTCGTCCAATATAACGTTTAGCGATAGAAACCACTAAACGAAGGTTAGACTCTGCTAATTTTTGTTTCGCAGATAAATCTCCCATTTCTATTCGTTTAGCAAGTTCTACTTCTTGGTCTGCTGTCAGAAGCGGAATACGTCCAATTTCATTGAGGTACATCCGAACCGAGTCATTAGAGATTTCAGATAAATCAACACTTTTTGGCTCTTCCTCTTCATCTTTTTCTGGTTCCTCGGCATCATCCCCTTCTTTCTTCTCACCAATAATTTCAATCTGCACCTCTGTTGGTCCTTCCTCATCTTCTATTTCAATTTCTTTT
Source organism: Candidatus Altimarinota bacterium (assembly GCA_021734525.1). Taxonomy (GTDB): domain Bacteria; phylum Patescibacteriota; class Gracilibacteria; order UBA4473; family UBA4473; genus JAIPGU01. The sequence continues at coordinate 17,753 of JAIPIW010000004.1, read as the reverse complement.
TCCGCTTCTTCTAATTTCTCTTTCCAGATTTTTTCTTCTCGGACATCAATGACTTCAACTCCTAAATCAAAAAGAAGTTCGTAAAGATCATCTAAAAGAAGCAGATTCTCTTCAATATTGGGAACTACTTTCATCAGTTCTTGCTCCGTAATAAATCGCTGTTCTTTCCCTTTCTGGATCAACTTTTGGACTTCCTTCGGAAAGTTCATAATCCGTTGTTGGAACTTTCCCATTCCGAGATCTTCTTTTTTAGTCATTTTTTGTATTATATTATAATGTAATTTAAAATTGTGCTAAGAACTCCTTCTTTTGTGAGAAAAGTAGTCTAATATCGTCTATTCCGTACTTCATCATAGCCAGTCTAGTTAACCCAAATCCAAAGGCAAAACCAGAATATTCTTCTGGATCCACACCACAGTTACGCAAGACGTTAGGATGAACCATCCCCGCTCCCATAAATTCAATCCAACCGGAATTTTTGCAGGTTTTACATCCTTTGCCATTACAAATAAGACAAGAGAAATCTACTTCTAGTCCTGGTTCTACAAAGGGAAAATATCCAGGACGGAAACGAATAGTAACTTCTCTTTCAAAAAGTTCAGAAAGCATGGTCTGAATTGTTCCTTTAAGGTGTGCGAGAGAAATACCTTTGTCGACCATTAGTCCTTCCACCTGATAGAAAATAGCATCATGAGAGGCATCTATAGCCTCATTACGATAACATCTTCCCGGAACTGCTACCCTTACCGGTACACCCCCTTCCATCATCCTCCGAATCTGATTATTAGAGGTATGAGTTCTAAGGACAGTATTTTTGTGCGGATCATCGTTTTTACTATTAATGAAAAAAGTATCCTGCATATCCCGAGCAGGATGAGTAGATGGGATATTTAGAGCATCAAAATTACGCCATTCTGTCTCTACTTCTGGTCCTTCATAAATCTCAAAACCCATGGAAGTAAAAATCTCTTCCACCCTTTTCTGCACTCGAGAAAGAGGATGGATGGACCCATGTGTTCTTGGGTAATTCTTGGTCACGTCTATCCAACCAGAATTTAATTTTTCATCTAAGGCAGAGTCTTCTAATTCTTTCTTTTTCTCTTCAAAAGAAGCAAAAAGACTTTCTCTTACTTTTTGGACTTCTGGTCCTATTGTTTTTTTTTTCAAAACCAGGTAAAGATTTTAGTTCTTGCAAAATAACCCCCAACTCACTTTTCTTGGACAAGAAATCTGCATAGAACTTCTTCAAATCCTCAGATGTTTTGACCTTATCAAAAGCTTCATTGGCTTTTTTAGAAAATTCGGAAACACGTTCAACCAATGTTTTCAAAAGAAAAAGGGGACAAAAAAGCTTGATTTCTCTCACAAAATCGTGTAAAATGTAGCGAAGACTTTAAAAAAGTCAAATTTAAATTTCCCCAAAAATGGTAAAATTTCACTTCGGTCTCGGACATGACGATGATGCTGCTAAAGACGATAGTCAAACCGCGGATCCTGCACAAACTCAAGGAAGCACTGGTGATGATGCAGCTACCACTGATGACACATCAGTAACTATGGACGACTCAAGTACTCCTGTACAGACCGAAGCACCTGCTCCGATTGTGCAAGAAACTCCCGTGCCAAGTACCACCGAAATTAAACCAGAGTGGTCTGAAACAACTGAAACAGAAAACACTACTGAAGAAACCACTTCTGCAGAACCTGCTCCTATGGAAACAGAAGTAGAACCAGTAGCAGAAACTCCTACAGAACCTGTCGTAGAATTAACAGCTTCTCCAGTTGCAGAAATAACACCGGAAGTACCTACAGAACCAATAGTTGCAGAGGCTACCCCAGATTCTAATCTAAATCCTTTTGCTAATTCTAGTTTTGGCGGAGATGTCAAACCTACTACAGAAGAAGCAACCCCTGTTGTTCCTGAACCACTTGTTACCGAAGCTCCTCCTATAATTGAACTTTCTCCCGAACCTACTCCAGAAATTATTACTGAAGAAGTTTCTCCTACTCCTATTACTTTTGGTGGAGATAATGGAAATAGCTCTTCTACCACAAGCACTAGTTCTTCTAGTGGAGATCCTCTAGTTACTCTCAAACAAGTAAAAACTGAGATCGAAGGTTATGTAAAAAACCATAAGGACAATATCAAGAATCTACAGAACCAAATCCAAGATTTAGAACAAAAAATCCAGAACGAGAAGAAAGAATTACGTAATAAGCAAAACGAGTTCTCTACTATGATTAGAGATATGGAAAATCTAACTAAAGATTTCAATGGTAATGATAACGGTAATGGACAAGGAGGAAGCAGTCCAAAACACAATAAACCAAAACACAAACCTCAGAACCAAAATAATTAAGGAAATAAAATACAATTAAAAAAACCCGCAAATGCGGGTTTTTTTAATAAACTTAAGATTTAGAACTATCGAACCATTTCCTTCAAGTTCTTTCCAGCTTTGAAGGTTGGTACCTTAGTAGCTGGGATCTGAATCTTCTGAGATGGATTCTGTGGGTTTACACCAACTCGAGCTTTTCGGTGTGAAACACGAAAAGTTCCGAATCCAGTAAGAGTAACAGTTCCTCCCTTGGAAAGTTCCTTTCCAACAGTACCTAGAACTGCTTCAAGTGCATCACCTGCGCACTTTTTGGTGCATCCGCAAGATTTTGCGACTGCGCTAACGAGATCGCCTTTTGACATAGCCATTTTAGAATGGGGTTAAGATATACAAAAAAGCTGTAGGGATTGTAGGCGCTCCGATTTCCTTTTGACAAGCGTTTTACTGCAAATTCGGGTTGCTTTAAAGTGTAAAATATTAAAAAGTAGTACACTAAAATAACCGCTCTAGCAGTGTTTTTTAAGCAGCTAGCACCTACTTGTGCCTTTTATCAAGGGAATATCCTAACATCCCTAATTTTTGTTCCGCTTTAGATACGTAATTTGGATCTGTTGCATAACCAGAAGCAATAACCGTCTCTAAAAAAGCTCTTGGATTATTTTTATACTGAAAAGCCACTCGATATCTTGAATTATTAGCTAAAAACCTTCCATAATCATTAAAGGAATCCGCCATAGAATCATAGGCTCTAAATTTATCGACCATTCGAGTAGCTACTTCTTTTCTTTCGTCAAAATACTCAGTTGTCAAAAATTCTTGAGTTTCCCCTTGATAATTCTTCATCGCCTTAATTCCAAAAAAGTTCTTTCCTAATGCTCGACTACCAAAATTAGACTCTAATGATGATTGAGCTAAACAAACTTCCCAAGGAACACCGTAAGTTGCTTCTACCTTTTGGGCTAACATCCTTCCAGCTCTTTTAAAAAGCTCTTCTGAACTCAAATTCTCAATCTCATCCATAGAAAGTCCCTGTCCTATTAAGAGTTCGTTCATTTCTTGCCTCATTTCTACTAAAGCTTTTTCTTCTCTTTGTACTTTTTCTAGAAAATCATCCTTTGATTGTTGTTCGTCTTCCATAGAAAGTTCTGGCACTTCTTCAAAACCTTGTTGCTCTTTTTCAGAAACCTCTAAGGTGATATCTTCTCCCCCATAAATAGGCAAATAGTCTCCTTCCTTGGTTAGATAACCTACTTTACCATTAAAGGACGACCTCTTCCCTACAACTCCGTCTATTTTGACAAATTTCTGTTCGAAAGACAGAAGATCCCCCGCTCCAATATACTGCCGAGCGTCTTCATTTCCATGAAAATCAATAACCCCGTCTATTAAGAATAATGTACTTAATTCCTCTGGAGTTCTTTTCAGAAATTCAGATCCTGGAATTTCTTCAAATCCTTCTGGTTTTTCTTTTTCAATTCCTTCATTTCTAGCTTCCACCCATTCAACCATCTCGTTAATAGTTTTCCTGTGATTTCTGTTTTCTGCTGCTTCTTCTTGTTTTTCAAAATTATTAGATGAATCCACCGGATCTATATCCTTTTTTTCCTGTTGTTCGGAAACTTCAAAATTATCTGGTTTAGCAAACATGGTTCAAATATTCTTGTTATTTTAACACAAATTCCTATTTTTTTCAATAGTTTCCAGTAGTTTTTCGCGATCATCATCTGGAGCAATCCTGTTTTTCCTCTTAATCCCACATTTTTGGCATTTAAAGATAATAGCTTTCATTTCGCTACCACCAACCTCAATAAATAGTGGTTCCATTATTCCACCACATTGCTCCTTTCTATCTCCCGGATTTACATCTACATGTTTAGAATGAAGGCACTTCCGGCAGTGATTACGGCAAGTTTCTTTGACGGGGGGATTTTTTACTCCACAAACTTCGCAAATAAATTCTTCGTTGCGATGAGTAAATCTTTTCATTTTTATAATTGTAATTCTGACTTGTCGGCTAACTAGGGAAATCTTATCATGAGCCTGAAATTAATAAAATGTCTTCATTAAAAATACTAGGTGTTGAAATAGATCAAGTATCACGATCCGACTTACGTGAAATCCTTAAAGAGCAACTCCAACAACAGAAACTCTTCCAGATTGCGACAGTCAATCCAGAATTTTTAGTCGAAGCCAGTAGAAATAAAAAGTTTCAACAAGTTTTGCAGAATTGCGACTTAAAAGTCTGTGATGGAGCAGGAATATCTATCTTAGCTAGATTACTTATGAACAAAAAAATTGTTCGTATTTCTGGGGTAGAGGTAGCAGAAACTCTTTGTGAAGTCTGTGCAGAGCAAAACAAGTCCTTATTCTTTTTGGGAGGATTTGGAGTAGCAGATAAAGCTGCTGCTAAGATGAAGAAAAAATATCCTCATCTAAGAGTTGCAGAGACTTTTGATGGAGATGAGAATACTCTTCTCGATGTAGAAAAAACAAGTCCAGATGCCATACTAGTGGCCTTTGGCGCTCCTAAACAAGAATACTGGTTAGTAGATAAGGGAAGGCAGATAAATAGCTTAAAAATAGGAATAGGAGTTGGTGGAACTTTTGATTTTTGGGCCGGTAAAGCTAAACGAGCACCCCAGATAATGCAAAAAATGGGACTGGAATGGTTCTGGCGTTTGATTCTTTATCCACGAAGAATAAAAAGAATTTTTCTTGCTGTAATAATCTTCCCAATTCTAATGATTAAGGAACGAATTTATCCTCAGTAATCATTATATTATAATATAATGATTTAAAGAGTTTCTAACTCTTTGAGGATTTCTTCTTCTTCCTTTTGTTCTTGCTCTTCTACTGCTCTTTCTTGAGATCTTAATCTTTCTCTTTGGGCAGCTTGTCTTTCTGCAGTTTTCTCTATTCTTAGTTTAGCTACTGCCGGATCTTCTTTTTCTTTCTTACCATATTTAGTATCTATTTCTGCTAATTTCTGTTTTTCTCTAACTAAAATATCTCTTAATTTTTCTACTTGCTCTTTACTCATAGCTTCGGTGAGATTGAACCAATATTGTTTCTCCCCATCATCCATAGACTCTGACTGCATGATTAACATCACTAGTTCTGGATCTCCTGTTACAAGTTTCTCCGGAACGGTGAAGTCCTTAATTGTTTTTCCTGATTTTGTTTTTATAGCTTGAATGTCCATTTCTTTATTAACTATTATCAGCTTCTGTATCTAGTTCAGTCTCATCCGTATTAGGTTCTGTATTTACTGTTTCTGAAACACCTACAGGTTCTACTGTCTTTTCCATTTTATCACTTTTCCATCCATCCCATCCTTCTGGAGCATTTATTTCCCCTCTAACCCATCTAAAAAACTCTTGGGCATTTTTAAATTGAAAATCATCTCTAAACAAGGGTGTTGATCCATTAACTTCAACTTTACCGCCATCAATAACGGAAAAACTGGCAAAAGTTCTGGTGCTTTTGTTGATACCATTCATTGACCACATTGGATGATTAGCAAATCTAACTTTTCCTAATCCTATACTATCTCCTTCTGTTACCCGATAACCATTCCAAAATTCTTTTGGCAAATTTAATAATTCAACAAAAATATTTTTCCAATAACTACCACCATATCCAATACAATTATCTGGTACATTTTCTAGAGGAAATTCAAACCCTCCCTCTGTTTGAGCCTTCTCAAAAGAGTTTATTAACTCTTCTCTTCGTTCTTTTGAAAGTTTTTCAACTACTGAAGCACGAGGCAATGCTTCCTTAATGGATGTTTCCGTCCATTGCAAAATCTTATCCCCTCCCTTGATAGAAAATCCTGACTCAACAGTACCTTCTATGTTATCTGCTTGTTCTACAATAAAATCCCAAGTATTTTTACTAATCTGTTCTTTGTTCTCCTGAACATGAGCCCACTCTAACAATCCTTTAAGTCCCGGATTTTGCAACTTAAGTTGCCATTGTTTAAATTCTTCTGGATCTATTAATTCCAGAGAATTTTTTTCATCTTCTCCACGTAAAAATGAGAAAATATCTTTGTTATTATCCCGAAATTCCCCAAAATCTACTCTCAAATCCTTATATGTCTCCGAATTCCACTTTTCAACTCTAGTAGCCCTAGTTTTTGATTCATTCTCTAGGGCATCTAATTGTTCTTGAGCATCTTTTAGGAAGTAATTTTTTCCATTAAAAATCTCACTTAGTGCTTCTCCTTTCTCTTCCCAAGTAGAATCACCCATAATTAATTTGAAAGCTTCTGCAAGTCTTGAAAACATAGCTATTAAACCTGTAAGTTTTGATTCTTTATCTTTTTGTCCAGATGACCAAGTTTCATAATCATAAGTTCCCCCATCATTTTGCAGATAATCATTATATTTAGATTGTCTTTCTTTTGAAGCATGTGGATCGATAGTTTCTATCAATTCCTGTATCTTTGCAGCTCTCTCTTTTCTTTCTGCTAGAGGAATTTCTTTATTGTTCATATCTACCGCATCAAGAGATATTCCATTCTTGATATTCTCTATTTGCTCTTTAGTTCTCCCACTATTTTCCGACGCAGTAACTAATTCTTTGTCTATAGCTTCATATCTACTGGAAAACTCATTTTTTTCTAAAAAGGCGTTAATAGAATCTGTTAATTCTTTTTCTGCTTTTTTGCCGGTAAAAGGAGTTACAAATGATAATCCCTCCAAACTATTTTCAAAGGTACCTCTGATAGCAGTATCAAACCGGTTGTGTAAAATCTCTTCAGTGATTAAAACCCCTTTCTCTTCGTCTTTTATTTCTTCTACTAATTTAGGGAAAACTGCTTCAATAGCCTGTTTAACATTATCCCTATGCTCCTTTTTAATTTTACAGTCTTCAATATCCAATTTAGCCAAAAGATCTGCTTTTAGTGCTTCTAGATTTGTAACCGCCTGATTCCTTACTTCTAACCATTCTTCAGCAGTCATTGATTCGGGATCGGAATCATCTGTCTTTGGTTCTATTTCTGTTAATAGGTCTTTCTTATCAAAAGTCTCATCTTCATCTCCGACACCTTCTGCATTTTGCAAAGACTCTAAATTAACTCCTAACACTTCTGCTAACCAAGCTAGTTTTACTCCCTCTGAATCCTCACCAGCCATTTCTTTCAGAGCCTCTAGAATTACCGCCTCTGGTTCACCACTACCATCATCTAACCCTCTAAGCTCTTCTATTTTTCCCTTAGTGGCTAAAATATTAGTTTTTATTTCTGCAGCATTTTCTATTTTATCTGGAGCTTCCGCTGTTTCTTCCGTATTTTCAATATAAGTTTTGAGAGTATTAAGTTCTTCTTGAGTTTTCTCTTTTATATCAATTCCTCTGATACTTTCAGAAATTTTTGGTGTTTCTTGTCCTTCTGGAATACTCATTTTATTTTTTAGATTTTAAGGAATTCTTTCGCTGATCAATTAACTCCTGCAAACGAACTTGCAGTTTAGATAGCATTCTTAGTTTCTCCTGTGGAGCGATGGCGACAACACTAGTATTCATGTTAAATAATTCTGGGTATTATATCACGAAAAACCTATTTCCACAAGTCTTTAGCCTTGTTTTCGAACTCTTTTTCAAACTTCTCAAGTTCGGCTTGTTCGGCAAGTTTTATCCGCTCATTAAGAGCCTGTACTTCTTCTTTTGTTTTCACTTGTCCCCCAAAAGCACTTCTACGAGACTTTTTCTTTTTCTGATTACGACTAGAAAACCACATGAAAGTATTGGATAAATCAAGTAATTGTACCATAATTAACCAGAAAAAGAAAGGAAAATGGATCTAAAACAAGCTAAAAAACGTATCATCATCCTCCGCCAAAAAATATGGTCGGCTAATAAGGCTTACTTTAATGAAAACAAAAGCATTGTGCCAGAATCTGTACGAGACCAAATGAAGCAGGAGTTAATTAAGTTGGAAAAGGAATTCCCTACTTTAATTACCCCAGATTCCCCTACTCAGCGAGTTGGAGCTCCTTTGGCAGAAAAACTACCTAAGATTACTCATAAGTCTCGCCGATATTCTCTCGGAGATGTTTTTGCAGAAGAAGAACTACGAGATTTTGATGAACGAGTAAAACGATTTCTAAAATTAGAAAAGATTGAGTACTCCTGTGAATTAAAGATCGATGGAATAAATATCTCTTTGTGGTACGAGAAAGGGAAACTAGTTAAAGCTCTCACTAGAGGAGATGGAATCACCGGAGAAGATGTCACCCATACAATTAGAACCTGCGAAAATGTTCCCTTGGAACTCCCAGAACCATTGACCATGGAAGTTTCTGGCGAGTGTTTTATTGCCAATAAGGATTTTGCGAAGATTAGAAAAAATGAACCAGATGCAGATTTTGCTAACCCCCGTAATCTAGCTGCCGGTAGTGTCCGACAGTTAGATCCCGTCATGGCTGCTAAAAGGCATTTACGCATCTTCCTATACGAATTAAGTTCTGAAGGACTTAAACCCCAAACCCAAAAAGAGTTATTCTCTTTTTTCGATAAACTCGGTCTACCACACGAAAAAGACTTCGCGGTTTTTCCAGACATAGAAAAAGTTATTAAATTCTGTAAGGAGTGGAGTGATAAAAAGAAGAGAGAAAAAATGTGGTATGAGATAGATGGAGTAGTTGTAAAAGTACATGACTTTTCTCTCCGTAAAAGACTGGGATATACTGCTAAAACCGCCAAATATGCTGTGGCTTGGAAATTCCCTGCTGAAGAAAAATATACCAAACTCTTGGATGTACAATTCCAAGTAGGACGCACTGGAGCTGTAACTCCAGTGGGAATCCTACAACCTGTAGAAATATCTGGCTCTACGGTCAGTAGAGCTACTCTCCACAATGCTGGCGAAATGAAACGCAAAGGAGTAAGAATTGGCGATACTGTAATAGTGCGTAAAGCCGGAGAAATTATTCCAGAAATCTTAGAACCAATTCTAGACATGAGAGATGGAACAGAAAGAGAAATTCAATTCCCCTCTTCTTGTCCAGAATGTGGCAAATCTTTAGATCTAACAGAAATTGTCGCTAGATGTACTAATAAGGAATGTTCTGCCCGTCACCGCGAAAAATTAATCCACTTTGCCAAAAATCTGGATATTGAGGGTCTGGGAGAAAGTACGATAGACGCCCTGCTAGAGAAAAGCTTAGTTAGTTCTCCCTCTGACTTTTGGAAGTTAGATCAATTTGATCTCATCACTTTGCCAGGATTTAAGCATAGGAAAGTTTTTAATCTTCTAGATAGCTTAGAAGCCAAAAAGAAACTAACTCTACCGGAAATAATATCTGGACTAGGGATTAGGTTTGTGGGCACCGAGAACGCCAAATTAATCTCTGAATTCTTTAAGGAGAAATTTGGGGAGAATAAGAAACTATCAGCATATTATAATATACCATTTGTTTTAGAAGATCTCTTACATATCGATGGTATTGGACCTCAAGTTGCCGAAAGTTTCTTTGAATTCTGGCAGAGGGAAACCACTAAAAAAGTCTTAGCGGATTTTAATGAAGTAGGAATAGAACTTATTTGGGAAAAATCTAACGAAAAACAAATTTTTTCTGGCCAGAAGTTCTTAATCACTGGTTCCTTTGACAACTTCTCTCGTGACGAACTAAAGAAAATAATAACCGATCGTGGCGGAAAAATTCTCTCCTCCATTTCCAGTAATGTCGATATTTTACTGTCTGGAAATAAACCTGGTTCCAAGCTAAATAAAGCCCAAGAACTAGGGGTAGATATTTGGCCAGAAGATAAAATTCTAAAAGAATGTGAAATTGAATCAGAAAGGAATAGTTTGTTTTAGTTACAATTTTGACAATTTCTGCTCTTCATTTAGAATCTCGCAGAATTTGTAAATTTACAAGTAATGAAAAAACAAATCATTAATCGTTTCATCTTTATCATCGCCCTAGCGATCTTCTCTTTTCTTGTTGCTGTCCCCTCTTCTTGGTTGGGTAACAATGCTCTGAGTAATAAACTTTCTAATCTCAAAATAACTCTCGGGTTAGATTTAGCAGGAGGATCTGAACTAGATTACCGGATAGATCTATCAGATGCTATTGCCCAAAACAGTGACGATGATCCTACTAATGATGTTAGTCTTAGTTCTATTTCCGAATCTGTTCGAGACGCTCTTGAAGCTCGGGTAAATCCGGCGGGAGTGGGAGAAATAATTGTAAAACGTTCTCAAGTTAAAGACGAAGAACACATTATTATCCAAATGCCACCAAGTGCCAGTGTCGATAAAGCTAAACGAGACGCGGAAAGAGATAATCGTCTAGAATTCTTTGAAGAAGATCCTACTAAAGAGGCCGGCGAAAGAGTGAAAATTGCTTCTCACTTAACAACCGTAACTCCTTGGAACTGGAAGAATAAAATAAACGAATTAACTTTAGATCCTGGTATTTTCTTTGTAGAAACAGACGGACGGTTTAAGGACGAGATTAATGATCCAGTTTTAGCAGACAAGTTATTTCTAGCAGGTAAAAACACTTTCCTGAATGAAATTATCGAAACCCAAACGGAACCAGAATATACCGTCGAAGACGGTAATCTTATTGTTAAATCTTTCGCTAAAGAAGTTATTGGTATTGTCCGTGTAACTGATAAAAAGGAAGAAGCTCGAGAAAAATACATTCCTCCTAGCGCTAATGCTCGTCATATTCTTTTTGCCTATCCAGGAGCACGTCGAGCCGGAGAAGATGTGAAATATAAGAATAAAGAGGAAGCAAAAGAAAAAGCCACCGCCTTACTTAATCAACTGAAAGAAGAAGGTACTGATAATTTTGCTGAACTAGCTAAAGAACATTCTACCGAGAGTGCTGCCCAAGAAACTGGCGGAGACCTAGGAGATTTTGAACCAGGACGAATGGTCCAGGAGTTTTCAGATGCAGTTTTTGGTGCCGAAGAACCAGGACTACTGCCAGAAGTAGTAGAAAGTCCTTTTGGATTTCATGTTATTGAAGTTCTCAAACTAACTCCCGAATCAGAAGAAACTGTCTACGAAGAAAAAGTCTTCTGGGAAATGCTCGCTTGGGATAAGAATGAACTACCTTGGATAGAAACAGAACTTGGTGGACGACAATTAGAAAACGCTATGGTTGGTTATGATGAGATTGGTCAACCAGTAGTTAATCTTCTTTTCGATAAAGAAGGAGGAGATATGTTTGCCGAACTCACTGGAAGAGTCGCTGCCAAAACTTGTAATGGTGGCCCTTGTCGTCTCGGGATAAAAGTTGGTGGACAGTGGATTACAACTCCTACCGTCAGAGAAAAAATTGTTGGTCGAACTTCTATTATTACCGGAAACTTCACTTTTGATTCTGCTAAAGAGTTAGCAGATGGACTAAACTTAGGAGCTATAGATGCTCCAGTAATCCTCAGTGGACAAACAACGATTACACCGGAACTAGGACATGACCAATTAGCAAAGAGTCTGAAGGCTGGAATCTATGGATTCTTAACAACCATGCTCTTCATGATTATTATCTACCGGTTTGCTGGAGTAATTGCTGCTTTTTCTTTAGCACTTTATGCTGGATTATTTATTACCATCTTAAAAATTTGGCCACCAAGTTTTGGTGGACCAATTGTTTTGACTCTCGCTGGAATTGCTGGAATTGTGCTTTCTATTGGACTAGCGGTTGACGGTAATATCTTAATTTTTGAAAGATTCAAAGAAGAAATTAAGCGAGGAAGATCTCTACCTCAAGCTATAGATCTTGGTTTTGAAAGAGCTTGGACAGCTATCCGAGATTCCAATCTCACTACTCTACTCACTTGTATTATCCTCTTTTCTTTTGGTAGCTCTATTATCAAAGGATTTGCTATTACCCTAATCGTGGGAACTCTGCTTTCCATGTTCACCGCCATTACTGTTTCTCGCAACTTGCTACGCTTCTCTCTTCTTTTTGACTGGGCCCAAAACCTTAGTCTCTACGGTATTAAGAAAGAAGAATTGGCTGGTAATCAGAAAGTAGGCGCCAAAATTCGTAAAAGAAAATAATTAATATTATATTATAATATAATGAATATAAACATCACCGCTCGTCGTAAACTATGGTTCTCTATCTCTGGAGTTCTAGTCTCCTTAAGTGTCATAGCCGTCATAATCTTCGGCTTCAAGTTAGGACTAGATTTTACTGGAGGAGCCCGTTGGGAAGTAGATTTTGATGAAAATCCTATGGAACGAGAGCGGGTGGAAACTTTCCTAGGTTCTGTAGAAGAATTAACTCAAGAACCACAAATACAAATGACCGAAAGTGGTAATTTTCTAATCACCATCCAAGACATGGATGATGAAAATCTCCAAGCTATTTCCGACCGAATGTATGAAGAGGTAGGAGAATTTGAAGAAGTCAGTTACCGTAAAGTAGATAGTACTATTGGGGAGAGTTTTAAGAAAAAAGCAGTGTACGCCATAGTAGTAGCCTTAATTGGAATTATTCTTTTTGTTGCTTTTGCGTTTCGTAAAATTCCTAAAGCTGTTAATCCTTGGCGATTTGGAAGTGTGGCCGTAGCAGCATTATTTCATGATGTTGTAATCATTCTAGGAGTCTTTGTTACTCTTAGTGCTGTATCTGGAATAGAACTAGATCTAGCTTTTATTACCGCCTTACTAGCTACTCTCGGATTCTCGGTTAACGATACTATCGTTATTCTGGACCGTGTCAGAGAAAACATCCGTCTCCAAAAAGCTAATGAGACCTTTGAAGATTCTATAGAGAGATCTGTCGAACAAACCTTACTTAGATCTATCAATACCTCTGTTTCTACCTTACTTCCGCTCCTAGCATTGTTATTTTTAGGGGCAGATTCTATTTTCTATTTTGTTCTCGCTTTGACGTTAGGTATTGCTATTGGAACCTACTCTTCTATTTTTCTCGCTGCTCCTTTACTGGTGAGCTGGAAGAATTGGAGTGACAGTAGAGAATAAAACTGAATAATGGACACCCCATTAAAAATTTGGATAATAAAGAAAATTAATTCTTAACTGTTTCCCTTAAAATGTTACTGGAATCACTAAATAAACTCCTCAACCAATCCCAGGAGAGAATTTTGTCTAATCTACCTTCTTCTGACTTAACCAAAAATGTTGTTTCAGAAAAAAGAGCTATTCTTTCTCCTACCAAAGCCCTAGTCACTTGGACCGAACCAAAATCTACTGGGAGAAGTCCGGGAGATACTTATCTTGTCCGCAGTGGAGAAAGTGAGGCAAACATCGATTGGACTGCTCCGAATAATAAAGCAATGTCTCCAGAGGTCTTTGCTGAGCTCTGGAATAGTGCTTTAGAGGTTTTAGGAAAGAAAGAACATCTTTATGTTTCAGATAGAGTTATTGGTGCCGATCCAAGCTACGCCTTACCGGTGAAACTTGTAACCGATAATGCTCTGACAACTCTGTTTGCAGATAATATGTTTCGTCCTGTCCCAGAAGGAATAAATAGTAGTATTTTGGCAGAAAATGGTTTTACTCTTTTAGTTCTTCCACAGGATAAAATTAAAAGTAAAAGTTATGATTCAGAAATGACTATTAGTATTGATTTAGACCGCAAGCTAGGTTTGGTTTATGGATCTAACTACTGCGGTAGTGTCAAAAAACTAATGTTTACCGTTATGAATTATCTCACCCCAGAAAAAGGTATTCTACCCTTACATTGTTCTGCTAACGAGGGAGTGGATGGTAAAAGTGCCGTAATTCTAGGACTTTCTGGAACGGGAAAAACAACTCTTTCTGCTGACGAAAAAAGACCACTCCTAGGAGATGATGAACACGGTTGGTCAGATAACGGTGTAGCTAACTTCGAGAATGGTTGTTATGCCAAACTAATTAATCTTCGGAAAGATAAAGAACCAGAAATTTACCGTATTGCTTTCGAAGAACAATTTAATCCTAACACCGTGATTATCGAAAACGCCATGATGTACCCCGATGGTTATTTTGATGTTGATGATGAAAGACTCACCGCTAATTCTCGTTGTTCCTATCCCCTAACCGCTCTCAAAAACTATAAACCTTCTTCTTGTAGTGATCACCCCTGCAGTATTATTTTTCTAACAGCAGATGCTAATGGTGTTCTTCCTCCAGTAAGCAAACTCAATTCTGATCAAGCTATGCTCTGGTTCCTTATGGGTTACACCAGCAAACTAGCTGGAACAGAAACCGGTATTACCGAACCAAAGAGTGCTTTCTCTCGGTTCTTTGGTGCGCCATTTATGCCCCGAAATCCAGAAGATTATACAGAATTATTGAACAAAAAAATTGTTCAACATAATACTAACGCCTACCTAGTTAACACTGGCTGGACTGGTGGTCCGTACGGAACGGGAAAAAGAATAGATATTATGGTTACTAGAAGTATTATTGATGCTTGTCTTAATGGTGATTTAGAAAAGGTGGAGTATAGGGAGGATGATAGATTTCATGTTTCGGTTCCCCTTTCTTGTCCAAACGTAGAATCCAGTATCTTAGATCCTAAAAACACTTGGTCTGACCAAGAAGCTTACGAATCCAGAGCAGACAAACTCGCTCAAGAATTCTCCACCTTCTTTGATAATAACTTCGCTCAAGTCAGTGAGAAATTACGTAACCAGTGTCCGGGAAAGTAGTTTTGACAAAAGGTCTTAGTTTTGGAAGATACGAAACGAATGAATTCCCAATCTTGTTCGCTTTTTGATTCCCCTCAGGAGATAGAAAAAAAACCTGCTACCCCTAAAATAGAAGCCAGTTGGTTAAAAGTGTTGCAGGATGAATTCCAGAAACCTTATTTTCAAGAACTAAAAGAGTTTTTAGTGCAAGAAATAAAATCTGGGAAAAAAATCTTTCCTCCTCCCAGTCAGATTTTTAGTGCTTTTGATTTCTGTCCTTTTGATAACGTCAAAGTTGTTATTCTGGGACAGGATCCTTATCACGGTACCGGTCAAGCTCATGGACTTTGTTTTTCCGTTAACAAGCAAGTCCCTATCCCTCCTTCCCTACAAAACATCTATAAGGAAATTCATGATGACTTAGGTCTTCCTATTCCTAGTCACGGCAACTTAGAATCTTGGGCTCGCCAAGGAGTTCTGCTGCTCAACACTACCCTTACTGTTCAAAAATCTAATCCCATGTCCCATGCTGGTAAAGGATGGGAAGAATTCACTGATCGCGTAATTCAAGAAATTTCTGATAGGAAAGAAGGAGTTGTTTTCCTTCTCTGGGGACGACATGCCCAAACCAAAGGGCAAAACATTGACCGCAATAAACATTCTGTCCTTACCGCTCCGCATCCTTCTCCATTTTCTGTTCACAGTGGATTTTTTGGTTGTAAGCATTTTTCCCAGACAAATGAGATTCTCAAAAAACTAGAAAAAAATCCTATTAATTGGGAAATTTGATAAAAATTTGCCCAAAATATAAATCCTGATAGAGTTTAACTTACTCTGTTTTGTTTTTTACAAATGGAGAGAAATAATTTCAAATAATAGTCAAAATATGCCTTTTAGAAACCTTGAAAAAAATATTAAAAAGAAAGCTGATTTTGATTTAGAGCGAATAAAAAAAGCTTATGAGTTAGCTTATGAAGTTCATAAGGAAGTCAAAAGAAAATCTGGAGAAATGTATATCTTCCATCCTCTTGAAGTTGCCCAAATCATTCTAGAAATTGGTGGAGATGAGAATATGATTTGTGCAGCGCTACTCCATGATGTGTTAGAAGACGGTCATGATGAAAAATATTTAGGAGATAAGATATGTGAAAAATTCGGTAGTGATGTTTTCTTTTTAGTTCAAGCAATGTCAAAAGACGGTCGCATTAAAAACAAGGATGAAAAACAAAATGAATATTGTGAACGAATGGAAGAATCCCTTCATCTAGACTCTGCTGTTTTCTTCTTAAAAATGGCAGATATGATTCACAACATGCAAACGATATCAGGACTAGAACCTAAAAAAAGAAAAGATTGGTTACATCGCTTGCAAAACAAGTACATGCCTATGTTATCACGAAATTTTCATCATGTTTCTTTATATCATCAGAATATATATTTAAATTTGATGAATAAATTAGAATCTGTTATTGAGGAATATGCTAAACAAAAAATAACCACTTAAAATATAAAATATGGTTGCCCACCTCTCTTCCCTTCAAGCCAGACAATCATTGAGATCATTAGGATTCTCAGAGAACGAAATCAAGGTTATAAGTTTTCTTTTTAGACAAAAAAAAGCTACCGCTAGGGAAATAAGCCAAATAACAACTATTTCTTTTAGTTCTGTACAATACTGTCTCTCGAACCTTACTTCCAGTGAGATCATAAGCTGTCTTCCTGGAAAAGAAGATTTTTTTCAAATTTGTTCAGAAAAATATTTTTTTAGATGGATAGAAGAACAGAAAAAAAATAATCAGAATGTCTATGAAAATGCTAAGAAAAATATTCACTCATTTATATCTGCAATAGAAGGAATCTCTTGGAAACCAGAAGTATTGTATTATGAAGGAAAAGAAGGAATTGTAGAAATTTACAAAGACATGCTAGAAACTGCTGCAAAAGCAGATAAGAACATTTACAGTTGGCTAGATATACCAGTTATTAAAAAGGTTTTAGGTGATTATCTTTATGAATACATAAAAGATAGAATGAGGCTAGGTATCACTTCACACGATATAGTCCCTAAAAACGCAATAAATAAAAGACATGCGAATCAAAAAGAAAAACGAAAAATTAAATTCGTTGATAATCTACCGATAAAAGGTGAAATACGTATTTTTGGAAACAAGGTAGCAGTCATCACTTTTGATAGAAAAAACCCAGTAGGTTTTGTTTTTCAAGGCGAAATAATTACCTCCTTATTTAAGGCAATCTTCGAAAGCCAATGGAAAAACTTAAAGTAGCATAAAAATTTCTCCAATAAATTTTTATTTTTTTTCACTATCAATATTTTCAACCACAGCTTGTGGTTTTTGTATGACAAATTTAATAAATTTTTGTGAACCCTGATTAGAAAACTCATAATCTTGTTCTACTCCATCAAGAGATGAATGAATTACATCAAAACCAAGTCCTTCCACAAGATTTGTTAAAGCTCCCACATCTCTAAAGTTTCTGTATTGACCATCTAGATTTAAAACATATTTTTCATATATTCTATGTGTTCCTGGTTCGCCAATACTTGATTCATAATTTTCCTCTCTGGTAATCAAAGGTATTCCTACTCCATCAAAAGTTGTTCCAGGTGCCTTCACTGCAAAAGCTACATATCCTCCTGGTCTTAAGCAACTATGCATTAATTCAAATAACTCCTTAAACCTAGCATCATCGAAATAGTGAAAAACAGATAACCCATAGATTGTGTCGAACGTTTCTCCTGCAGCAATCATTCTCTTTAAGGCCTCAAACATGTCCTCTGGCTCT
>JAIPIW010000034.1 GCA_021734525.1 Candidatus Altimarinota bacterium | reverse complement strand
GTTATCCAATATTTCTTTTGCACGAGGAATATGTTCTTCCATATTCAAGGTCACCATCAGCTTGTCTTCGTTTTCCTTTCTAGTCAAAAAATCTTCGGAACTAAATAAATCCAGCACTGCTGTTTCTAAATTTTCAC
Source organism: Candidatus Altimarinota bacterium (assembly GCA_021734525.1). Lineage (GTDB taxonomy): Bacteria > Patescibacteriota > Gracilibacteria > UBA4473 > UBA4473 > JAIPGU01. Next base: position 7,309 of record JAIPIW010000034.1, on the reverse strand, counting down.
CATGATTTAGTTCTAAATCATTCATAAATAGAGGTTCTTCCCTCTACATATATAATTATTTTAATTTTTGTCAAAGAATGTCGCACTCGTCCTCTGCTTCAGAATCATTACCGCTAGTTGGATCGCTACCAAAATAATATTCTTGTAAATTAGGCACGAGATCATAATCTATATCTTCAGTAGCATTAAGCGCTGTAGCAGAACTAGAATACTTTAATTCGAAATCATCTGGCATCCCATCTCCATCTAGGTCGTAGTTCCAAGCGGTAGGATTCGTCCCATTACGACACTCATAAAGATTATAAAAACCATCACCATCCTCATCATCGTAAGGCTTTAAGGCTGTAGGAGAGACGGGATTTGTATATTCTTCTTCAAAAGAATCTCTCATCCCATCCCCATCCTGATCTAAACTACTGGTAGATAAGCTTCCAAAAAGCTCCTCCTTAATATTTTCTGGAATAAAATTAAGTGAGAATATTCCACTTACCACTCCTATAAACAAAATCGTCATTAAGTGCGAAGCCGTGAGTATCTTTTTCATGAGTATATTGAGAGACTTAAATTAGACCTGTTCTCTACCTAAAAAACAATTTAATTATTCTATAAATTTAATTTTCATTTAATGTTTGTTTTTATGGTTTCCTCAACATATACCCTCTACCACGCAAAGTTTGCACATAACTAGGACTACTGGGTGCATCAATTTTTTTTCGTAAAAATCTAATATGGACATCTAAAGTATTAGAAGAAACTCGCTGCCCCTGACTCCCCCAAACAGCTCTTATTAATTCTTCTCTACTCACAATGGTATTCCTTCTCTTCATCATGGCCATAAGAAGATCAAATTCTTTTTTGGATAGGTAAATATTAGTCTGTTTACGACGGACAGTCATATCTGAGAAATCAATCACTAAGTCTCCACAGTGGATGATATTGGTAGCCTTATTAGCGCTTCTTCTAAGCAAACTCTTAATTCTTACCACAAGCTCCTCTAGAGAAAAATTCTTCACTAGATAATCATCTGCCCCCAAGTTTAGAGCATGAATTCTGTCCTCCACCATACTCCGTGCGGAGATAACCACAATTAAAGTCTTGATTCCTAAAACCCGGAGTCCGGCGATGATATCAAAACCTGTTTTCTCTGGCATCATAATATCCAGAACTATCACATCATATTTCCTAGTTTTAGCTTTATCAAAAGCTTCTTGTCCATCAAAAGCAGTGTCTACCGTAAAATTTTCCTTTTTCAAAACTTTGGAAATCATGCGGACAATCCGCTGGTCATCATCAGCAACTAGTATTCTCATTTATTTAAGAGTTAAGAGGTATTTTAAGAAAGAAAGTAACATAATTTTCTCCATCACTTTCTAGTTCTAAAAGGTGATTTTGTAATTCTACGAATTTCTTAGCTAGAGTTAACCCTAAACCAGAATTATTATGATTTCTTTTTATTTGGAAAAGTGGTTCAAAAACCTTTTCTTTAAATTCAGCAGTAATCCCCACCCCTTCATTTCTAATAGCTATAATTAAGTCAGAATCCTGCACATCCACCACTAAGGAAATAGCTGCGTGAGATGGAGAATGTTTGACGGCATTTTGTAGTAAAATACGCAAACATTCTTCTAACAAAAAAATATCTGTGCTAATGGTTAATTCCTGAGGAACACTACCTAATAAGAAAGAAAATCTATCAACATCATTGGTTTTAGAAAAAAGCTCAAAAACTCTTTCTAAAAAAGGAGTAATTTCTACCTCCTTCTTCTCCAGCGTCTTTCCAGTGGTATCAGAAATTTTTAATTGTAAAACCTGTCCAAGTAATTCATTCAGGTGCTCTATTTCTTTTTTCAAAATAGCTTCGTCTTCCTTATTACCTTCCGCACAAAAAAGATCAAAATAACCTCTGATAATTCCAGCAGAAGTTTGCATCTGATGCAAACTGTAGACACAAGGATCTAAACTGGAATTGTTTTGGTAGGAAGTAGACATAATTATTTTTAACTTAAAGGAGTAAAACCCAGTCTTGATTTTTTTTCAACTTTTATTCTTCTTATGTATTTTTACTTAAAAAAAATAATAACCAAATAGGTAAAACCAAAAAATTTAATCTTCGCTTCATAATACGAGGATATTTTTTAATATATTATAATATAACGAACTACCTATTTATAAGTAATTTAAGGCTTCGGAAGAAATAATCTGTACACCATTGTCGACCTCTTCTAATAGCTAACAAAAAACAAGGTATCAATAACAATGTTAACACTGTCGATAACATCATGCCATAAACGATGGCAAATCCTAATCCTCCCCACATCTCATCTGAAAAAGATAAAGGAATCAGTCCCACAACCGTCGTAATAGAAGTTAAGAAGATAGGTTGTAAACGATCTTTACCTGCTTCTATATAAGAGGTAACAGCATCTTGTCCCAAGTTCAAATTATGATTAATCTGATCAATAAGTACGATAGCATCATTCACAATAATTCCCGCTAGAGCTACTATTCCAATCATGGTTGGGAAAGTAATCATCATGCCTGTTAACCAAAAACCTAAGAAAACTGCTGTTAAAGAAAGAGGAATTAGAAGTAAGATAGCCAAAGGTTGCGTAAAAGAATTAAACTGCCAAACCAGTACTAAGAAGATTAGAAGCAGGGCGGCCATCATTGCCTGACTCATTTCTCTCATTAAACGATTACCCTCTTCATTTTCTCCTCCGACTTCAATAATTTCTCCTGGACGTTTATCTAGTTCTTGAATTGAAGTATCTATAAATTTCTTTAATTGGGAAGCTGCTACGCCTGTTTTTAAATCTGCTCTAACAAACAAGGTTCTCATACCATCCCGATGCTCAACCCGAGACATTTCAGAAGAAAGTTCAGGCGTTGCTACTTGAGCGAGAGTAACAAATTTACCTCCAGGGGTTTTGAGAGGAATACGGTTTAAATAATCTAAAGATTGTGGATCATCCCACTGCCTATCTCCTTCCCAATCCACTCTAATATCGACATCTATCTCTTCATCTCCTTCAGTAAGTTTTAGGATTGTGAGACCGTTTACGGAAGTCCGAAGTGATTCCATTACTCCTACAGGATTTAAGCCAAACTTCTGTAAAATGTCTCGATCAAATTTCCAGGTAAGTTGGGTTACCCGATCTGCTTTAGAGTCCCGAACATTAGTCATTTCTTCTTTCTGAACAAATTTTTTACTCAATTGTTCTGACAAATCTTCCAAATGATCTAAATCTTCACCGATAAGACGAACCTCTACCGGTGCTCCAGTTGGTGGCCCTTCTTCTACTTCAGAAAAACGCAGATCAATATGGGGTGGGACAAGTTCTGCAACTTGAGAACGAATAATCGGTAAAATGTTATATGATTTCCCCTGTCTTTCGTCAGTATCTGTAAGATTTATTGTTAGTCCTAAAATATTTTCTTCTGGTAAACTGGATACATTATCATGATCTGTAACAGCAGAAGATTGTTGTCCAACAGTAAAAACAAAGTTTTTGAGCCAGATATCTCCGTTTTCTTGTGGTAAAAAAAACTCTCTTAACTTATCTTCCATTGGTTCTACCAGTTTCCTAGTTTCTTCCAGTCGCGAACCTTTAGGTAGTTCAAATTTAGCCGTAAAATAAGTCTGGTCAGTACTAGGGAATATTTCTATGGGTACTGCTCCGGTAACAACCAGACCCACTGAAAACAGAAATGCTCCCAATGTTCCAACAATAGTTAAGGTTAATTTCTTTTTGGATTTAAGAATTTTATGCATGGTCTTTTCGTACCATTTTTGGATTTTATTTAGTAAAACCGTTTCACGGTGTTTCTGTGGTGGAATTAGTTCATAGAACTTGCTTCCTAAGGCCGGAAGTAAAAACAAAGAAACAAAAAGAGCCCCAACTAAAACCGTGGTTACTGTAATTGGCAATACTGAAATATATTCACCACTTACTCCAGAAACAAAAAAGAGCATCGGTAAGAAAGCAAAAATAGTAGTTAAAGTTCCAGTAATTATTGGCCAGCGAAAAGTTTTGATAGCCGAAAGAGCTGCTTCTCTTGGTTTTTGTTTTTTATCATGAATTCCACTAGAAAGTCCTTCTACAATAATAATGGAATTATCCACCAATAGTCCTACCGAAAGCACTAAAGCAAAAAGAGAAATTCCATTAAAAGTCTTTCCGGTTACATAAAGAAAAATAATCGCAATTAGTAGTGATAAGGGAATGGAAATGGCCGCCAAGAGTGATTCTCTCCACCCCAAGGCAATGAGCATTACTAGGGCAATCAGGACTAATGTACTTTTTCCACTACCAGTTAAAGTGTCTAAGCTCTTTTGGATATCGTTAGCACGGTTATATGTCACATCCACATTTAAGTGTTGTGGTAAATCACCATTTAACTTTAGGGTTTCCACTCTACCTAAAATATCACTAACCATTTCAATCACGTTTCCTTTGGAAGCAGATTTGATAACATCAATTAAAACTGCTGGTTGAGAAACACTAGAAGTAGAAAAATAAGTTTCTACTTCAAACTTTTCAAATTCTCGACGCACTTCGGCAAAGTCTCCTAGTTTAATAAGAACACCATTACTTTCTCTAATTGGCATTTCCATAAATTCACTGGCAGTTTCAAATTCTGATCTAACTGTTACTTCCACTTTTTGCGCTCCCACAGATACTTGTCCCAGTGGCATATCCCGATGCGCATTCCTAATAGCAGTAATTACCTCGTTAAGACCAATATTCTTTGATTCCATCTTGATTGGATCAATCAAGATATGCATTTCATCTTCTGGAGCTCCTTTGACAGAAGCCTCTTTAACCTTCGGGACTGATTCGAACTCATCTTCCAGAATTTCCGCAAATCGTTTTAATTCCGACCAAGAAAAATCTCCCGAAAGTGTCAAAGACAGAATTGGTACATCAGAAATACTAATTTCATTTAATTCTGGATCATCGACAATAGTCTTAGGGAGATCTTTCTCCGCTGTATCTAGCTTCTCCCGTAATTTCTGCAAATTACGGTTTTGATCTGTATCAATATCGAATTCCACACTGATAACCGAAACCCCAGACATCGAAACAGAATTGTATTTATCGACATCATCTAAAGTTTTAATTTCTTTTTCTATCTTATTAGTCACCAGTTTTTCGACATCTCCGGGAGAAGCTCCTGGCCATATCGTGGTAATAGTAGCTGCAGGAATTTCAATCGTAGGAGTCACTTCTCGTGGCAAACCTATAAAAGAAGCGGTCCCGTAAAAAAGAATAAAAAGAACAATCAAAGTGGTAACCTTGAACCGATCAAGCAATAAGGTCCAAATTCCTTTGAGCGAAACTTCTGCCTTATTCTTCATCATTACTTATTAATCATTATTTTTTCCCCCGCATGAACATGTGTACGGTACTTAATAATCTGGTCTCCCTCTTGAAGTCCATCCTTTACTTCTACCGCATCCCCAACAATTTTACCGTAAGTAATCTTACGTCGTTCTGCTATTCCTTCTTTATTTAAAATTAAAACTTCTGCCCCATCTGGTTCGAAGGAAAGTGCTGAAATAGGTAATAAGAAAATAGAACCATTCTTAGCAGGCAGTAGTACTTTTACAAAACCTCCAATCATCACATCTTCTGGAAATTCATCCAAAGGAAACTCCACCTTTATCTTTTGAGTATCTGTGTCTGTTTTGGAACTCATGTTAACATTCTTCACCGTCAAAATAGTTCCCTTAGATAATTTAATATCTACATATCCTTTAGAACTAATTCGATCTAGTTCATCTGCAGTTACATAAGCTACAATCTTTGGAGTTTGGACTCCGGAAACTAAACTAAAAAGCTTATCCCCTACTTTCACCTGATCATACCAAGAAACTTCCTTAGCTGTGATCTTACCACTAAAAGGAGCTCTTATTTCTAAGTCTTGCTGGGTAGTATGAGCAGAATTAAGAGTATTTTGCGCCGAAGCAATGTTTGCACTAGCTGTTGACTGAGCCAGTTCTAAAGCAGATTTAGCTGTTTCCACAGAATTTTCTGCTGTCAGAATTGTCAATTCCCTACTCTGCCCCTGTGTTTTAGCTGTTTGTAACTGATTTTCTAAAGCCAGAATAGCGGCATCTATATCTGATGTAAAAGCTTCTACCGTAGTTATAAATCCATCCCGATCACTTAAAGAAAAACTGCCATCCAACGGAGTTTTCCTAATCAGACCATCTAAATTGCGAATTATAACATTAACTTTTTGTAAAAAATCCAATCTTGATTGAGCAAAAAGCAGATAATCTGCTTCCAATAGACGTGGTGGCATTGTTGGCAATTTATCTCTCTCCCGCAATAAATCCTCCGTCAAGTTTCTAGTTTCTTGTTTTTTTACTTTATTTGTTTTTCCCAACTCTGACCGATCCGCATCATATTCATTTCTAAATGATGGTGAAATCCCAAAAACTAAATCTGCCCAATCTAAAGCATTAGAGGCATTTGTTTCTGAATTTCTAGCAATGGTACGTAGTTTTTCGAAAGCCTGATTATACTCTTGATCTTCTTGCAGTCTGGTTTGTTTTAAGGTTCGTTCGGCAGTTTGCAAAGCTATTTCTGCGGAACGAATCGCATTCTCCGCTGACATTTTTGTTGTTCCCAAAGTCCGAAGAGCGTTGTCATAGTTAACTTGAGTGGTGTCATCTGTTTTTCGAAAAGAAGCCAATAACTCTCCTTGTTCTACTTCATCTCCAATCTTAACAAAAGTCTTATCTATTGTTCCTGCTACTTCAGATAGGATATCTATATCTCCAGATGACTGAATCGTAGCTAAAATTTCTCGTGCATGACTAGGAACCCAGCTACCAAATTCTATTACCTCTGACACTTTAATCTTCTCTTCCGGCACCATAGTTATTTCTTCTGCTCCAGAAAAAATGCGAGGCAAAATAACTGCTACCAGTAGCACCACAGCTAATATTTCTGCATTCTTCCAAGTAAATACCTTCTTAACCAGTTTTACTAGATTACGAGGCTTTTTCTGGAGGGAAAATAAGTACTTCTTCAAATTCATGGTTCAAAAATTCTGGGTATTATACATTAATATGAACAAAATTGCAACTCCTAAAAGTGGCAGAAATGTAATCTCAAACTAAGAAAAGTCAATAAGTTTGTTATATTATAATATAATAACTAGGCTCTTGAGTAGCAGATTATCATCTGATAACCTGTTAACATGCTCCAGCACAGCAAAATCTCGAGTTTCAAAATTAAAAAAATATTGAAGTGTTTTTGTGAGGATATAAATGCCTCAAAAACAGCCCAAATTTTAG
>JAIPIW010000033.1 GCA_021734525.1 Candidatus Altimarinota bacterium | reverse complement strand
GGCGGTATTTGGAGTGATGGATACTTTGTGTCAACGGTAGGGATAAATGAAGCCATAATCAAAAAATATATCGAAGAACAGGGAAAAGAAGATTTTGGACAAGCGGAGCTTGAATTGGGTTGAAGCCACGGGTCTACCGGCCCGTGGAGACCTTCACATTTTCCCATAATTGGTTCTACACCAAAGTGTTCTAAAAAAGCTACATAAATTCTATGATGCGCATACTGCTCAGTTTTCCATGTAGCATAAGCCGAAAAATATTTAACAGCTATCAATTCTTCATCCCCTCGTGTGATTGACTTCATGAGCGACCATAGATTTACCCATTTGAGTCTCTCATCTTTCAGGTCTTTCAAAGCATGATAGAAGTTGAATCCATCAATAAATATATGCTATGACTTTTTTCTTCATATTTTAAAGCAAAAATAAAGGTCACTCTCTAGGAGTGACCTTACTATAAGGATGTACCCTATAGGATGATGCTTTTATGTTAAACAAAGTAAAAAAAATTGTAAAAACTTTTTTTAAAAAATACTTCATTTATTTTTAATTCAAAACAAATATATGATCCCGTTCCTTTACTTTCCTTTAGAAAACAGTACAACACGCCCGCTTTAAACATGCAAATCAGAAACATTGCCATCATCGCCCACGTAGACCACGGGAAAACAACCCTGGTGGACGGTTTACTTAAGGCTGGTGGAGCATTTACAGAACATGAAGAAGTAGGGACTTGTGTAATGGATAGTAATGACCAGGAGAAAGAACGGGGAATTACTATTTATGCTAAAAATGCCGCTATTCACTACAAAGATACCAAGATTAATATCGTAGATACTCCTGGTCATGCTGACTTTGGGAGTGAAGTAGAACGAGTCCTTAAGACGGTAGATGCTACTATTTTAGTGGTAGATGCCTATGAGGGTCCTATGCCCCAAACCAAATTTGTTCTCAAGAAATCTCTAGAACAAGGTAAGAAGGTTTTGGTGGTAGTAAATAAGATAGATAAACCAGCTAGTAGACCAGATTGGGTTATAGATCAGGTTTTTGATCTCTTCGTAAAACTAGGAGCTACCAATGAACAATTAGAGTTCCCTTACATGTACTCTATCGCCAAACAAGGAATTGCTATCCAGAATCTTACGGATGAACATAAGGATATTACTCCCTTACTGGATTTCATCTTAGAACACGTCCCAGAAGCAGCCCAAAACACAACCGGAGATTTCCGGATGCAACCAGCAACCCTGTCATATGATAATTTCCTTGGTAGAATTGCTGTCGGAAGAGTACGAGAAGGAACCCTAAAAGCTAATCAGTTAGTTACCATTCTCACCCCAGAAGGAAAAAAGAGATCTGGAAAGGTCTCGAAGGTCTTTACCTTCCAGGGACTCAAACGAGTCCCCGCAGAAGTTATTTCTGCTGGAGATATAGTAGCGGTAGCGGGACTGGCGGATATTTTTGTGGGAGAAACAATTACTACAAATAGCGAAGCAGAACCATTACCAGCCATAAAGGTAGATCCGCCATCTTTGGCGATGTACTTCATGGTGAATGATTCTCCTTTTGCAGGCCAAGAAGGGAAGTTTGTTACTGGTCGGCAAATACGAGATAGACTAGAGAAAGAATTAGAAACTAATGTTGGTCTGCAGATAGATTTTGGGGAAGATAAGGGAGAGCAAATGAAAGTCTTTGGTCGAGGAGAAATGCATCTAGCCGTCTTAATAGAATCCATGCGTCGAGAAGGTTTTGAACTCCAAGTCTCTCAGCCAGAAGTAGTCTTTAGGGAAATAGAGGGAGTAAAACACGAACCCCTAGAGAATGTAGTCATAAATGTTCCAGAAGAAATTAGTGGGAAAGTCATTGAGATGATGTCTCTCCGCAAAGGACAAATGACTAATCTGACTACAGAAAAAGGAACTACTTTATTGGAATTTGAAATTCCTTTGCGAGGGCTTTTAGGAATTAGGTCTAACTTTATTATTCTCACTAGAGGAGAAGGAACTATGTATAGTTCCTTTTCTCGGATGGCTCCACATATGGGACCAATAGAAAGAAGACAAGTTGGTTCTCTTATTTCTGGAGAAACAGGAACCACTACTGGATATTCTTTATGGAAATTACAAGAAAGAGGACCATTATTCATAGATGCGGCCACGCCAATCTATGAAGGCATGATTATTGGAGAACATAATCAAGGAACAGATTTAACCGTAAATCCCATCAAAGGAAAACAACTAACTAATATTCGTTCTTCTGGTAATGATGATGCCATTAATCTTACTCCACCCATAAGGATTACTTTAGAGAAGGGACTGGAGTACATCAAAGAAGATGAGTATATTGAAGTAACTCCTCAAAATATCCGTCTACGTAAAAAACACTTAACGGAAATTGAACGAAAGAGGAATAAATAGTATATTATAATATAACACTATCTGATTTAATTTTCGTATTTTTAGCTTGAAAGTAAAAATGAAGTTAACGTTTTTGGAGCCAAAACCGTGAAAAAGGTACAAAAAACGACAACTTTTCACGGTTTTGTTGACAAAAACGTGAAGATTAGATAGAATTAAGTCATGGCAAAAGTCTTGAATGTCTTCGGTAAAATAAATTCTCTCAGGGAAAGATATTACAAAACGGCTAATAAGAAAGAGTCTCTTTTGGGACTTATAAGTGAAGCAGAAGTAGCAGAACAGGTTTACAACTCTAATGCTATTGAGAATAGTACGCTTTCTTTAGAAGAAACAGAGAAAATATTATTGAAAATAGATCTGGATAGATACATCACAGAAAGAGAATTATTTGAAGCAAAGAATTTAGCTGCAGTAGTTTCTTATATGAATAAGAAAGCAAAAGAACAAGAATTAAACTTAGATATGATTTTATTTTTACACAAAATGCTTATCTCTAATATTAATGATGATATTGCTGGTCGATTCAGAAAAGAAGATGAATGGGTGCGAGTGGGAAGTTATATTGCTCCAGATCCCAAAGAAGTTGTTGGAAAACTGGAAAAAATGTTTGTTGCCTATAATTCATCCAGCAATGAAAATATTATTAAAAGAATTGCTCTTCTGCATCTTACCTTTGAACATACTCATCCTTTTTTAGATGGGAATGGTCGTATTGGAAGAGCGATAAATAATTACCTCCTTATTAGAGAAGGATTTGTCCCCATAAATATAAAGTTTATTGATCGAAAGTCATACTATGAGGCCTTTAATGAATTTGATAAAAAAGGAGAAACTTCAATCATGGAAGAAATAGTTGGGAAAGCGATTACAAGTAGCTATCACAAAAGACTGGCTTACTTAGAAGAAAAAGAAATAGTAACGCTTGCTGAATACTCAAAGAAAAAGAAGATGTCTTATTCTAATCTTCTTAATAAAGCTAAACGACAAACTATTGAAGCCTTTTTAGAAAAAGGAGTATGGAAAATTGGTATTTGATGTGATTATATGGACATGAGGACTGAAGGAGTTCAGAGAAGATGATTTCTTATACTTATTAATTTAGTTGACAATTGGTTGACAATTATAAGTCACTAGTTTACAATTAGTTTACAATTAATTTACACATGCTGACAAAAGAAAAAATATTAGATTTGGCAAAACAAAAAGGGATAATCAGGAGCTCGGATTTGGTTAGTATGTTTAAGGTATCAAGACAATACGCTTCCAAGCTTATTTTACAGCTTATCCAAGAGAATAAGTTAATCAAAATCGGTTCAACAAGATCTGCTTCATATACAACACAAGGATATCTAGAAAGGAATCCGAAATTAATTTCTTTAAGTTTTTCGAAAACATTGATGAATAAGGATTTAGAAGAACACAAAGTTTTTAATGACCTTGAACATCATTTTAGTCCCTTATGGGAATGTCCTGAAAATATAAAAAGTATCTTTGAATACGCTTTTTCGGAAATGTTCAACAATGCTATTGAACACTCAATGTCTAAAAAGATTAAGTTCGTTGTGGGTTTAAATAAGGATGTCTTATATTTTGTTATTGATGATTATGGTATCGGCGTATTTAGAAATATTATGAAAAAAAGAAAGCTTCATTCAGAATTTGAAGCTATCCAAGATTTACTTAAAGGAAAAACTACAACTGCCCCAAAACTTCATTCTGGAGAGGGAATATTTTTTACCTCAAAAGTGGGAAATGAATTTATTCTTGATAGTTACGGCTATCAATTTATTACAGACAATAGGATAAAAGACCTTTTTGTAAAAAAAGTTAAAGTTAAGAAACAAGGAACGAAAGTTACTTTTCGCATTAATATTAACGAGGATTATCATCTCAATGATATTTTTAAACAGTACACTAATATCGGGAAAGACAGTGATTATGGTTTTGATAAAACAGAAATTAGAGTCAGGTTATATGCTATTGGGGGAGTTAATATCTCTCGTTCTCAAGCACGACGAGTTTTATCAGGACTAGATAAATTCAAGATAATTATCATGGATTATGACCGTGTCCCGACAATTGGTCAGGCTTTTGCTGATGAAATTTACAGAGTTTTTAAAAACAAAAAACCAGATATTGTTATTCAAGATATAAACATGAATGAAGCCGTTAGATTTATGGTTGAAAGAGTAAAAAATGAAGCCAAAATAAAAAAATAAAGATTCTTATTGGGGAGTGTTAATTTTCTATCAGTTCATTATCTTTGGATTTTTGCGAATCATCTGGTTAATCACTAGAGGAAACATTAGGGTGGTTACTAAAGCCATAATTATTAATGCAGAATAAATTTCGGTAGAGAGAAGCCCCACCCGAAAAGCAATAAGAACCAAAGCCATTTCTAAGGCTCCCCGGCTATTCATCGCCCAGCCAATTAGGAATAACTGCTTCCAGTTTAAATCAGTACAAGGTTTTGCAAGAAGCGTTCCTCCAATTTTCCCCAAAAGAGCTACTGCTAGTATTAGGAGCAGGGTGAGGGGATTTACTACTAAGGTTAGCAAGTCAAAGTTAAGTCCTATGGAAATAAAGAAGAAGGGGACGATCAGCCACATTAGAATTTTTTCCAGAACTTTTATAAAAGGATGTTTCTTATGTAAATACGTCCGGACACAAATTCCTAGGAAGAAGATAACAATGACGGCGAGCAAGAAGAGATATTCTTTAGGGGCCATACCGCCAAAGAGGTGAGCGAGGATCATAAAAGCCAGGAAACCAAAGATGTCATCGATAATGCCAGCTCCCATCATCGCAGATCCCACCTTAGTCTTTAACTTGTTCATGTTCAGAAGAATTTCCGCGATGGTAGCTTCAGCGGTAATACTCATACTTATTCCAATAACCACCGCAACCATAGTAGAAAACCCCAAGGCTTTGAAGATTATAAAACAAAGAACAAAAGGGGTGATAGCTGCAAAAGAAGAAATTGCTAGAGAATCCTTCTTTTCGTGGTAGATCTTGTGCCAAGAACTTTCAAATCCGGCCAGAAACATTAGACATAAAAGTCCAATGTCCCCTAGGAAGAATACGAACTCAGTATGTGGTTCTACCACGGAATTTTTAATCATCGGAATACCAAAAAAAAGTCCCCCTAAAATTAATCCAACCACCCCAGAAAAATTCAGTTTCTGGATTACAAAAACAAATAAAGCAGAGATTCCAAGTAAAAGAAATAAAGTAAAGATTAAACTCATGTGGAGAGGCAAATAAATCTCATATTTATTATGACACTGAAAGAGTAGAGAACAAAATAATCCGTGTATTACCTTCTTTTTCGCCCCTGCCAAGGCCTTTTATTCTTTCTAGAAGTTTGATTTTTTTGAGTCCTTTTATTTCTTTGTATTTGTTGGCCATGCTTTCGTTTATTACCTTGTTTTATTCTTTCGGTCTGTGTTTTTTCTGACCTACTTCCAGAATGATTAGTATGGTAGGGATGTTCTTCGATAACCGGAATAATTTGGCTGATTAGTTTGTGGATATCCCGAACGAAACCTTGTTCGTCTTTATCGCAAAAAGAAAGAGCAATACCACTTTTTTTTGCTCGACCAGTTCTGCCAATCCGATGCACATAGGTTTCTGGTTCATTAGGAATTTCGAAATTAATGACGTGAGATAGCTCATCGATATCTATTCCTCTAGCAGCAATATCTGTGGCCACTAGAACACGAGTCTCTTTGTTCTTGAATTTCTTTAAGATATTTTGTCGAGCATTTTGAGACTTATTACTGTGGATCGCGTCTGCTCGGATACCAGATTCGTTAATAAATCTAGCAATCTTATCTGCGCCGTGTTTGGTACGGGTAAAAACTAGGGCAGAAGTAATAACGGTCGGATCTTGGAGAATATGAGTCAGAAGAGATCTCTTATCTTTCTTATCTACTAAATACATATGTTGGGTTACTGTTTCTGCAGTAGAGGCAGTAGGAGTGACTTTGATACAAGCAGGATTGGTGAGTAGAGTTTCGGCAAGTCCGGTGATACTTGGTGGCATTGTTGCAGAAAAGAATAGGGATTGTCTTTTTGGTGGAAGTTTACTGATAATTTTTTTAACATCATGTACAAAGCCCATATCTAACATCCGATCTGCCTCATCTAAGACAAAGAATTTTAAATTCTGGAGGTTTACGATTTTTTGATTAATAAGATCTAGCAGTCGGCCAGGAGTGGCTACTAGAATATCTATTCCAGATCTTAATTTTCTTACTTGCGAGAATTGTTTTACACCACCAAAAATAACGGTGTGGCGGAAACCAAGTCCTTGGCCGTAATCTGTAAAACTTTCATCTATTTGAATTGCTAGTTCTCTAGTGGGGGTGATAATAAGAGCCTTAATGTCTCTAGACCATCTTCCAGATTCTTTTTCTTTCTGTAGTCTTTGGAGGATAGGAATGGCAAAAGCAGCTGTTTTTCCAGTTCCGGTTTGAGCACAGCCCATGAGATCTCTTCCCTGGAGAAGAACTGGAATAGCTTGTGCTTGGATGGGAGTGGGAGTGGTATATCCTTTGACCTTGATAGCATTAAGAATCTGAGGGATAAGGTTTAGGTTGGTAAATTGCATAAAGTGGTGTTTTTCAGAAGGTCTAAGATATGAGGGAAGCAGTGTAAGGCCTATTCAGATAAAAGACTATTATTTATATATAACGTAAAAATAAAAAAAGTCAAGAAATGACTTCTTTCGGATTAGAATTTGTAGGTGGCAGCGCCAAGGGGAATCGAACCCCTGTTGCCAGGATGAGAACCTGGTGTCCTAACCACTAGACGATGGCGCCTTAATTAGGCAGGTCATAATGTAGTTTATCTGCAGATTTTTTCAAGACAGGGGGTATTATATTATAATATATTATCGTGCCAGATTACTCGTGGCTTTAGCCACGAGGTGAATGGTTCCCCGTAGCGAAACAATGGGAGAAACCACATTGTGGAGCGGAGGAGAAATCTGGCATAATTTGGATATGAAGAAGAAATATTGGAGTGG
>JAIPIW010000003.1 GCA_021734525.1 Candidatus Altimarinota bacterium | reverse complement strand
GACTCCAAATCCATCGAAAAATACTTCACAATTTCTCGGATTTTCTTCTCAGAAATTTTGGAACGGTTTGCATACTTGTTTTTCTTCATCATGACCACAGATTAGCGTTTTTTATTTCGCTATTCTAGGCATGACCCAATTTTTAATATAAGTATTACCAATTTTTTTTGAATTATTTACTTCTAATTTTTTCATAGCAAATTACAGAATATTAATTGTGACAGATAGATCAAAAAAAATATAAAAACTATTTAATCTATTTTTAATATCAACTACTCAAATTCAATCACTGCCCTAAAATCATCATCAATAAGGTCTTGGGGTTTGCCAATATTTTTAGTTTCGGCGGTAAATTTACCATTTTTAGTTGTAGAAATGGTAGACATAAAGGATGTTTTTTCTCGTCCTGGTGTTCCCACGACTTGCAGGAGATAAGGACGCCAGTTGTTACTACCACGTTCTAACTTAGTTTCGTATTCTAACTGTATTTTTATTTTTTCTCCGGGAACAACAAACATGGGAATTTCAAAAATTTTGAATTTCTTATCATCTGAAAAATTCTCGGTAATAAATCCAGAAGGATTTTTTTGGGAAAGTAGTTTGGCATTTTTGGGGACAAAAAGACGTAAAAAAGTTCTGTTTTGTCCTTCCCCCAATTTCCATAACAAATCTTCATCAACTAGAAGTTCCCGCACATTTTCTGGCCAAGAAGAATCTTGCAGTAAAGTAGATATTTCACCATTTTTTAGAGCATGATTTCTAATGATTTCCACAAAGTTTTTTACTGTACCGTCTTTGCTTATCTCACTGTCATGCCAGAGTTTTGTCCAAACAAATTTTTCTGACTTATTAGCCCCTACAGAAATAAAATCAAAATAGAGGAAATTATCTGCTTCTTTTTTCTGTTGGACTAGTCCGTCTATTTGCCAAGTTTCAAAGAGTTTTTGTAATTCTTTGTTTTTGCTATTAGCCAGAATATTTTTTTGGTTTATGAATTTAGAAAAATCAAAGTTAAGTAATTTATCAGTGGTAATAGAGGCAAAGTTTTCAGTCTTAAAAAGTTCTTCGGCAAAGGAAAGTAATGGTTCTTTAGCGCCGAATCGACCAGCAACCTTTGCCTCTACTAAGAACTGTAAGACAAGATCTACATTGTGCTCGTTGGCGGTTACGCCCCACTTCGGAATCTTAATAGGTCCAGTAAGACTGAGAAGTTCCTCTAAGATGTTTAAATTGATAGCCAGAACTATATTCGGAACAGGTCTGCCAAGATCCTCGAAAAATTCACGGTACTTTTGACTGGAGGTAGGAAAATCTGGCCAGAAATTTGCATCACGAAGGGATATGGTTTGACTCAAATCGCGAAAGAAATCTGGAGCTGGAAGTTGGGAACTACCTGGAATCAAACGATCTAAGCTATAAATATCTGAGAATTCCCAGGTAATTTCTTCTTTACCGAGAGAGATGTTTAAGATGCTACCGGTAAATCCTCCGGTAGAACGAGGTTCGTTTTCGTTTTGGAGTAAAACCAGAATTTTTTCTTCATTTTTACTTAATTGTCTCAGGATATTTTTGAATTTTTGGATATCCGCTAAATGCCAGCGGACAACTCTAAGTTTTGCTTGGAGATGATTTAGGTCCTCCTGCTGTTTTTCGTCCAACAAAAAATCAGGAATCTTATTTAAATTCTGAGAGATTCTTTTTAGATTCTTATCTATCCGTTCTAAAGATTTAAATTCCTCCAGAATCTTTTCGGTATCAAGGGGGGATGTAAAAAGAGAAGGAATATTTTCCTTTAATTGATTTACTTCTAAGACAATTTCTTCTGCTTCCAAAAAAGATTTACGGATGAGAGACAGCGGGAAAATGCGTGGTATTTTTTTGGCTTCTAAAGATACTTCCTGCCAGTTCTCTTTATTTAGTCCAGCATCCATAGCCTGTTCTGCCAAAGTAAAGATACTAGCATTTAGTTCTGGTATTTTTTTTTCGCCAATAGAGACAGAAACCAGTATTCCCACAATTCCAAAACTAAATAAAAAAATTCCTAATTTTTTCATGATTTCATATTTTCTAAAATTCCAGCTGTGGCAATTAGAGGCATAAATATTAACGGAAAGAGGAGCGAATTAACAAAAAAGGCATGAATGAAAATTGTCACTAGTCCCGCCACAAAGCCTAAAAATAACTCATTTCTGGTGGATAAAAATCTATGAAAATTTATCCAAACTATTTTTCCCAAAAACCACATAAAAGCCAAAAAACCTAGAATTCCGGTAGTAACCAAAATAGTTAAGTGGGTGGAATCTGATCCACCACTAGAGAAATAATTTTCATCTACGATTCCTTCTTCACTAGCCCTGTAGCGATAAGTATTATAGCCAATACCAAGGAGAGGATACTTTTGCCAAAGTTCGAAACTCTTTTGCCAACTTTGTAGTCTGAGACTAGCGGTGGGATCTATTTCATCTGTCTCGTGTAGAACTATGGCAGAAAGAGTTCCGCCTAGTTCGCCGACTCTTTTTTGGGCACGTTCATTAGTTGCAATTCCAAGAGCTATAATAAGAATACCAAATATTATTATTTTCCAGTCTCGGAAAAGGAAGAAGACAAGCAGTCCTATGCAGCTTGCTAAATACCCACTTCTGGAAAAGGTTAGAAATAGGGCGTAAAGGAATAGGGCAATAAGAACTCCCAAAATAATCTTCATTCTTGTAGAAGAGGATCTGTACCATCTAGCAATTAGTAGGGGCAAACTAAATCCTAATAATCCGGCCATGAAGTTGGGGTCTAACCAAGTTCCTAGTAATCGTCCGGTATGAGGATCTAGTCCACCCTCACGTGACCAACTAGAAATATCTGGAATAAACCGGAACTGCACCAAACCTAGCAAAACAATAATGGTCAGAATCCAAAAAAGTCCTTTCCAAAAAGAATTTTGTTCGTTACGGAAAATATCGGTGCTAGCCCAACCCCAAATAAGAAGAGAAGCAAAACGAAGTAAATGAGCTAAAGACAATACTTGTTCCTTGAATAAAAGTTCACTAGTTCCCAAGACAAAACTAATTAGCGCAATTACTAGGAAAATAATTCCGGGACGAATAAAAGAGTTGCGAGGGAAATTGCGGGTAATAACTAGTTTTGTAAACAGCCAGACAAAAGCAAAGACCGGCAGAATAATATCTGTAGCCAGAATCCCAGCTCCTCCAACTGGAATTCTGAGGAGAAGTCCAGGAATAAGAAGGGCCAAACAACACCAAAAGAAAATTTTCATGGGGTCGGGGGGAATCGTGCCAGTTTTTATGGTTAAAATCAATTATCAATTGTTAGTTTTGATAAATATTTTTTCTATGTCCGACATCCATTATGCGAATAGTATTTGTTTCAGAAGAATGGTAGATAAGGACTCTGTAATCTCCTATGCGCAAACGATGAGTAGCTAGTTTTTTATTATTCTTAAGCGGACTTGTAAAAACAAAGATATCTTTTTGCCCAGAAAACCAGTTTAATTTTTTAATAATGCGTTTTTGGTCTTTAGGGGAGATTTTTTCTAAAGAAGAAATAAAAGTGCTAGAAAAAGAAAATTTCATTGTAATCCAAAGTGAGCTTTAACTTCTTCTAAGGTGTACACATCTCCTTTTTTAAAATCCTTTTGTGCAGCCTTTAAATTTCGAATTGTTTCTTTGCTTAATTTTCTACTGTTTTCGTCTTCTTCGTATAATTGAAAAGGAATTCCTCTTTCTCTTAGTACTGCAGAAAGGAAGATGTTAATACCAGTTGTAAGGTTCATGCCCAAGTTCTTAAAAACTTCTTGAGCTTGTTCTTTTTTTTCTTTATCGATACGGATTTGTAGAAGTGAATTCATTGCAAATAAATACTAAACAAATACAAATGTATTATATTTGTATTTATAAAAAAAGCAATAACTTTTTCACAGTTTATTTTAATACTATATTATAATATAATATTTTTAACTTGCTAAACTTAACAAATTCCGGCAAATTCCTCACTGCATGTCGACCCCAGTGCAACGTCAATACGCAGAACTTAAAGCGCAAAATCCTCAAGCAATTTTATTCTTTCGCTTAGGGGATTTCTACGAGATGTTTTATGAAGATGCTCAACTTGCTTCCCGTATTTTAGGGATTGTTCTTACTGCTCGTCATAAGGGAACGGAAAACGAAATGCCGATGTGTGGATTTCCACATCATGCGCACGAGGAGTATTTAAGTAAGCTTATAGAGGCAGGATATGCTGTAGCGATTGCAGAACAAAGAGAAGATCCTGCGACTGCAAAAATAACCAGAGAAGTGGTTCGGGTGGTAACCCCAGGGACAACATTAGAAAAAGGCAACCTCATTCCAGAAGAAAATTCTTTTTTAGTGGCGTTGGATTTAGATAAAGAAAATTTTGCACTTTCATATGCAGATCTTTCCACCGGAAGTTTTAAGACAAGTTTATTTACTAATGAATTATCTTTTTTCGATGAACTCTACAAACTAAATCCTAGGGAGATCTTACTTTCTAGTGACACTTTTGTGGATAAAGACTTTTGCCGAAAATTACCACAAGCTCATCTAACAGTTAGAAAAAGACTAGATAAAAACACAGCTGAAGAAATTATAAGGAGTCATTTTGATCTCCAGAATCTAGCGGTGTTAGGGTTGGATAATAATTTGCCTCTCACTCAGACAGTTAGTCAAATCTTGGCTTATTTAAAAGAAACACAGAAAACAGATCTCTCGCATCTTTCTAAACTAGTTCGTTATGATACCAGAGAGGTTATGCAACTGGATAAACAGACCTTTCAGCACTTAGAGATTTTTAGACCATTTCAAACTAGTGATGCAGGGGCAACTCTTTATAGTGTTTTTGAAAAATCCCTTACGGCTATGGGAGCGAGGCTCTTTCGTTCGTGGTTATCTAGTCCGCTACTCGACAAAAAGAAAATTAATTTTCGATTAGAAGCGGTCGAAGAAATCTTAAACAACTTAGATTTTCAAAAGAACTTAACTAAAAACCTCCAGCAGATAGCAGATTTGGAAAGAATAAAAGCAAGACTTGTTACTGGACGTGGTAATGCCCGAGACTTAGCTTTCTTACGTAATTCTTTGGCGGTTCTTCCGGACCTAGTAAAGTCTTGTGAAAATATGAAGGCAAATTTAGTACAAAGTAAATCCAGATATTTAAATACACTCAACCACTTATCTGCTAAGTTAGAGAAGGCACTGGTA
This sequence comes from Candidatus Altimarinota bacterium, assembly GCA_021734525.1. Taxonomy (GTDB): domain Bacteria; phylum Patescibacteriota; class Gracilibacteria; order UBA4473; family UBA4473; genus JAIPGU01. The sequence goes on along the minus strand of JAIPIW010000003.1, from coordinate 49,298 downwards.
GAAAATCCTCCTTTGGAAATTATGAGTGGAGGAATGTTTAAGGATGGATTTTCGAAAGAATTAGATGAACTTCGTCTACTTTCCCAAGATTCTAAAACTTGGTTAGATGATTTTCTAGAAAAGCAGAAAAAAGAATCTGGTATTCAGAATTTGCGCCTGAAGTTTTCTAATAATTTTGGTTTTTGCTTGGAAGTATCTACTGCCCAGGCAAAGAATGTGCCAGGAAATTGGATTCGTCGTCAGACGTTAGTTAACGCAGAGAGATTTACAACGAATGAACTTTCTAATCATGAAGAAAAAGTTCTTTCTTCGGAAAGCAAAGCCTTTGAATTAGAACATAAATTATTTTTGGAATTACGCGCAGAAGTTCTCAAATTCTCTGGGCAAATCCAAGAGGTATCAACAGCAATAGCGGAGTTAGATGCGATATTTGTTTTGACCAGAACCGCCTCTAAAGGTAGGTGGACTAAGCCAGAAATTACAACAGAGGATTCTATTTTAGAGATAGAAAAGGGACGTCATCCTGTGGTAGAGAAATTAGCTACAGAAACTTTTATCGCTAATGATTTACGGATGAGTGAAGACTCTCGTTTTCACTTGCTTACCGGACCTAATATGGCCGGTAAATCTACTTTCTTGAGACAAAATGCCATTTTAATATTACTGGCCCAAATAGGATCTTTTGTGCCAGCTAAAAAAATGAAGACCAGTATTTTTGATCGTATCTTTACTAGAGTTGGTGCCTCAGATGATTTAGCAGGAGGAAAATCAACCTTTTTTGTAGAGATGACCGAAACTTCTCGGATTCTTTATGCCTCTACAGAAAAAAGCTTTGTTATTTTGGATGAAATTGGCCGAGGAACTTCTACTTTTGATGGTATTTCTTTAGCTTGGGCGATTACAGAACATCTACATAACGAGATTAAGGCTAAAACACTTTTTGCTACCCACTTCCATGAACTAGTGGAGCTAGTAGAAGAATTGCCACAAGCCCAGAATTTCCATGTTTCTGCTACATTGGGGGATGGGGGAATTACTTTCTTGCGACGAGTCATAAAAGGAGGAATTGCGGATTCATTTGGAATAGATGTAGCAGAATCTGCTGGTGTACCAAAAAAAGTTATTGAAAATTCTAGAAAAGTGCTAAAAAGGTTGGAGTCGGAAAACTTATTATCTGGAAAACCCAATCTATTTTCTACGGTTCGCCAACAGGAAAAAATTGTTCTCGAGCAATCTAAAACAGACGAGCTCCTACAAAGCCTTAATCCAGAAGAACTAACGCCCAGGGAAGCTCTAGAAGCTATTTTCCAACTAAAAAAGAAAGGTTGATTTTTCTAAAAAATCCGGTACAAATCAACGCAGAATAAAGTCCTTTCCACTTACCCCATTATGAACGAAGAAATTTATGTTTTTTGCCCAGACTGCCGCGGAAAGTTCCAGGTAGAGTTGGCAGATATTGTAGAAGGGGAGGTTTTGGAATGTTCCCTTTGTGGAGCAGAAATTGAGGTAGTCCAGGAGAATCCGACGAAGATAAGACTCTTAGTGGAGGATTAGATTTGTTATTGGTAGATATTTTTACGATGTCCAATATCAACTATTACAAATTTGCTTTTTGCTTTTTGATGAATTATGAGACGATAATTACCAATACGAAGTCTGTAAGAAGCTGGTTCATAACCTTTTAAGGGGCGAAGCAGTGATAGTATGTCAGGATGTTTTTTTATCCATTCAAGCTTTTGTTCAACTCGTTCTCGAACATTAGATTCTAATTCTAGAAAGAGAGAATAAGAATATTTGGTGAAATGGAAACTTTGCATTTTTTAGTTTAAATAACAAAATCGACTAGACCACTTTCCAGAGATTTTTTATATCTTTTCTTTAGATTATTTCTGTTTATAGCCATTTCACAATCTTCCAAATAATCTTCCATTAATTCTTCACATCCTTCAAAGTAGGGAAGAATAAGGGCTTCTGGCTTTCCGTGATTAACAATAGTACATATCTGTTTTCCAATATCGCCGATATTTTTTTGAAGCTGGGATTTGGTAATTATTGCTAGCATATTTATATATAAAATATTACATACGAAATTATATATAATATTATATAATATTGCAAGTTTTTTTTGAATTAATTTAAAACTTCTTAACTAATTTTTGGAAAAGGTCTCCTTTTTCCTCGAAGTTTTTAAATTGGTCGTAACTAGGGGCAGCCGGAGAAAGAAGACAGATGTGTTTAGGAGGAGTTTTTGCGAAAGCAGTTTCTACTGCTTCTTTTAGATCCTTAACAACAGAAATGTTTTGCTGAGGAACTTTATTTTTCTGACAGTTTTTCAAGAGAGATTCACTTACTTCAGATTCTAAAACAATGATCTGAACATCTAAGGCAGAAAGTTTTGCAATTAAAGCAGAAAAATTCTGTTTTCGATCTTGTCCCCCCAATATTATAGATCCTAAGTTTTCTCCTAAGAAAGATACTGCAGCCATAGTGGCGTCTGGATTGACGCTAATGGCATCATCATAGAACTTAATATCTTTTCTGGTTTTAAAGAATTCCAGACGATGTGGTAAGCCTTTAAAGTTCTGGGCGGTACCAAAAACAACCTCTTCTGGAATATTTAAGATTTCGGCTAGTTTTTTTACAGTGCCAAAGTTTTCTAACCAATGTTCTGCTCTAAAAATAGAGTTTTTAGGGAAGAAATCCGCGGGAATTTTAGAGGTAAAAATGGGCCTTTGTGGTGTTTGTCCAATCAGATTTCGACTGTTTTCTGTAACGATGAAATGGTCCCCAGATTGCTGATGAGACCAGAGATTTTTCTTAGCTAGAAAGTAGTTCTGCATTGTGTGATGCCGATCTAAGTGGTCCTGGAAGAAATTAAGGAAAATGGCAATTCCAGGAGAAATAGATAAATTCTCCAGCTGATAACTAGATAATTCGGCAACAACAAATTCAAATTTATTAGCTAAAAAATCATCAAAAAGATTTAAAAGAGGTACCCCGTAGTTCCCCCCAATTTTCGCAGTATGTCCGGTATTTTCTAACATCTCCTGACAAAATTTAACGGTGGTGGATTTGCCTTTAGTTCCTGTAATACCAATAACTTTTTTTCTTTTTTCTTCCGGTAGATTAGAGAAAAATAGTTCTGTTTGACTGGTGATCTTATCCAGTGGAATGTTTTTTACTTTGCTTTTTGGTACACCAGGACTAAGAACAATGAGATCGTAATCTACGAAATTAACTGCGGGTTTATAATCTTGGAAGGTAGTTATTTTTAACTCCGGAAAATGTTTTTGGAGGAATTTCTTTGTAGATTTACCTTCTGTGCCATAGCCGTAGAGAAGAATATTTTGAGAATCTTTTAAATTCGAGAATAACATATTTTTATTGACAAAATATTATTTTTTAATTATTTACTTCTTGTTAAAATTCTATATTAAAATGGAATCAAAGGAAAATATTACGGATAGATGTGATCCTTTCTTGCGTAGACTAGAAATTGTTCTTGGTGATATTAGTTGGAAAAAAGGTAGTACCATTAGTGATCACGATAGTGTACAAGAAGTTGCAAGTCGATATTATGATTCCGATTTTGATGGGGGAAACGATCGTATTGCGAGAATTGCCAGCGAAACTGATTTGGAAGAGTGGCAAGTTAGATTAAGAGTTTACTATGCTACAGTTTCAGAGTAATTAAGAATTAGGAAACAATTTTTCTTAATATTTCATAAAAGTTTTCTGGAATTAAGTGAGGATGTAGTTCTTCTAGAGTAAAATTAGATTTAGGGAAATCAAATTTGGATAATTCTGGCCATTTCTCCTGAGCCAGTTCTAAAGATTTTCTTACTTCCTCTATTTCTCCAACACATTCAAAAGGTTTGGATTTCTCTAATCCTAAAAGTTCTCGGAAAGTTTGGTCTAGATCCTTATCTGCAAAAAGATTTTTACCAAAAAGGGAAATAAGTCGCTCTCTTCCTAGAAAGGGAGCGAAAATTGCAAACACAAAAGCACATTTGGGACATTTCCCGCACCAGGTAATTTGTTTACTCTTTTCTGTTAGTCGGTAATTACTATTACAGGAAGAAAATATTTTTTCATACATATCTAGGTATTTTCGGCAGAATACTTGGGCTATTTTTAATTCTGCCAAAGGACGCAGAAAGGAAAAATAGTTTAAATCTGGAGAAATAAAATCGTGAACATAAGTTTGAAAATCTCTTTCGAATTCTAAGGATTTAGAATACTGGTGGTTTATATCTCCGACAGTTGGTTCACTCGCAGAATGTTCATTAGAAAGGATTACATTTTTCCTACCAGTTAAAATGGCACTGGTTACACCCAGAAAAGCAAGAATGGCAGAAATTGGAACATGACCATTAAGAGCCCCTTGGGCATTAAGGTCTAAGAGTTTTGGATCCAAATGACGTCTGACGTTTAAATGAGGAACTCTGGTTTTACTAATCATATTTTGCAAGAAAGGGAATTCTCCCACGGTCCAAGTAACAAAGTCTTCATTATTTTCTTTGAGAATTTCTGTTGTGACTAAAGAATCTTTACCTCCTCCCAGAGGCACAATGGATCCAGAAACATTTAAGGATACAGGATTTGTTGGTTTAGTTTTTTTATTACTAGAGAAATTTATTTTTCCCTGAGGATCGATTTTATTTTGATAGAAAAATTCCCCCAAGCCTCCTGCCCAGGTTTTTTGGAAGAATTCGGCTTGATTAGCTGTAAATCCTTGTTTTTTGAATTTAATCTTAGGAGGAAGAAAAGCTTTGAAGTACGAAATTCCTAACATAACCCAAGTACCAAATAGGGCGTTTTGGAGGGCTTTTTCGTTGATATTATCTACAAAAGTAAAATCAAAAATGATTTCTTCCGTGAAAAATATCTCCTCATCTAGAGAATAATGTAGAATTAATTTCTTATTTTCTTTATCAAAAGAATAATCTTCAAAAATAAAGGATTGATAGTCGTGCTTCATCACGGAAGATAATGGCACGGAAGGTTTCTTTTTTCAACTTTTGACGAATGGAAAAAAAATCCTACAATTCTGCCCGATGAATTTCAAAGTTCGAGAAATCTCGAGAAGTCAGAAAAAGATAAAAAATAAATGGTGGCGAAAATGGGTTAGATGCTTTGGGCCCAGGTTATCAGTGGTTTTAGCTATTATAATCTCTTTAGCGATTATTTTTGGAATTAGTTCTGCGGTAATGGGATCAGATTTTCATTTTGCCCAAAAAACTAGAGATCTTTTCTCTCTAGGACCCTTGAGTCAAGATTCTAATAATCATACCAATATTTTACTTTTGGGAGTTGGTGGAGATGGGGCAGAAGGAGGAAATCTTTCAGATTCCATCATGATTGCTTCTTTTAATCCCCAGAATCCTTCCGTGGCTTTTTTGAGTTTACCGAGAGATTTATTTATCCCCTCCAAGATTGGGGAACGTAAACTTAATGAAATTTATGCAGCGGCTCGCTATAAGTATGGGGACAGAAGAGGATTGGAAATTATTAAAGATGCGGTATCTGATTTCTCAGGGATAAGAATCCATTACGGAGCAGTAATTAATTTTAAGGTCTTTGAAGAAGTTGTAGAGGCCTTAGGGGGATTGGAAATCTTTGTTCCTACAGATATAGAAGATCCTTTTTATCCAGATGAAGATTATGGATACCAGACTTTTGTGATTAGAAAAGGATTACAACATTTAGATGGTGCAACAGCTCTTAAATATGCCAGAAGTAGAAAAACATCGTCAGATTATGACCGAGCGCAAAGACAGCAGGATCTTATTCTGGCCCTCAGAAAGAGAGCCGAAGATTTAAGTTTTTTGACTGATTTTGGAAAATTGACCGAATTTTTCCAAATTTATCGTAAGCATGTTAATACGGATCTAGGTCTGACTCAGATTGTAGCTCTGGCTAAGATGGGAATGGCTATTGATTATTATAATGCCGTATCTGCCGTTCTTAATGATGATCCGACGCAACGTGGTGGGTTTTTATTTACTCCAGCCATGGAATTTTATGGTGGTCAATACGTTCTTCTGCCTGAAAATCTTAAAGATACCCAGACCTTCTTAGATTTGGTATTAATTCATCCAGGAATTCTTTTAGAGAATGCCCAAATATCTGTTCTTAATGGTTCTAAATTATCTGGTAGAGCTTCCGAAACTGCTGAGAGATTAAGAAGGTTAGGGTTTCATATTATTGAAGTCGGTAATTATGATGCTGATACACCAGTTTATAAGACATTCCTAAAGCATTTTTCTCCTGAAAAAACTCTCAAAACAACTAATTTCCTAGCGGACTTTTTTGAAACTAGTCAGATAGAGAATGTGGTAGCAGAATCAATAGATCCTAATAATCTAATAGACATCCAGATTATTTTAGGAACGAATTAATAGTATTATATTATAATATAATACACTAAGAAACATGAGTGTTGAGGATATTTTGTGCCACTGCTACTTCTATTTTATCTTGGCGGATTAAATCTTCTAGACAATCTTTGAGAGGAATCATGCCGGATTTCTTGCCAGTCTCAATAACAGATTTTAGCTGATAAACTTTGTTGTCTCGGATCATGGTGCTAACTGCATAGTTTTGGAACATAACCTCAAAGACACAAGACCGTCCTTTACCAGATTTATTGGGTAGTAAAGTTTGCCAAATAATGGCTTGCAGGGATTGAGCTAACTGACTACGGATTTGATTCTGTTGGATATTGGGGAAGATGTCTATAATACGAGTTACCGCACTAGGAGCACTATTGGCATGTAGGGTTGCCAAGACTAATGATCCTGTTTCTGCAGCGGTAAGTGCCAAGGCAGTAGTTTCCAAATCACGTAATTCTCCGACCAGAATTACATCTGGTGCTTCACGTAAGGCAGAACGCAAGGCTCGGTCAAAGCTTTTGGCATGTAGACCAATTTCTCGCTGTTCTATTAAAGATTTCTTATTGTTGTGGATGAATTCAATCGGGTCTTCAATAGTAATAATATGCTTCTGGTATTTCTCATTAATAAGATCCACAATAGTGGCTAGAGTAGATGATTTACCAGATCCAGTAGATCCAGTTACAATTACTAGTCCAGAATCCATATCTACGATTTTCTTCAGCTGTTCTGGTAGACCACGTTCTTCAAAACTAGGTATTTGAGAGGGGATAGCTCGGAAAGCAATAGATACTCCGTTTCTCTGGAGGAAAGCATTGGCTCGGAAACGATAACCACCTTCAATAGATAATCCAAAATCCTGACCAAGGTTCTCTAATAACTTTTTTTGGTCGTAATCACTCAAAACTTCTAAAAGTTTCTCTGTCCTAATAACTTCTTCTCCTTCCATAAACACTGTCCGACCATCTATTTGACAAGAAGGAGGAGAACCAGAAGACAGGAAAATATCAGAAGCACCAGCTTGCACGGCTTTCAGTAAAATTTTAGCAATATTTCCAGTAACATTGCTATCTGCATGATAAATATCCTTTAATCCTTCAGATACTTCTTTGCTAACTAAATTAGGCATATTAGCACTAATAACCGGTGGTTCTCCGTCTGGAGAAGTTGTTGGTGGAGTAGGATTAGTACTTTGTTGGATAGGCTTTTTTTCTTCTGGCATAAAGAAGTTTAATATTCTTTTCATTATATCATGAATTAACCCTTATTACAAGGCCTAGGGGTTAAAATAAGCAAGTAGAAAACACTTTTTGCCAAATAATAGTTCTGTCTATACAATTAAAAGGCTTTTAAATATGAAAAAATTAATTTTTGTCTTAAGTTTCTTGTTTTTTGGGGAAATGGTTTTGGCAACAAGTGTTCCGCCAGTTTTTACTGGTGGAGTATTACCTGGACCAGTAACGAATAGTGAAGGGATTATTGGTAATGATGGTAGTGGTCGAGTGACTGGAACTGCTGGAGCAACTGGACAGGATTATGTGGTCGAAAACCTAATTCCGGGGATTTCTAATGGGTTCATAATGGCTTTTTTAGCTGTTTGTGTGGTGATGATTATTATTGCTGGTGTTTACTTTGTCTTTAGTTCTGGAGATTCGGAAATGAAACAAAAAGCCAAAGATATTATTTTTTGGGTAGCAGTAGCTGCTGTTTTAGCGATGCTAGCAGTTGCTATTGTGCGGTTTGTTATTGGTCTTAATTTCTCTTTTTCCGTGTAATGAAGAAAATAATTTTAGGAATCGGATTAATTCTCATTAGCGGAACATCTTTTGCGCAAGGATTTACTCCGGGAACAGAAGATCTTCTTTTTCCAAGTTGGTGGAAGGTGCAGGATGAAAGAAATATTGCGAAACTGAAGGATATTGAAGATAATATAAAGAAGGTAGAAATGAAATTTGCTACAGCTTCTGAAGAAGCTAGAGAAGAATTGGATGATTGTTTAGGAGAAAATAGATACAAGAAATGGTTGAGGATATTTAATGTTGAGGGGGAGATTAGTAAAGATGAAGCAGAATTTTGTAATAATGATTACAAGACGGCAATTAATAATGCTAAATTGACAAAAGATAAGGGTATTACTGGTTATAATACAGAAAAGAAAGGTATTCTTACTACTATTAAAGCAGAAGATGCAAAAACAAAAGGTGTCCAGGTTCAGGGGGTTATTGGTCGTAATGAAGATCAAAAGTTACTACTTAATTATATCCCACGAATTATTAATATCCTGCTGAAGTTTGTAGCACCGATAGTTTTATCCATGTTTGTTTTCGCTGGAATTAGACTGATATATGCAGGAAGTAATGAGGAAGACATAGAGAAATCTAAAAATTTCTTCACCTATGCTTTATTGGGGGTACTCTTCATTGTTGTTAGTTATTCTTTAATGAAAGCTCTTTACTTTATTTTTGCCACCTCATGAAAAAAATACTTGTTATTGGTTTAGTATTGTTCTCTAGTTTGGGAGGGGTCAGTATAGAGGTGCATGGATTGGATCCTAAAATACACCTTGCAACGGATAAGGGGTATTCTATAAGAGAGGCTTTAACTAGTGAGAATATTGGTTTTGTAAAAGAAGATGAGTTTCCCAAACACTTACCTGGAATTTTTAAGAATTCCAAAGGGGATGTCAGTGATTTAACCAGTATCATGCAAAAATTTGCTAATGGATTAGCTGGAATAGCTGCAGCAGTAGCGGTTTTATTTATTATCTATAATTGTTTTAATCTAGTAACTGCCGCAGGAGAATCTGACAAAATTAGTAAAGCCAAAAAAGGCCTCATTTGGTCACTAGTAGGACTAGTCTTAATCATGGGTGCTTACATTATGACCAAAACAATTATTGCTATTACCTATAGTGGTTCATAAGTACAACAAAGTGCAGAATAAAACTTCTTCTATCCCATTAATTTTTTCCGTAGAGCTTCTGCTTCTGCTTCTTCTGAAGCACTTTCAGCTTGTTCTTCTTGTTTAATTTCCCCCAGTTGAATTTCTTTTTCCCGTTCTTTTTTTAGTTTAGCAACGTCGTCAGAAAACTCTTTTTCTAATTCAGAAAACTTCTGCTTTTCTTCTTCGAAAATCTTAATAAGTTCATTGATTTGTTCTATTTTTAATCGTGGGATCGCATCAATAACTCTTTTCTTTTCCTCCATGGTAAGAGAAATAGAGCCTTCAAGAAGGATTAGAAAGTTTTCTTCATCAAAAGTAGTGTTGGGGTGAGCAGGAATAGTAAAGATATGTTTATCTCGGGGACCTAATTGTCCACTTCTACTATTGGGATCTGGAGGAGTAGTTTGAGAGGTGCTTTGCGTTCCAGCTGGTTGTGCTTGTCCGGCACCTTGATCTGCTGGTGGAACTGGAGGAGTGGGAGGAGTAGGCTGAGTATCTCCCTGATTTTGATTTTGCTGATCGTCGGTCATGTTTAAAAGGAAATTACGAGCGTACGTTACAAAAATTAGTGAATTTTGGCAATAAGTAAAAGAGATGACTACTCACTAAACTAAAAACTTGTCTTTTGGTTTTTTTTGGGCAGAATCTTTCTATAAAAACTCCATGAAGAAAGTAGTAATTATCACCGCCCACCCAGATTTAGATACCCTTTGCGAAAAAAATGCAGATACTTTGGAAGAAAGTGCCAAAGAACAAGGTTTTGCAGTAAAACGTTTCCGGTCACTAGATTTTCCTTGGATTGAAACCAATCCCATTAAACATGGTTTTTCATCTAAATTTGATGAACCAACTAAAGAATTACAAGAAGCGGATGTTGTGGTGATTACATCTCCAATGTGGAACTATGGCTCTCCGGCAGCTTTTAAGAATTTTATAGATGGAGTGGTACAACACCGGAAATTATTTAAATTTGTAGCTGGTAAAACAGAAAAGAAGCTGTCTAGAGTTTCTTTTCTGTCTCGAATTGTTCCGCAAGGACATCCTGTGGGTTTGATGAAGGCTAAGAAATTACTTTGCGTGTGGACTGCAGATGGTCCTTCTTGGTATTACAAAGTATTTCAGAAGAAGAATGTTTTGTTCTTACAAATAAAAGCTATTTTTAGCTTTTGTGGAATAAAGAAATTTGATCAGTTTATCTTAGGAATGACCAGATTAAGAACAGAAGAGGAAATGAAAAAGTGGTTCAATAAACTAAAAAATTACAAATTCTAAATCTATAAATAATGTTTACAGGGATAGTAGAAACTACCGGAGAAATAAAGGAAATTACGGGAAATAAATTTACCATATTATATTATAATATAACAGATCCATTAGATATTGGAGAGTCTATTGCTCTTTCTGGCATGTGTGCCACGGTTATACAAAAGGAAGAAGATTCTTTTACGGTAGAGATTATGGAAGAATCACGAAATAAGACTATTTTTGGAGCAGCAAAAGTGGGAGACAAAATTAATTTAGAAAGAGCGGCCAGAATAGAAGAACGAAATTCTGGTCATGTGGTCTCTGGTCATATCGATGGAACAGGGGAGATTTTGGATATAAATAAGCAAGGGGATTATTGGAAATTTCGTATTTCTCTCGGTAAAGATAAAGCAAAATTCATAGTAGAAAAAGGTTCCATCGCGATGGATGGAATTTCTTTAACAGTTTCTAAAATAGGAGAAGGTTGGTTCGAAGTTTGTGTAATTTCTCATACTTGGAAGGTAACTAATCTTTCTGAAAAAAAAGTAGGGGATTTTGTTAATCTAGAGTTCGATATCCTTGGTAAATATATCCTACGTGCTCATGAACTTTCTTGATTTAGCAGCTGATTTAGCGACCAAAATAGACCCACACATAGTTGCACCCAATCCTAGGGTGGGGTGCATAGTGGTTAAAGATGGTAAGATTATTGGACAAGGGGTTCACGAAAAATTTGGTGGAGAACATGCAGAAGTAAATGCTATAAAAGACCTAGAAAACATAAACTATTGTGAGATCTATATAACTCTAGAGCCTTGTGACATTTTTCCTCATAAAAAAACTCCCAGTTGTACGGACTTACTTATCCAAAAAACCCCCAAGAAAATTATTGTGGGTAGTTTGGATCCTAAGTTTGGAGGAAGAAATTTGGAAAAGATTAAGAAGGCAGGGATAGAAGTAGAAATGCAACTAAATGAGAAATGTAATTCACTTAATCCTTTTTTAGAAAAGTTTGTTAATACGGGTTTACCGTATGTAACAGTAAAGTTAGCACAAAGTTTAGATGGGAAAATAACCGGGCCTAGTAGATATATTTCCAATGAATTTTCCAGAAAAAAAGTTCATGAAATGAGAGCACAATACTCTGCTATTTTAACTACTACAGAAACAATATTACAAGATGACCCAAGTCTGGATTGTAGATTAGACGGTTCTTCTAACCCAGATCTGATTGTGGTGGGAGAAAGAGAAATACCAAAGAAATCTAAGATATTTAGTATTCCAAATAGGAATATTCATTTCTTTAAAACACATAATCTAGAAGAAGTTCTAGAAGAATGTGGGAAGAAAGGAATAGATTCTATTATGACTGAATGTGGAGCAACTGTTTGCACAGACTTATTACAAAAAAACCTAATAGATGAGATACAGCTATTTATAGCTCCAGAAATTTTTGGAAAAGGGAAAAATAGTTTTACTAAAGAGGTTGATTTAACGGGATTTAAGTTGGTAGACACAAAGGACATTGGAGGAGATGTATTTGTGAAATTCACTCGGCAACGCTAGAATTTCGACACAAAAATGTATGAAAAAATAATTATCCTGGACTTTGGCGGACAATACGCCCACCTCATTGCCAATCGTATTAGACGGCAGAATGTCCTAGCCGAAATCTGGGATATCTCAACTCCCTTGGAGAAATTTAAGGATGAGAAAATTAAAGGAATCATTATGTCTGGAGGACCTCAGAGTGTTTTTGCCAAAGATTCTCCTAAATGTGACAAGAAAATCTTTGATCTTGGTCTTCCTATTCTTGGTATTTGTTATGGTCATCAGTTCATTACTCATTCTTTGGGAGGAAAAGTAATACCAGGAAAAAAAGGAGAATTTGGACGGGCGGAAGTGATACATAATAAAGAATTTCCTTTGTTTAAGGATGTTCCAGAAAAATCTATTTTCTGGATGAATCACGTAGACGAAGTAGAAATCCCTGCGCCAGGATTTATTGTTTGTGCTCAAACAGAGCATTGTCAGAATGCAGCTTTTTATCATCCAGATAAAAATATCTTTTCCACCCAATTCCATTTAGAGGTAACTCATTCAGAATTCGGTACTAAAGTTTTTGAGAATTTCCTAAAAATCTGTGGTGTTGCTAGAGATTGGACCATGGAGAAGTTTTTAGAAGAAGAAAAAAAGAAAATTAAGGAACAAGTAGGGGAGAAGAATGTTTTTCTCTTTGTTTCTGGTGGAGTGGATTCCACCGTCAGTTTTATGTTGCTGACAGAAATTCTTGGTCCAAAAAGAGTAAAAGGTCTTTTTGTAGACACTGGATTAATGAGAAAAGGAGAAGTAGATTTTGTGGGAACAGAAATAAGAAAATTAGGTGCGGATTTGACTATCCTTGAAGAAGGAGAACGTTTCTTATCTAATCTCCAAAATATCTATGATCCAGAACAGAAACGAGAAGTTATTGGACATACTTTCTTAGATGTCCAAAGGGACTTCTTCACCAAACATGATTTACATGAGAACTGGTTACTAGCTCAAGGAACTATTTATCCAGACACGATAGAAACTGGGGGAACTGCCCATGCAGATAAGATTAAGACGCATCACAATCGTGCCCCGGAAGTACAGAAACTAATAGATGAGGGAAAGATCATCGAACCCATCAAAGAACTATATAAGGATGAGGTAAGAGCTCTAGGAGAGTTATTAGGACTCCCCAAAGAACTTGTCTGGCGCCATCCTTTTCCGGGGCCCGGACTTGGTGTCCGGATTCTTTGTAATGAAGAAGAATTGAGTATCACCAAGGATGAACTACTGGATGACAAGATTAGTGCTTTTACTCTCCAGAAAAATAAGAAACCTTTTATCGTTCTTCCTATTAAATCCGTGGGAGTACAAGGAGATTTTAGGACGTACAGACATCCGGCTATCCTCACGGGAATAGATAAAAGTAAACCTTTAGAAGAACTAGAAAAACACGCTACTAATTTAATTAATCATTATGCGAAGATTAATAGGGGATTAGTGTTGCTAGATAAAAATTTCTCCGGAGAAATTAAAGAGGTACAACTACACAAAAAAAGCATTACCACAGACAGGGTAAAAATTCTCCAAACAGCAGATGATATTGTGAGTAGAACTCTTCAGGAAATGAATCTCTATGAAAAAGTATGGCAGTTTCCGACAGTCTTAATCCCTATCTCTTTCAATAAAACCGGAGAAGAGACGATTATTCTTCGTCCCATAGATTCTATCGATGCAATGTCAGCTAGTGTCGGTAAACTTCCTTGGGATTTTTTTGCTAAAATAGCTGCTGGTATTTTACAAGAAGAAAAAATATCCGCCGTATTCTTAGACGTTACTAGTAAACCTCCCGGAACTATTGAGTGGGAGTAATTTACTTTTTAGTAGTTTTCTTAGCTGCTGGTTTCTTGGTAGCTGGCTTTTTGGCAACAGTCTTTTTAACAACAGTTTTCTTGGTAGTTTTTTTTGGTGCTACTTTAGTAACTTCCTTTTTGGTTACTACTTTAGTTTCTTTAACAACTACTTCTTTCTTAACAGGCTTAGCACTACTTGCTCCAATCTTAGTGATTTCGATAAGAGTATAGTCTTGTCTGTGACCAAGTGTTCGACGATAACGCTTTCTTGGTTTCATCTTAAACACTTTAACCTTGCGACCTCGTCCGTGTTCTAGAATTTTGGCTTCTACTTTTACGTCCAAGAAAGGAGTACCAACTTGAAAATTTGTACCGTCTTCTTCGCTGATAAGTAAAGTATCGAGAGTAATGTTCTTACCAACTTCGGTATCTAATTTATCTACTTCTAGTTCGTCGCCGATTTGGACTAGTGCTTGATGTCCACCGATTTTTGCTACTGCAATCATGTTATTGAATCGTTAATCACGATTAGGAGGTAATTTGTTTTACACTTTAATCCCTAACTCGTGGAAAAGCGGGAAGACATTACTTTTTTCCTTAAAAGTGTCAAATTTTATTCTCAAGCTAGCTTTGACAATGAGCTTCGTTCCAGAGCTCAAAGGCAGCTTTAGTACAATTACCATAGGCTCCATCTACAAGATTACCTATCCCTGCTGCGCATGCTGGTAAAGCAGAGAAGAAGTTTCCAGCGGAAAGGGTATTTTGTAGATCCTTAACACAATTTCCTTCTTTATCTGGTAGTCCTATGGCCCTACAAAGTTCTGGTCCTTCTGCTTTACAAGCTCCTGGGTTGCGTTGTCCCTGCGCATTATAACAACTTGGTGGGACAGATCCGATACTACAAAGTCCTGGTTTTTCTGCTAGATCGCCAGCTATAGTTACTTCTTGTCTTTCTATATTCAAACCACGCCTAAAAAATCCTGGATTAATAGTCTTGAGAATCATGGCAGAAAAAAAGAGTAACATTAAGCTTAGGAGAGAATTAAAAATTCTTGTTTTAGCTTGAGTAACTCCTTCTGAACTAGCTCCACCAGTAATAATTTGGATACCAGAAATAACAATGATTAGGACACAAATAATTCCAATAATAGAGGCGCCGTACTTATAAAGGATGGCAATATAATTTTTGGTAAGTTCCATTCCGGTACCACCAGTAATAGCATCATTACTACCAATAGATTCTCTTAGTTCTATTCGATAACAACTATTATCTCCCGTACATTCTTCTGCTAGTGTCAGATTAGGCACTAAGGCAGAAAAGCATATTATACTGAGAATTAGAAGACATTTCTTCATTATTTAAACAGTTGAAGTAAACAAAATAGAAATAATAAATTGGACCATAATGTAGGCAATAAAAGCGACTACTAAGCCAATAAGAGTATAGAAAACGATATTTTTACCTTTTTGGAGACGGTTTTCGTCTCCTTCTGAAGTAATCATCATTAATCCGCCGACAATTAATATTAAAACAGCAAAAGTTCCTAACCCTCTAGCCATAATACGGATAGCTTTGTATAGAACATTTCTACCAATTTCTCCTCCACCTAAGACTAAATTAAGTTTGCTTTCGTTACTTCCTTCGGCGGCGCTGAGAACGTCGACATCAAAATGAGAAGTTCTTAATCCTAAATAAGTAAGAGTGAGGTCATTAACATATTGTTCTTGTTGACGAAATTTTTCCCCATCTCCTGGTTCACCTCTTTTTCCATCCTCACCGAATTCTATGATGTCGCGAGCTTTTTGAATCTCGTTCTCAAGATTTTTAATTGATTCATTTTTGGCTTCAATATTAATTTCAATATCAGTAGTATTTTTTCCTGCTTTTTCTTTCTCTATTTTTAAAGCTTCTTGTTCTTTTATATATTCTTTCCAGCCATTAATTCTTTCAATGTCCGCTTTGAATTTATCTCGATGAGCATCTAGGGCTGTTTTATAGGTGAGGTAAAGGGGTCCTAACTCCTCTAGAGCACTCTTGAGGGCTAAACATGCTTTTTGGGTGGATGGTTCTATATTTACTACGGGAGGATTGACTGTTGGTTTTGGATTACACTCTAATTCCATGGCCTCTGCTTTTCGATCATAAATATTATCTTCATCATCTGCAGCAGAACACAAACCGACCCAGAGAAGAGGTAAACAAATTAGAACGAAAAAAAGATTTTTCATTTTAAAGGGAGAACTCATAGATTTTGTCTTTAGTGAGCACGTTTACTTTTTGTCCGGAATCATCAATGACGAAGTCTCTAGTTCCTGGAAGATCAAAGATGACTTGTTTTTTGTAAGTAGCAAAACGTTCTCCTTTAACAAAGACTAGTATTCTAGAGTTGTCTGGATCCAGTAAATATAGGAAGTCTAAGTTAGTAGTGGTGTAGAGCTTGAGGTTTTTACCACTGAAAGGAATAGAAGGTAAATCTCGGAAAGAATATTCAGTCTTAACTCCGCGAAAGATCCTTTGGATAGTACCGTCATCTGATAAGATGAAAATAGAACCATCAATGGTCATAGATATTCCTCGGGAAAGATCCGCTCCTTGATTATACGCAACAGCTGGAGAATACTTAGCGCGACGACGTTCATATTTCCAGATTTGATTTTCTACTGGGTCTAGCACATAAGCATAACGACCATATGTTTTGATATCCAACCCTCTTTTCCAGATTTCATCTTCAGTGTTCATCGGAGTAATTAATCCTTCTCTGTATTCTACAATTCGTGGGGCGTCGGTCAGGAAAAGAATAGAATTCTGGTCTGTTCTGGTAGTGGAAGCTAAAATAGTTTCTTTGTCAGACACTGGCAGTCCTTTTTCTACAATATTACGAACAGTTTTATAGACCTGTTTGAGATCATGAACAAATAAACTGCCGTTTAATTCTAGTAGTCCAACCGCTTCTAGATTGTCGTTTTTGACTCCTAAGTCAGCTAAAAGTTGAGGAGTAACTTTCTTGGCATTTTCTACTTGTAATTGTTTTTCCTGAATGTCGGCAAGTAGGAATTGAGCGTCAGAACGGAAAGATTTGGATTTAGAGCTGAGTACTATCTGTACAGACTCTTGAGCTTTTTTGAGGAAGTCAGCGGCAGAACTTCTTTCTCCCTGGAGTAAGAAGGTGTCAGCTTGGATTAGTGATTCTCTAGCAATAGAGAGCTTTTCTCGTAATTCCTTAGTGTTAGCGGATTCAAAATTAGCAATGGATTTAATACCAATAACTAAGACTAAAATAACCAAAACAGTTCCAGCGATGATAACCGCATTCTTCTTTGGTTTAAATCCCTTGAATCCTTTTATGTTTTTTAAG
This sequence comes from Candidatus Altimarinota bacterium, assembly GCA_021734525.1. Taxonomy (GTDB): domain Bacteria; phylum Patescibacteriota; class Gracilibacteria; order UBA4473; family UBA4473; genus JAIPGU01. Next base: position 31,973 of record JAIPIW010000003.1, on the reverse strand, counting down.
AATTGGAATTTTCCCAGAAGGTCTTTTACTTTGAGGGGTGGTTTTTCTTCTACAAAGGATTCGTCTTCAAAATCATCTGTTTCTAGTTCTTCCTCTTCTATTTCTTCTAAAGGTTCTTCTTGCACTTTAATTGTTTTTTTAGATTCGGTAATTTTCTTTCCCTTTTCAACGACTTTAGAAAGGAAACCACTACTGGAAGTAGCATCTTTTTTTCCAATACCAATAGCAGTAACTAAGATGTCATCTTCCGAAGATTGAGAGAGTTCGTGACGAAGTAAACTGATTGCTTCATCAAAATCACTGCGTCCTAGTAGATCAATAATTTGGTTAGTCGTTAAGACTCGTAGGATCCTACTTGTAGAAAGTAGTACGATGTCATCAATAGCTACTTGACCACTCAAAATGTTGGCAAATAGGACGGTATTGTCCGCAGAAGTTTCTGTTATTTGAGACAGGTTTGTTCCTCTGACTAAATAAGCTTCTGACTCATTAGATTGAGATAGGTATAGGTTATGGAAATCAAAGAAAGCAACTACTATTTCTGGAGTGCTTGGTAAATTTGCTTTTAATTTTTTGGCTTCGAGATTGACAGCCTTAAGAGAGTCTTCAAAACGATCATAAGGATCGGTGATGTCAGAACTAGCAAAGCTCTCCACTATTGCTCCAAAAAGAGATTCGGACACCATCTTAGGATCGATAGTGTTTTCAGAAAACTTTCCTAGGAAATAGATTTCTTGCCCTTCCCCAAGAGTTTCATGAAAAGAAAATCCGAGATTTTCTTTAGAGGGATTGGTCTCGAAGGTGTGCACTGCAAAAGCCATGTTTATTTTTAAAATAATTTCCCTTTTTGTACCATAAATTAGGGTAAAGTATCAAATTTTTTAGAAGTAAATTTTGATTACGAGAAAAAGACAAATTAATATTATATTATAATGTATAATATTCCGCCGAATTTCCCCGACCGTCAGGTCGAGGGCAGGAGAGCATCTTAGATGAGTTTTGTATTACAAAACGAATCTAAGACAAGCGAAGCTTGTAATAAGCCAGATACCCCGAGCGTAAGCTCGGGGAGTGGCTTCATATAATGAAATATTTTTATGCCCAAGAAAACCCACCTTTAGTGAATTTCCGAGTCGCAAAGTTTTGAAAAATTTCGTTTTTCTGGTTTGAATTTTCGAGAGTTTCTCTTAGAGCTGTTTCGAATTCTTGAGAATTACTTACCATGTCAAACACGGCTTTTAGATCCGAATTGTTGGAATGATAGATTTCATTTAGAACATCATCATTGGTAGAGCATCGTCTTTTGATAGTAAGAATTTCTTTCCAGATCTCTTGTTTATCAATTTTGTCCCAGTTAACGGAAATATTTGGTTTTTGAATATTCCAGTAGTGGTCGACAAGTGTCAGATGATCTAATTGATTTATGATTTTATCACTAATATTCTCCATAAGATCTTGATGTTGAGGGGAAGACAGAAAATACCACTTAAAGAGTTCGCCGTCTTCAGATTTGAAAAATTTGGTGACATCTATGGATTCTTCGGGAGTTTTTACTTTTTCAGGAATTTTCTTTATTTGTTTCTGTTGGTTTTGGAGAGCCATTTGGAGTTCTTCTTCGCTAAGGGGAGTTTTTCTTTGTACTGATTCTTTTACACTTTCTAGGCTTTCGGGATCGGCATCAAAATGTAGAGAATATCGAGAAGAAATGTCGTATCCTCCTTCCCCTAAAGGTTCTTCCTCTTGTTCATGCCCTTCTGCATAAGGAAGAGGTTCGGAAAAGAGAAAACTTTCGAGAACAAGTAAATCGTTGTAATCTAATTTTCCACCACGGAAGTCGACAAAAGATGTATAAACTGACTGGAATATTCTTCCAAATTTTAATAATTCTGGTTCGGTGGGATTGTCTTCAGGAGACCAAATTCCTAAAATTTCTCCAGCCTTTCGGTTAATGATTGTCCAGTCTTTCCCGAGATATCCTCGTACGAAATCACCAGAAATAAGTTCATCACAGTGAGATGTGATCAATTTTTCCATATTGGCTCGCTCACTATGCACCTCTAGACGATCATTGAACAATGATTCTACATGCGCTAAATAGCTCTGCAGTTCTGTATCATTAAGTTTTCCACTCTTATCCCAATCGAAACTTGTCATATATTGATAGTATCGATATTCAACTGTGAGTGATTTTAAATTTGGATCGCGACGAAATGCTTCACCATAGTTATCTAAAATGGATTCTTCTATTTCCAAGCGAACTCGTTCACGTAGATTTTGTGTGCCAAAATATCCCATAGAACGATGGTCTTTTGTATCAATATTCCAAGTTCTGATTTCATCATCTGGTACACGTGAAAGGAGTGCATTAATTTTTTGTAGAGCAATGTCTGGATGTTCTACAAAACTATGAAGCCTTTCTTGGGCTCGGGGTGCAAGTGTTGTACTTTCTAAACTTTCTTTGAGTTCAGACAATTCAGTAGAAGTTTTAGAGATTTCAGGAGAAATCTCTGAAAAAGTTTCTGGTTTTATTAAACTCATTGTTATAAAAAAATCTTTTAATTCTACCATATTTGCGTCTTTTTTACAAGAAGTAATTACAGTTTAAAAAAGAAAGAAATCCTCTTGATATTTTTAATTAAACATGTTATAATGATAGGTAAGAATAGGTAGAATTGACAAAAATAAACAATGTTTCAAATAAAAAGAAGATTTAAGATTTCAGAACTCGAGGCTACTCGATTACGCTTGGCATGGGCAGATCGTTTTTTATTTCAAGTAGGGTTTGTAGTAGCTTGGACAATTGTTACTGCTCTTTTTGTTGAGAATTTTGGGGTAGCTAATTTACTTTATTTGTTCCTTTTTGATGCTACTCTTTATGCTTTGGGGGCAGGTCTAGCTAGTTTTCTTTTACCACGGATACAATTGAGAGCTTTTTTACTAACAGCAATTGTGGGAACTCTAGCTTTACTGATGGCTTCGTTTTCTTTCAATCCAGAACAGTTGGAGTTCTTTGTCTTGGTTATTTTAGCTAAAGACCTCTTATTTTCTCAGGTTAATATCGCCTTATATCGGCGCGGAGAATCATTATTTTCTCCATTAGAGGCTCAGAGGTTTATGCCACTAGTGGAATCGGCTATTACGATTGGAGCTTTGGTAGGAGCGCTTCTTGTGATTTGGTTTTTAGATTTTGCGTCGACACAAATGGTGTTACTTTTATGGCTTTTCTCCCTAATAATTATGGGAGGTGTTGTGTTTTTGACACCTAAAATATTGCATGACATTCCACGTTTCAATCTTTCTAAAAAGAAAAAGGAATTCATAAAAAATCCTTTACTGGAAGCTGGACATGCTTTGCGTAAAATTAAGTTCCTAAGACACCTACTTTTAGTTTTAGTATTACAAACTTCTATTTTTACAATTATTGAATTTGAATTCACCAAAGACCTTCAGAGTCATGTTGTGCCACATGGACAAGAAGGACATTTGCCCTTGGAGAATCTCCAATCCTCTTTCTTTTTAGAAACTAAAGATAAGGTGATGAATTGGGGTGTAGAGGTTAAAGAAGAGGTAGTAGATGTCTCTAGTCATTTAATTATGCATAAGTCTTTGGCACATGACTTGGGAATGTTTCATTTAATCTTTGCAGTTATTGCTCTTTTCGTGCAATTTTTTACACCGACAGTTTTACGTAAACTAGGAGTTATTGGGTCGATGTTATCCTACTCTAGTATTTTGTTTGTAAGTTTGGGGGCGATAATTTTTGGGTACGGTAATATTAATATCCTGCGTTCTATCCAACACGGAACACATTCTTTAGGAGAAGCTCCATATCATATTACCTTCTATTCTATTTTTTCTCATAGTAGAGAAGCAGTACGTCTTTTTTTGGAAGGGATTATCAAGCCACTGGGAATGGTACTGGGGGTAGTAGTACTTTTTTGGTTACCAGCTGGTTTTATTTATTATGCTGCTATCATTGCCGCAGGGGTAATTCTTTTATTGGGATTGCCAATGAAAAGAAGTTTCACTTCTCTGTCTAAAGAGAATTTGTGTTCCGAAGAAGATATCGAAGGGAAATTACATTCGATAGAAGTTTTGGGACAGAAAGGACATAAAAACTCGGGGATTATCTTGTCAGATGAATTGCGGAATAAGAAGATTCATGAAGTTGTTCGAGAAAAGATTATATCTACTATTTCTCATATAAATGAACCAAGAGTGGTCCACACTTATTTGGAAATATTGCGGGATGATAAGGAAGGACTAGAAACTAAAGTAAAGATTTTAGATTCATTGTTTCATTTAAAAATCCCTAAAGATTTCTGGAAAGAACATGCTTTCACGCGTTATCATCTTCTAGAAACTTTGAAACATCTTTTTTACAACACAGATCATGCACACCTCAAGAAGTTAGTGGTCATGAATATCTTTAAGCATCTACCAAGTCATGAAATAGTTCCTTTTTTCTTGGAAACTATGGAGCAGGCGGATGATAAACTAAAGGCTGTTTTTTTACGGTCTTGTTATATGTTTAAGGATCCGGAAATTGCTTTTTATGTTCGTCAGTATCTAGATCATCCAGACCCAAGACTGAAAAGTCATGCGGTTATTGCTCTTTGGAAATTCCACAGTAAGAAGAAATTAAGACAGATTTTAGTTGATTTGTTAGAGGAGCAGGATGAGGCTTCTCAAATTTCTGCTTTGTATGCAATAGGGGAAGTAGGAGATGTCAGTAGCCGAGAATTGCTTTTACAGTTTTCTTCGCATAGTAATCCTTGGCTGAGATTACACAGTCTTATTGCTTTAGCGAAGTTGGATGATATTCGTTGTGCTAAAGGACTCCTGGGTATCCTCTTTAGTGAAGACAGAGAGCTTTCTAAAGCTGCTTTTCATATGTTAGATAGAGTTCCCACAGAAATGCGAGATCACTTACAAAAAGAGATTCAATCAGAAGTATCTAAACAAGTTTTTGCCATCTTAAGACCACAAATACAGGTGAAAATAGAGGCACCTAGTTTGTCTCAATCTTTGCGAGATACTTTAAAGCATCTCTACTGGATGGCTGGTAGATATGACGACCTTTTGGCGATAGAAAGTAGAATGTAATTTACAAAATTAGGTTCTGATATGCTACAATTTTTTTGATGGCCGTCTTTTTACTGGGTCTAGTCATTGCAACTTTAATTACTTATTTAGCGGTGGAATTTTTTCCATCGCTAGGACTTTTAGACTATCCAGAGAGGTATGGGTTAAAGAGAAGTAGGCTTCCTTATCCAGGTGGTCTCATTTTTTTGGTTTTAGGATTAGTTTTTTTTCTAGTCTTAAAAGATTTCTGGTTTTTGTCCTTAGCCCTTCTTATATTAGGGGGAGTGAGTTTTTGGGATGACTTACGTCCTTTGCCTTCTGTGCTGAGGCTTCTAGTTCATGTTGCCGTAGCAAGTTTTGTTTTTCTGCAAGGGATACAGATAGCATTTGTTGGCAATCCTTTTTCTACGGGAGTGAGTATAGATTTAACAACCTTACCGTTGGTTTCCTTTTTGTTAACTGTGGCTTGGATTGTAATTATCCAGAATGCCATGAATTGGTTCGATGGCATCCGGGGATTAACAGTAGGGGTGTCAGGAGTAGGTTTTTTAACCTTAGGAATTTTCGGTTTAGTACGGCAAGAAGTAGCCTGGGAAGTTGGATTACCAGATTTTTTGCAGATTAGTTTCTTTTTAGCGGGGATTTGTGCGGGAAGTTTTTTGCTTTTTTGGCGTGGTAAGATTCTTTTGGGGGATAGTGGATCACAAGTTTTGGGATTTTTACTAGCAGTTATGTCTATTTTTGCGGGAACTAAAATTGCGACAACTTTACTAGTGTTGGGGTTACCAATTTTAGATGCTGTTTTTGTGGTAGGGAGAAGAGTTCTGATTGAGAAAGTATCGCCTTTCCGGGGAGATAAGAAACACTTGCATCACAATTTGTCTCGTCATATTGGGGAACAAAAAACTTCACTACTTCTGATCTTAATTTCTGCTGGACTAGGCACAATTGCTATCTTTTTAACGGGGGCGGAGAAAGTAGCTACTTTGTTTCTAGTAGTGTTATTTGTATTTTTGTTAAACAGAGGAGTAAGTAAATAAACTTATCTTTTAAGTCTAACTCGCTTGGTATTAATAGTTAGAGGTTCTTCTGGTATCTCTTCTATGATCTGAATAAGTTCGTTTATTTTTTCTTCCTGCTGTTCTGGAGACATGTCTTCGAATTCATTGAAGGCATCTTCTAGTATTTCTCCAGCAGAAATATCACTAGTATCGGCGTGAGTTTGTATTTCAAAACATTTGCCATCTTCTATATCTAAAACACTTTCAAAATTAGAAACTCTCCTGTCCCGAGAAGATAATTCACGGAGAGCTTTTATTTGTCTACGGAAAGCTGGAGTTCCATTTCCTTGGATTACACCACTAGGACCTCCAAAACTAAGGACTAGGAAATTAGAAATGGTTGGGACTCCTTCTAAATTCCTACCACTAGAGTCAAAACAGTAAAAGAAACGATGGTTTTTGACCAAAATTTCGTATTCGTTACGGATAAAAAGATCTTCTAAACTATCAGAATCATATTCGTATTGGGTTCGCGGAGAACGAAAAAGAGATTCGGACTTAACTAGTTTAGTGATTTCATCAATAGCTGTTTGGGCGGGAATATCATGTACTTCTCCCAAAAACTCTTTTAACTCATCTGTAGAACAACCAAAAAAAAGAAAAGGGGAGAGGAGCAGGATTAATTTCTTCATGTAGTTATTCTAGCAAAGATATTATTACTCGAAAAATTCTTTCAGAGCTTGGAGATATGTTTCGGTGTTTTCGTGGATAGCTCGGTTATGAGCACCTTCTAATTGTACAAAGGTTTTTGGTTCTGGAGAAGCTTCAAAAAGTTTTTGTCCTTGAGAGAAGGGAACTACTTCATCTTCTTTGCTATGGAAGATGAGAAGTGGAGAAGTTATTTTTGGTATTTTCTCTCCATTCCGGAATTTATACTTAATCATCCATTTGGCGGGTAAAAAAGGATAATGATATTGCGCTACTTCTCCCAGAGAAAAGAAGGGGGATTCCAAGACTATTTTGGAAAAACTGTATTCTTGAGCTAGTTCCAAGACTCCAGCACTACCAACAGATTTTCCCCAGAGGACTATTTTTTCTGGGGGAATATTTTTCTCTTCAATCAGGAACTTGAGAGCAGCATGGGCGTCTTCATAGAAATCTGCCTCTTTTTCTATTTGGCCAGAACTAAGTCCATAACCACGATAGTCAAAAATTAGGAAGTTTTTACCCAGTCTTTGAAAAATAAAAAGTTGGCCAGTACGATGAGAAATATTTTGGGCGTTACCATGAAAGAAAAGAATAGTTTTGTCCTCATTATTGTCTGTCCACCAGCCGTGTAGGGTTTCTCCATCAGAAGTAGGGAATTCTACATCTTCCCAAGATAAATCTCTCGCTACAGGGTGTTCAATCATTTCTGTGGTTGGTTGGAAAATAAACTTATCCTGTAGAGAGTACATAACAACAACCCAACCGGTGTAAATTACAGTTAGGGTAATGAGCCATTTAATAATAAAGAATGCTGTTTTTTCTTTTTTCATGTGTTTAGAAAGTTTTGTAAAATATTTTTTCCCATCTTAGTCCCAATAGACTCGGGATGGAACTGAATACCAAAAATACGTTTCTTTAGATCTTGGAAAGCCATGATTTTTCCATCTTCAGTATGAGCGGTTACTTCTAAATTTTCTGGGAAATTCTCTGAGCTGACAATTAGAGAATGGTAGCGCATCCCAATTATTTCCTGCGGGAAATTACGAAAGAGGCCTTCTTTTTTTGTGATGTTAATTAGCCATCTTTGTCCGTGAGCAGGACGAGTTTTTTCTACTTTTCCACCAAAGTATTCAGCAATCATTTGGTGTCCCAAACAAACTCCTAAAATAGGGATGTTTCCCTCAAAAACCTTCAGAATTTCTAAGCTATTTCCAATATCTTTTGGAACTTGGCTGTTGCCTGGTCCAGGAGAAAATACTAGGAAATCCGGATTAAGTTTTTGTGCTTCTTCGCTATTTATCTGGTCATTCTTATACACTAAAACCTCTGTCCCTAGTTCTTGTAAATACTGCAATAAATTCCACGTAAAGCTGTCGTAGTTGTCGATCAACAAGACTTTTTTCATCTGGTTTTGAGGGGCGAAGAGAGATCGATAGAAACAGATTTTTTCCGGGTTTGAATTTTCTGAGGTTGTCGTTTTTGGTTATGGGTTTTTTGGAGAGGAAATTCCTGGAGAATTGTTTTTTCGTATTTACCTTCATCATTACGAGCGCGACCAAAAAAGAGTCGGTCAATAGTCAGGGGAGAAGAATCTAGTTCGCGGGAAAAGTCATTGTGAGAAAAAAGAGTTTGGGTTCCTTGTCCTAAGAACAAAGAAATATGGGGAATGAAATTATCAAATTGGTAGGCTGGATTTTGGGAAAAAGGGATTTTTTTACAGATTTCTTCGTGAAGGGACTGAAGACTGTTGTCAAGGTCATAGACTTCACGGAATAAGACATCTGCAAAACAATTTATATTTCCCAAAGAAACAGTAAAAGGGGCAGTTTTTTGAGAAATTTCTTGTAATTTCTTAGTCATAAAATTAATATCATTGCCTTGGAAATGCTCTCCTAGTCTTCCTGGTAAGGCAATAGTAATATGCATGCGTTGAGCGCGAAACCAAAGTCCTTTCGCACCAGGATTTTGTTTTTTAAGCAAGTTGGTTAACTGTTCCATTTCTGTCCAAAGACTGGTTGGTAAAGGGATTTCTACGAAATATAAAAAGTTAGGATTTTCCTCCCAGGCTTTGGTACCAAAGAGGGGAGAAAATTTCTGCCAGTTTTTATCGAAACGTTTTTTCTGGTCGATAAGATCCATCAAATTAATTCTAACGGTTATTAGCCATTGCTAGAAGTCTATTTTTCCGGTAAAAAATAAAAGATGAAGATTTTGGGAATCGATCCAGGCTTTGGCTTATGCGGTTTTGCAGTTTTGGATGAGAAAAATAAGCAATTAGATCTAGAAACTTTTGGGGTTATTAGAACCACACCTAAGAAGAATTTTGCGGATCGCTTACTGGAAATTGCTCAGGATTTCGAAAAATTACTCCAGAAGTATCAACCGGATATTGTTTCTATCGAGGACTTGTTTTTCACCAAGAATGTTACGACCGGTATGCAGGTAGCACAGGTGCGAGGAATCTTAATCTTACTGTCTCATAAATTTGGTTGCCGTATTGTAGAACCAAAACCAGTAGAAGTGAAGAATTGTTTTACAGGTAATGGTCGAGCCACTAAACCAGAGATGAAGAAGATGGCGCAGTTACTGTTTAAGTTAGAGAAAATACCTCATCTAGATGATGCCGCAGATGCGGTTGCGATAGCTTATTTTGTGGCTCAAAACAAAAATATTATATTATAATATAATAGAAACTCTTATGTCTTGATTTTAAAGGCAAAAAACTTCGACTTTTCCCTTGAAAAATGGTAAAATATCTTGATGACAGAAGAATCTAAAAGTACAAATCCTCCTCAAGATGACAAGCAGTCGTCACAAAATCCTTTTGAAGCTTTAGCGAACGAGCAGAGTACTCCGCCACCGGTAGAAAAAAAAGAAGTAAAAGAAACAAAACCAGAAGAGAAGGAAAAGAAGGAAGATAAAAAGATAAATACTTCTGGAGAGACAGAAAAATCTGTTCTAGAATTACCAGAAGAGACTGTGCTAGAGACAGCGATTAAACCAGAAGAAGAATTATTAATAGAACAGGGAGAAGATTTTTTCTGGATCCTGCAACGGGTAATTTGGGGGGTAGTAAAGACAGCTATAATTTTAGGAATTATTGGTTTTCTAATTTGGCTTATTTGGCGACCAGAAAAAAAAGAGATTTCTAAAGACATGGAAAAACTTATTCCTGCTGTAACGGAAGAAGGAACTACTGAGAAAATGGGAAATAAGTTTCCGATAAAGATTCCAGAACTCCCACCTTTATCTGATGTTATAGAAGAATTAGAAGATATTCCTCCTGTGCCTGACAGTAAAGAAAAAGGGGAAGGGGAAGTGCCAACAGAAACTCCTACAGAACCTATTTCTGCAGTCCAAAAAACTACTGTAGAGGAATCATCTTTATGGTTACAAGAATCGTATTTATTCTTTCAGGAGAAGATAAATGAAATGAATTTGGGAGCAACTGCTGAAGAACGAGCAAAAAATGTAGATATTATTCTTCTTAAATTAAGAACCTTACTGGAAGAATCTAATCTCTTACAAAGAAGATTATCAGTAGAAATAAAGAATCTTTATTTGCAGACAGAGATGCAAAAACAAATTGCTAGTTCTAATGACAAAGCTTTTCGGAAGTTTTTGTTTAGAAGTGACCAAGAGAAAGCAGAAGTTTATTTATCACAAAAAATTGAAGCCGAAAAAAAGATGGTAGAAAGTGCTGCTCAGGTTAGTGCGCGTCGGATACTACTGAAAAAAATAGAAGATTTTGATCCTCTCATCCGTCAGATGTATGCCAATGTAGGGGCTAATCGTCGAGCGTTAATAGAAAATATTCCTCCAGAAAGTAGTTCTGGAAAGAAGTTTCTAATTCCTTCAGAAATCAAAAACTAAACCAATATTCTTGGCTAGATATTTTTTATCCTCTTTTGTGAAGCGTTCTTTTTGGAAGAGTGGTAATTTGGGGGTAGAAGAAGAATTATTTACCGGAGGAAGATTATTTAAATCTGCATGGGCTAAAAATTCAGTAAAAAAATCCAGAGAGACTTTATTCTTTCTTTGAGAAATTTGTTGGATAGCAGCTAATTCTTTTTGTTTTGGCTCGGCATTGAGTTCTTTGGTAAGCCATTTTTTGAGAGCTGGAGTGAAAGCATTAGGAGCAGAACCACCACCTCCGCCAATATTAAAAGGATCTCGGTCTACATTTTCTGTATAAGTATTACTACTTCCAGAATAATCAGTAGCAGTTAGAGAAACTTGGAAAGTGGGGAATTGATCAAAATTAAAATAAATTCGATCAGGATTAGACCGAGTAGATTCTTCTACACAAGTACTATTCCCACTCCTGACCTTACCCCATTCCCAACCATCTAATTCATAATTACTGCAGGATTGGTTATTAATTAGCCACTGCCAAGACAGGAGATCATGTTCTCCATCTGGGTCGGTAGTGGTGAGACTAGTCCCATCTAATCCTGTGAGATTCAAAGAAGTAGTATAAATTCGGGCACCACCTTGGACGATAAATTTGGTTGCGGGAGGACTATTTTGTGGATTATTGGCTACTCCAATAGAGCCATTAAAGTGACGGAAGAAATCTCCTAAGGTGTTAGAGTCAGATTGTGGTTCTGTTCTGGCTAGAGATTCATTATGAATTAAATCATCGATATCTAGGCAGTCCCCCTGCCATATTCCCTGTTCAATAGCATTGTCTCTGGCTTCCCTGACACCTTGACTAATGTCTCCTGCTTGGTAACAAACAAAGTCACTAGAGATTTCCCACTGGGTATCTGCATGAAGAATTACTTCCAAAGTTTCTGATCCAGTAGAAAGTCCACCACTACTTACAGATATTTGGTGCGGATTATTGTTACTGGTTATTTGAGATATTTCACTGTCATTGAAATTAAGAACAATGAAATCTCCAACTTCGACAATGAAATCTTGCTCTACTTTTATTATAGTACGAGGAGAAGTTTTTCGTTTAACTTCTAAGTTAATTAGATTAATTTCTGCTGGACCAGATAAGACGAAGAGTTCTATAAAATCTATAGAAGGTTGAGGATCTCTTCGGGAAGGGGATATCTCAGAAATAAGTATTTCTATTTGAGGAGGAGTTTTCTCCTCGTTTTCTTCTTCCATGTTAGATGCCTGAGGAGTTCCTAGAATAACATTCCCTTCACTATCTAAAACATCACCGCCTTCTCCTTCATAGGTTTCCCAAGAATCTGTTTCTGCTCCAGATTGTATGGGAACACTACGAATCATCGTTCGTTTTTCTTCGTTATTTCCGGCGATCCAATCTCCCTCTGGAGTGCGATCAATTTCTTGGTTACTGGAATCTAGAAGACGAAGAAGTTCACCGTCATTTCCTAAGCCCCCAGTATATATCTGATTAGCAGTAAGAGAGGTAGTGGTGTCATCTGTACGCTCTAATAAGAAATAATCTTGAGCAGGAATTGTGCCAGATAATTCTATGTCTGGAGTACCATCGTCTGCTCGTAGATACCAACCAGTAATATTTATGTCCTGATCGGTAGAGTTATATAGTTCTATCCATTCATCTGTATAACTACTGACAGTCCCCATCCAAGCTATTTCTGATATCACTATAGAAACAGAATTATCTGCCAATATTTCTGTAGATAAAATAATTAAAACAAAAAAACTAAGGAATTTACGGGTCATGGGATTGAGTGGAGGGTCATATTCTCTGAAATAAGTTATTTTTAAAGAGGTATTTTTTAGATAAATTTAATTTTGACAAAGAATAAAGAAATTAATATATGTAGTTCTGGAGTTTAACTTTTTTGTCTGACACGTGTTTACGTAGTTAGCAAAAACAAAACTCTGCAGATTCTTTGATAGTTCGCTTACTTCCTTAAATTCATCTGTAGCAATGAGATTTTTAATTTAGAAATCTTTTGGCTGCAGATGAATATGGTTTTTCTGTGGCAGTTAACCCCCCTACTATAACGGGGGATAATTTATTGGAGGAATCGTAATGATTCCAAATGTCTGTTGTCTGGTGCAGAAAATATAACAAACGCATCCGGGTCGCGCCCAGCCAAGAAGGGCTATGCACTGAGAAGTACTGATTTGAACTACATATGATCTGCTAACTAAGTGGAGGGATTGACTCCGGTCTCCCTCCCACTTCCTTTATATTGGCAAAAATATAAATTTGGGGCACACTCTGCTTGTGAAAAGATTCCTTTTGTCTGGTGGCGTATTATTAGGTGGATCAGCGATTCTTTCTAAGTTTTTAGGATTGTGGCGAGACCGGCTGTTTTTGGATATTTTTGGTGCAGGAGAAAAAATAGATTTAATTTTTGCGAGTTTCAGGATTCCAGATTTTTTCTTCTTCCTTCTTATTGGCGGAACTGTTTCGACGCTCTTTTTGCCTCGGTTTACACCCTTGGGAGAAAAAGAGAAAACACAATTCTTTTCTAGTTTTCTTTGGGGAGTAATTTTGCTTTTTGGGATTTTTTGCGGACTAGGAGCGATGTTTACTGATTCTCTCTCTGGTATTTTTGCCGCTGGGTTTGAATTAAGTTTACGACAAGAAATGATTCCTTTGGCTCGTTGTCTTTTTGGTTCTGTTTTTTTACTGTCGGTTAGTTCTGTGTTTGCTGCTTTTCATCAGAGTAAGCAACAATTTCTGACCATAGCTTTGGCACCAGTGTTATATACAGGAAGCATTTGTGCGGGACTTTATTTTTGGCGAGATAGTTTTGGATTATTAACTGTTGGACTGGCGGGGGTATTTGGAGCTTTTGCTCACTTAATGGTTAATATGAATACATTTTTTGTTCAACAGAACAAGATTACTTGGGTTTGGAAAAAACCAGTGTCAGCATGGAAGAATTTTAAGTCTGACTTTGTTTTTCGGGTAACTAATAATGCGGCCTTCCAGATTAATCAGTCAGCAGATGTTTTAATTGCTAGTTTTCTTATAGCAGGATCTGTGGGAGCTTTCAGTATTGGAACAAACTTAGGTTCAGTTCTACTTTCTATTGTAGGTTTTTCTGTAGCCAATTCTGCTTTCCCAAAGCTTGCTAAAGCTAAAGATGATTCTGCTACGCAAAAGAAAATAGTTGGAAGTTCTTTGGGGTGGATTGCTTTTTTCACCATCCCAGTTGCAGTGATTGGAGTTGTCTTTGCGCAACCAATTCTGCAGCTTCTCTTTAACTTAGAAGGAAAATCTTTAGAAATGGCGACCACTGTTTTCTTTTGGACGGTGCTTTCTTTACCGGCAGCTTGTTGTATTCCTATTTTAGCTAGGGTGTTTTTAGCGAGTGGAGATGCCAAGACTCCAATGAAAATAACAGCATTTTCTTTGCTGGTAGCTACCGCACTTGCGGCAGTTCTATCCTTAAGGATTCTGCCTACAGAAATTGCTATCTTAGGTCTGGCGATAGGAAACTTTACTGCCTCAGTTCTTTCTGCTTCTATTTTTGGTGTGGCAGTTTGGCGTAAATTAAGAATTTAGGATTATTAGTTCCTATCAATATCATCTTGGATAAACATTAGGACTTCTTTTTTGAGGATTTTCCTTATGCGTTTAAATTTTTCTGGACTTAATAACATATTTAAATCTTGGGTAAGGATTTTCTCTGTGATGGTTTTTTCAATAAAAATCTTTAACTCCTCAAGAAATATTTTTACATCACTTGTTTTCCTTCTTTCTAAAATAATATCTTGATCATATTTATATCCATTAAGGAAATAATGATGGATGTCGTAGACATCTCTGCCAGCAATTGAGTTATTTTTTTCGAATCTTTCAATGAGAGCAACTAATTTATTAGCAAACATGCTTTCTATAGTTTGAGATTGAATAAGACGATCAATTTCCTCCAATCTAACAGTTTCATATTTATTGTTCTGGGGAGGTGGAAAAGTAATATCTACTTTCAAGGTGTTTCTAGATTTTGTTTTGGAAGGGTACTTTAAAAAATATTGAGGAGCTTTAAGACTATGGTCCTTTATTTCTAAACCAAGATTTTTAAAAATATCTTTCAAGTGTTTATTTATCAGGGGTAGGTCTTTTTTTATTCCGATATAATCGAAATCTAAATCAACAGAAAAACGATCAAGAAATCCTCTCATGGCACCACAAGTTCCTCCTTTGAATCTTAGATTATCAAATAAGTATTGGTCATCGATAATGGCAGTAAGAGTTCGGTAAAGCCAAGCTTTGTGGATTGCGTCTTGTGGTAGAGGTAAAAACATTATTTTTTTGTTAAAGGATAGCCTAATTCTTTTTGGATTTTTTTTACTTTAGACCAGTTGATTTGGTTAAAGGCATCAAAATAGAATTCATGGTTAAAATATAGCATATCTGCTACAGCTCTCTCTAAAGAGGCTATTTTTACGCCATCTTTATTTACTCCGATACCAACGGGATTGTATAGGTATTTATCATTTAATTGCCGACAGTAATAACTATTTTCTTCAATATCAAAACGAGATGTTTTGGAACTAATTAGAGTAAGGGTATTACTTAATTGTTGGATAATACCGTGTTTCATTAAGACAGTTTCTGTGCTAACGTAAGAATATTCATGCAAGGCCTTTATTCCCAAAAGAAGAGGATCTAATTTATTAATAGGTTTGATAGCATAAAATCCGCGATAAATTCTAAATAACAACTGTTGGTTTGCGTATCTTTTTAGGGTTGTTCTTAAAGTATTTTTATTGCTTATTTTCCATAACCTAGATAAGTCATCTATATGGAAAATTTGCTCCCCCAGAGAGGCTATTCTGGCAAAACGACCTTGGAGTATGTTTTCCTTTAGGGTACTCATATGTACATTATGAACGAACTATAAACAAAAAGCAAGTGAATAATTAGTTTCTTTGCAAACTAGAAACTCCGAGTAAAGTAAATTTAGATAAACATTATTTGTTTAGTGTTATATTATAATATAATGAAGAAGAAATTTAAGATAAAAGACACAGAAAATGGGACAAGAATAGATATTCTCTGTGCCCAGAAATTCCCGGATATATCGCGGTCTACTTGGCAACGATGTGGAAAATTTGTGCAAAACTCGAAAGAGTTTCCTAATAAGACTAAAGTAAAAACAGGAGAAGTTTGGCAGATACTTTGCGAACCAGTCAAAGAATCTACAGAAATAGAAAAATGGAATTTCCCTTTAAAAGTTTTGGCAGAATCTACTTCTTGGGTAGCCATAGAAAAACCAGAGGGAATTTCTGTGCATCCTTCTAGCAGTGATCGTTCTAATGAGACAGTAGTAAATGCTTTAGTACATATGTTTGGTAAAAAACTATCTGCTACTCAAGCTAATCGTCCAGGGATTGTGCATCGGTTGGATAAGGTGACTTCGGGAGTACTTTTAGTAGCAAAAAACAATAAGACACACCGAGCGTTACAGGACAACTGGCCGAAGGTAGAAAAAACTTACGTTGCTATTGTCCAGGGAATACCTCCTAAAAAAGGAAGGGTGGAAGCCGGTATTCTGCGAGACGTACAAGACAGACAGAAGATGAGTGTTTCTGCTAGCGAGAAGTCTAGAGAAGCAACTACTCTTTTTGATAGGATAACCACTAAAGGTAATTTATCTTTCTTGGAAATAATGATTCCTACCGGAAGAACTCATCAGATTAGGGTGCATCTATCTAGTATTGGATTCCCAATTCTAGGGGACACTAAATACGGCGGACAAAAGGCAGAACGAGTATTTTTGCATGCCAAAAGTTTATCTTTTCCAGATCCAGATAATTCCGGAAAAATGAATAAAGTAGAGTCTAAGGTGCCAGAAGAATTTATCCTTTAAATTTTCCCCGCACTATTTAGAACATCTATTTTGTGTTCTACCATGCGTTGTATTTCATCTCGAGCTGGTCCTAGGTACTTACGTGGGTCGAATTGCTTAGGATCTTCGGTGAGGACCTGACGAATAATAGCAGTCATTACTAGTCTAAGATCAGTATCAATATTTACCTTACTGACGCCGTATTTTACGGCCTCACTAATGGTAGATTCATCTACTCCTCGGGCTCCGGACAAATCTCCACCATACTTATTAACAATCTCGACATATTCTTGTGGCACACTAGATGAACCATGCATGACTAGTGGTGTATCTGGTAAAACTTCGGTGAGTTTTTTAACTCGGTCAACATCCACCTTGCCGTCAGAAGAGAACTTGTAGGCTCCGTGACTGGTCCCAATAGCACAAGCCAAGGTGTCTGCTCCAGTTTGTTTAATAAATTCTACCGCTTCTTCAGGATCTGTTAGTCGAGCATCTTTTTCGTCTACCGAAACATGTTCTTCTATTCCTCCTAATTTACCAAGTTCTGCTTCCACAATTACTCCTTTACCGTGCGCATAATCTACCACTTCTTTGGTGATCCTCACGTTACCATCAAATTCCTCGTGACTGGCATCAATCATGACCGAATTAAAACCTGCTTCGATGGCAGACTTGCAAATATCAAAATCGGCACCATGGTCTTGGTGGACAATGATTGGAACTTGAGGATATTGGTCGGCCAGACTTTTAATAATATCTACTAGCATTTTAGTGTTAGCATATTTTCTAGCTCCAGAAGATATTTGTAAGATAAGGGGGGCCTGCTTAGCAGCATGAGCGGCTACTATAGCTTGAGATATTTCCATGTTATTAACATTGAAAGCACCAATGGCATAACCGCCTTTCTGAGCGGCTTTCATTAGATCGAGGGGGTTTGTGACTATCATTTGAGTAGAAGGTTAAGAACACATTTATTCTAGAGGAAAAAAACATTTAGAGGCAAATTTAGGGAAGATGGAATCTTCAAAATGTAAATAAAGGAAAATTAATTTAAAATTTTTTAAAATTTGCTACAATTTCTTTTGAACACATGAACATAAAAATAAAACTACTGATTTGGCTTTTAGCGCTTTTTTCCGGAAGCAGTGTTTTTGCTACCAGTAGCTTTGTTTCTATAAATGATTCTGTAGCCGGAGAGTCGTTACCGGTAAGGATTTCTGGGCTTTTTAGTCAGGAGAATTTTACAGTAGACCTGCATCGCCCAGACCAGAGTTTTATTTCTCTAGCTGGACAAGCCGACAGCAGGGGAGTCGCTAACCTAGATATTTATGGTTTGCATGTCCAAAAGGCGGGGGAATATGAATTAGAAGTTTTACGTAGCACGGGACGAACCTTGGAATCCTTTGTTGTTTTCCCTGGAGTTGTTTCTGCTTATCGTTCTAATATTGAATTACAACAGAAATCCATTGTGGCCGATGGTGAAGCAGAAGCTAGGTTCCTTATTAGTCTCCAAGACGCTTTTGGTAATCCGGTAGTAAATGAGAAGGTGCAAGTGTTTTCTTCTCGTAATGAAGACAAAATTTTAGCGGAAAAAGTTTCTAACCAGTTGGGACAGGTCAGTGGTAAGATTGCCTCCCGTGATCCGGGGGTATCTACAATTTCCGCCGTTGCTGGTAATACTCTGATTTTCCAGAAACCGGAATTAGTTTTTTTCTGGAATAAGGCAAAATTAGACAATGTTGGTTCTAGTGGGGAATCTTGGGGGCAGTACCTCAAGGCTCAGCTCTTTGAAGATGGTATTGCGGGAGACGCGGCCTACTTTTCTTTGGAAAACATGAAAACGGAAGTAGTGGTCGGAGAAACTCTGACGGTAAAAGTTGTTGCGCGTGATGAAAATGGTGATGTGGCTCAGAATTATTTAGGAACTGTCAGATTTTCTTCTAGTGATGATCGAGCAGAACTTCCTACTGACTATCAATTTACTTTAGAAGATCAGGGACAACATACCTTCTTTTTGGCGGTAACCATGGAAACTCCTGGTAGTCACACCTTAGCGGTTCACGATTTAAGTGATTTCCGTATTTTTGGCGAACTAGAGATGAGTGTAACACTGGGTGGAGGAGGCTATGATATTCCTATGCAAAAGTCTATTGTGCTTCTTACTCCTAGACCTGGAACCTATCGTTCCTCACGGGTAACAATCACTGGAGAAGCAGTAGATTGTGAAGGAAATACGATTAGATTAGTAGATGGTCCAACAGTCTTATCCAGTAGTGTCGAAGTAGACGCACGTGGTAATTTTGTTTATCAGACACCAGGACTAGCCGATGGTGTTCATATTTTTCAGGGGATTTGTGTGGTGGATGCAGAATTAGTATCTAATCAACTGCAGATTAGGATTGATCGGGCGGCACCAGAAAAAGTAACTGTAGAAGTAACTCCTACAGGATGTGTCAGTCCTGGAGGAGAATTTACAGTAACAGTTCATGCTAATGAACCACTTTCTAAGGTGGATCTTATTTTCCAAGGAGTTTTATCTCACTTAGAAGCCGGTGATGGGGTTTTTGAGGGTTCTTTTGTAGCTCCAAAACAGTCTGGACAGACTTATCCCTTAGGAGTGACAGCAGCGGATTTACTGGGGAATGAGTTGGAATATCCAGGGGCGGCGGTTTTGGAAACTTGTGTTGCAGAAGAAGTAGTAGAACCAGCTACTGATGAAATTGCCCCGGTAACAGTTACTAATGTGTCGGCCGAAAGCGGTGAAGGAAAGGTAACCTTGCTTTGGTCTCCAGCAGATGATAACGAAGGAGTAGAAAATTACAGAGTGGAATATGGTTGTCAGGATCTTAATGCTGAGAGTGAAGAAGTTGTTTTTGATCAGGTAAATGTGGTGCCAGATAATAGGACGCAGTGGTATATTGATAACATTTCCGATAATGAAAAATGTTTTTTTCAAGTGGTAGCAATAGATGCAGAAGGAAATGAAAGCCCTCCGAGTAATCCTATAGAATCTCTAACCTTAGGAGCACAGATGAAGGTAACTACTTTTGTGGAGGAAGAAGTAGATGAATTAGAGGACTCTGGGCGAAGCACACCACTACCTTTTATCTTTGCTATCGTAGCTGGACTAGGAGTTCTTATTCTTTCCTATCGTCGTCGTAGCTAAAAAATTTGTATTTCTCTTTAATATATAAGACAATTAAAAAAAATTAACCTAAACAAAAACAAAATGAAAAAAGGTTTTCTCTTCGGTTTCGGAATTTTCCTTGCAGGACTAACTTTTGCGGTTGTTAGTAGTGTTACCATGGGTACTAAGGAAGCAGGTAATCAGATAACAGCATCAGAAATGAATCAGCTTATTAATACCTTATCTGGTATTTATAATGATGAAGGGAATTATATTGGAATTGGAGTTTCTTCTCCAGAAGCAAAACTAGATGTAGACGGAACAATCCGAGCTAACGAAGTTTGTGATGAAACCGGTGCAAACTGTAAAGATATTTCTACTGGTTGGGCTGGTAGTTGGGTAGAGGATGGTGATGATATTTATTACACAACTGGAAATGTTGGGATAAATACTAGTTCTCCTAATTCCAGACTGCATGTTAACGGTACGGTTACTGCTACTTCTTTTGTTGGAGATGGTTCGGGGTTATATAATGCTACTCCTTGGACGCAGTTATCAGATAGAATTTACTACATGGGTACGGGTTTAGAAAAAGTTGGTATTGGACTTATAAATCCAGCCTATAAGTTAGATGTTAACGGAGATATTAACCTTACTGGTGCAATTTGGCAGAATGGTATCAAGGTTTTAGATGGTGGAACTATTGGAACAGGGGGGTCATCAGCTACAGGAGATGATGCTTTTGCTACCGGAACGGCAGCAATAGCAACGGGAATAGCTGCTTTTGCAGCTGGAAATCAGGCGGAAGCAGGTGGAAACGCTGCTATTGCGGTAGGTAATAATGTGGAGGCTACCGGAGCAGGTAGTGCGGCTTTGGGAGACGCTACTTTAGCAAGTGGAAATATTAGTATGGCTGTAGGTCTTAATACTACTGCTCAAGCTTATGCTTCCTTTGTTCTTGGTCGTTATAATGTTGTTTCTGGAACAGGTAATTCTTGGGTTTCTACTGATCCTATTTTTGTAATTGGAAACGGGGCAGATGCTAATAATCGGGCTAATGCAGTTACCATTCTCAAAAGTGGTTTAGTAGGAATTGGAACCACAACTCCTAGTTCAAAAGTAGATATAGAAGGACACGTACGAGTACGTCCAGCTTCTAAAGGAACATGTACAGTTAGTAATGTTGGTGCTATTGCCTACGAAGAATCTGGTAATTCCGGAAATTTCTACGGTTGTCGTAAAAATAGTGGAAACTATGAGTGGGCTCAGTTAAATAACTAATTGTTTTTCTAAGGGGAATTCTCTGGATTAGTAGGAGCGCTTGGTTCTTCCGGACGTTCGGTACGGGAAGATAATTCGTTATATTTTTCGGCAGAAAGATTAGTTAGCGAAGTTTCTTGATTATTTTTTCCAAGATCATAACTAGTCTTGTAGAATTCCTTCGCTTCTAGGAACTTAGATTGTTGTTCGTAGAGGAGTCCTAAATTAAGATAGGTTCTCGCGTAATCTGGATTGAGTTTTTTAGCCTCTTTGAGAACTTTCTCGGCTTGGATGAACTTCTTATTAGCAGTTAGAGCCCAGCCCTGCATGTTGAGAGCAAAAATATCATTAGGTTTATTAGCTACTAGTTTTTCCGCAATTTCTAAGGCAATTTCTGGTTTCTTGAGGATGTCTATGGCCGTATGGAGAGCAGAAGCAAACTCTTTGGGATTAGAGTCTTCATCTAGAAGTTCCTGATAGAGCTCTAGTACTCGGTCATACCTTTTTGCTTTAGAAAATAGTTCTATAAGTTTCCAACGCACCTCGGCTGAGAATTCAAAGTCGTGGGCTAGAGCTTTTTCGAAGAATAAAATAGCTTCCTCGCTTTGACCTGATTCATATAAGGCTAACGCGAGAAAGTAGTGAGTCTGGGGACGAATAGGGTCTAATTCATAAGCATGACGTAAGTCTTGCAAGGCTAGAGTAGTCTCTTTCATTTGTAAGTTAGCGTATCCTCTGACAATCCACGCATCGATGTAGGAAATATCTTCTTTGATAGCAATTTCAGCGAATTCTTTGGCTAGTACTGCTTCATTATTACTAGCTAAAGATTTGGCTAGTAAGGCAAAAAGATGCGGGTTTTTGCCTTCGCTGAGTTTAGAAAAATCATCGTAAACTTTGGTAAAAGAGTTTATTTTGGTAGCTACTTCCGGAGTAAGAGAATTACTGTCCAGATCTTCGCTTTCTACACCACTCTCTCCTACAATTAGATCCCGAGATTCTACGGGTAGATTTTTTAGTTCTGTTAGGATTTCTTGAGCTTGAGTATGGTTATTCTGTAAACCGAGTAGGACGGCTTGATAGAATTTGAGAGCGGGAGGTAGATCATCATCAATTAACTCTAAAATCTCTAAAGCTTCCGAAAACTTCTTTTCTGTTATTAATTTCCTTCCTTCTAGGACCGCAATTTCTCTATCGTTAGGAAATTTGTTTTTTAGTTCGGAGATTAAGTTTTCCAATCGATTAAGATCTAGGGTGCGTAGATATATTTCTCCTAAGATTAAATAAGGTTGGATTAAGTCTGGTTTTTCTGCAATTGCGGTTTGTAGTTCTATGGTGGAAAGAGAGAAATACTCATGTTCCATGAGTTGTTTGGCTTCTTTGATACGACCAATGTAGGAAATACGACGTTCTACACCCTTCTTAACGGTAGGAAGAGTGTTATCTTTCTGAAATAATTCTTTAATTTCATCTTGGAAAATCCAAGAGAGTGAACCCAAGATTACGAGTCCCAGTCCGATACTAGTTCCTAAGAAAGATAGTTTTTTCATCGCAGGCGAGTGTAGTTTCTTAGGAGAATTTTGCAATGTTATATTATAATATAATGGGATTGTTTTAGAAAATTTCTAATAAATAGTTGACATTTATGAGAACTTCGTGAAACTATGCCCGATAAATTTTTCTTTAAAAATGAGTGATGATTTTCTAGCCCAGATTCAAAAAGCAGAACAAGAAGCTGTAAAGTTGATAGAAAAAGCGCAGGAAAAAATGCAGCAAGATCTTTTAAAAGAAGAACAAAACCTGCAAGACTCTCGAGCTAAGTCTTTGGAAAAGAGTAGAACAAAAGCCAAAGAAGTTTTGGCTAAGAAACAGAAAGAGATGCGAGAGCTTTACGATAAGCTAACTAAAGAAGGAAAGAAGAATTGTGCTGCTTTGGAAAAAGAAGCATCTGGAAAGAAAGACAAGACAGTCACTTCTGCTTTTATGTATTTGCTCAATGAACTAATCTAATGGCTAAAGTTCCTTTGCAAAAAGTTCGGCTGACAGGATTAAAAACGCATTACAAAATCCTAATGCAGGAACTGCACCGTATGGGACTTTTAGAGATAGTAGAAAACTCAGAATTTATAGAGAATTCCATTGGTGGAAGAGAAGAACATTTTGGTGTTTTTGATTTAGCTCGCATAGATTTTGCTTTGAACTTTTTATCTCCCCTAGAAGATAAAAAGTCTAAAGTTGATGCTATTCTTGCTGGGGGAAAGCTGGTAATGAAGGAGGATGAGGCTAAGAAGAAACTAAAAGAATTTGCTCCAAAGTCAGAAGAAGTTTTATCTCAATGCGAGAGTATAGAAGAAAAAATGGTCCGATCTCACAATGAATTAAGAAAAATTAGAAATCGTCGTGAGATTCTTTTGCCTTTCAAGTTATTAAAAACTCCTTTAGAAGAAGATTTCTCCACGGAAAGTACTAAAACTTGGTTAGGGTTTATCCCAGAAACTAAGAACGTGGAAAAAGCTTTTATGGAAGAGTTAGCAGGAGAGTCTAACCTAGTAGATGTCCAGATTTTTGGGGTACGAGACCGGAAGCTTTTTGTCCGGGTAACAGTGGTAAATTCTCTGCAGTCTCAAACTGTAGCGGTATTGGAGGGATTTAAGTTTGAAGAAATAGATTTTTCTTTAGAATTTAGTGATTTCTATGGTCAAAAACCACGTGAAATTCTTCATTCTCTTGAGAAAGAAGAAAAAGAGTACTTGGTTGAAATAGAAGACTTAAAAAATAGAGCTAAGGGACTTGTAAAACATATTAATGATTTGCGAATCTTGGCAGACTACAATTCTTGGCGAAAAAAGAAGAATGATCTCCAGCACCAAATTCTCAAAACAAAACATATTTTTGCTTTTGAAGCTTGGATGCCAGCGAAAGAGTTTGATAATTTCTCCAAGTGGATTGAGAATGCTTTTGTGAACGAGGTAGTGATTGAAAAGACTAATCCTAACGAAGACGAAGAAATACCAGTTTTAACTAAAAACACTAAAGGAATAGCTTCTTTTGAACCTATTACTGAGATGTTTGGAACCCCAAATAATGATGATCTTGATCCAACGGCAGCCATTGCTCCGTTCTTCTTTGTCTTTTTTGGACTTTGTTTGTCAGATGTTGGTTACGGACTTATTTTAATGCTTGCTTCTTTATGGATATTCCTTTTTGGAAAATTTTCTCCCAAAGCAAAAGAAGGAATATTTCTCCTTGTTCTTTGTGGATTTGGGGCAACATTGGGTGGAATAATCTTAGGAGGATACTTTGGTATGACTCCAGAACAAGCACCAGCTTTCTTACTTAGTTCTGGTTTTCTAACCGGTACTGCTGACGTTATGCCTTTTAGATATCAGCTGATAGATCCAATGGCCGGAAGTGGTCCAATTATTTTCTTGGGACTATCTATGGCGTTAGGAGTAATCCAAATCCTAACCGGAATTGTCTTGGATTTTGTCAGGAAATTGAAAAATAGAGAATATGCGGATGCTATTTTTGGTCCACTGCCTTGGCTTTATTCCCTAATAGTCTTGATTTGTTTTTCTTTAGCAGATGTTATTGGACTAGATAAAGAGTTATTTGGAAAATTAGCGATAGCTGGAGCAATAATTCTGGTTTTGACCCAAGGAAGAAGTCAGAAGAACTGGTTACTCAAACCTATTTTTGGTGTTTTGGGACTCTATAATATTACAGGATATGTTTCAGACCTTTTAAGTTATTCTCGTATTATGGCTTTAGGTTTGGCAACGGGGGTGATTGGTTTTGCGATGAATTTAACGGCTGGAATCTTAGGTAGTATGATGCCAATCAAGCCTTTAGGTATCATTGTTGCCATCATTATTTTAATCTGCGGTCATGGACTCAATTTCTCCTTGTCTCTACTGGGAGCATTTGTGCACTCTGGTCGTTTGCAATTTATCGAGTTTTTTGGCAAATTCTTTGAGGGCGGAGGACGTAAATTTCGTCCTTTCGTTCGAGAGAAGAAATATTTGTTTTTTAATAATTCCTAATTCTTATTTATTTTTTAACCCATTAAATAATGTTAACTTCAGGAGTTGTTCTCGCAATTATGGGAGCCACGTTCGCAGCAGTACTAGCTGGAATTGGTTCATCTGTTGGTGTTAGTTTCGCCGGAACCAAAGGGGCCGGAGTACTAGCCGAAAAACCAGAACTTTTTGGTAAAGTTCTAATTATCACCGCTCTTCCTGGTTCTCAGGGAGTGTACGGATTACTTATTGCCATCTTAACTTTGGCAAAGATCGGTCTTTTTACCGGAATATCTAATGTACCAACCGAAGTTGGTTTCCAACTTCTTTGGGCCGGAATCCTGATGGGATTTGCCGGACTTGTTTCTGGTTGGATGCAAGGTAAAGTTGCAGCAGGAGGAATTGGTGCTGTTGCTCGAGACGGAAGTCTAGCGGGTAAAGCAATCGTGCTTTCCGTTATTATTGAAACTTACGCTATTTTTGGTTTGCTGATCGCTCTTTTGATTGTGAATTCAGTTAATCTAGAAGCAGTAAGTGCAGCAGTAGAAATGGTTAAGTAATAACCTAGAATAAATTAATAAAATTTCATTAAATATTAAAAAATGGCTTTACAAGACATTCTAAAAAAGATTATCGATGAAGCAGGGGTGGAGATTAAAAAGATCGAAGCCGACCTAGAAGAAAAAAAGGCAAAACTAGTAGCTAATTCTGCCAATATAGAAAAAGCAGAACTAGAAAGTCTAGATACCAAGACTAAAAATGCCTTGGAATCTGTAGAAACTAAGACTAGATCTATGGCTAGGCAGGAAAATTCTAAAGAATTATTACGTACCAAACAGGTACTGATTAATGATGCTTTGGACAGTTTTCTAGTAATGTTGGAAGGATTAGATGATAAGATGTACGGACAGTTGCTAGAAAAACTCTTTGAATCATCTCGAGCAACATCTGGTAAAGTTTTTGCTCCACCAAAAAGACTAGAAATTACTTCTCGGATTGCGCCCCCTGGTTTTGATGTCGTTGCTAAAAACGATATTACTGGAGGATTTGTTCTCGTTACAGGAGCGTCTGAAATAGATAATTCTTTTCGTAATTTAGTTTTTTCGGAATTCCGAGAAGCACTTACTTCTTATTTTGCAGAACAATTGAAACTCGTCTAACAATGGCTAACTTCCTTTTTGTTAACGGACAGATAAGAGCCTTGGAATCCAAGCTCTTAACTACACAACGTCTGGACCGTATGGTGGGAGCAGCTACTCCTCAGGATGCTTTCCGCATTCTAGTGGAACTGCAGTATGCCGAATACGTAGATGATACCGTTACTGCTCAGGATTTTACTAAGATTATTGAACGAGGGTTACTAGAAACCAAAGAGTTGATTATTAAGGGAACCAATAACAATCAGGGATTACAATTCTTGTGGGCGAGATTTGACCTTAATAATCTCAAAAGAGCATATAAGTTAAAATTACTCCAAGAAAAAACGGAACTAGGAGAATTTACAGAAGAAAATGGTTTTTCTCTTTTAGGGAATTTGAGTCCAGAGGAGATAACTAGTCTGGTGTTTAACCAGAGCATTCCAGAAAACCTTCCAGAAGAATATTTGGAAGTAATTAAGAGCATAGAAGAATCAGAAGGTAATAAGGAATTTAGATTAATAGAGTTTGCTCTAGATAAAGCATATTTTGCTTATCTAAACAAAGCAGCTAGAAAATCTGGCTCAGTATTCCTGAAGAAATTGTGGAAGATGTTAGTAGATACTACTAATCTGCGGTCACTGGCTCGTTCTATTTTGGTTTTAGAAGAAGCACTTCCTAAAGAAGCCTTTATTGAAGGTGGAGAGGTAAGATGGTTAGATACAGAAAACATAAAGAATTTAGACTTCATTTCCTCCACTCCTTTTGCAGAAATTCTGGAAGGAATTAATGATAATGATGCCAGTGAAGAGAAGCTTATGAAAGTAGAGAAAGCGTTAGATTTGGCTTACAAAAGATTTTTGGGAGATGCCAGCCAAGGAGAAATATCTTCGATCCAAGTTCCTTTAGCTTATTTTGAAAGACGTCTCCAAAATTCTCGTATGATTAAGTTAATCATGTTTGCTAAGTTTCATGGTTTGAAACCAGAACAAATTTATCAGATTCTAAAACAATTTTAATAATTATATTATAATATAATGGAAAAAGCTCAGTCTTCTAAACTTGCAGTTATTGGTAACGAAAGTTCAGTACTTATCTTTCGTTCTCTTGGAACTGAAGTATATGCTGTAGGAGACACCAAAGAAGCACAAGAGAAACTGCAAGAATTAGTAGATAGGAACTTAGGAGATGAAATGCAAACACCAGAATATGCGATTATTTTTGTGGAAGAGAATTTCTATCAGAAATTTCCAGATGATTTGATTACCAAACTAGCTAAAAACCCTCTTCCCGCCGTAATTCCGGTGCCTTCTCCAGATAGTAAAGATAGTAATTTTTCTGCCAAAAGACTCTCTAAAATTGTAGAGAGAGCAGTAGGGAGTGATATTTTGAGCTAAAATTCGTTTTGTCTTTTGTAGTAAAGGATAAAGTTGTTTTTTGATGTTCGTTTTTATTTGACAAAAAATACTAAACATAGTATAATTAACATGTTCGTAGTGTAATCTTTCCGTATTTTGCGCGAAAAATTATCACGAACAGTCGTTCTTTTACAGTTTCGTGTGTTAATAAAATTTTTTATCTTATTTTTACTTTTGTATTCCCAATTGAGTGGATTAATGGTTCTAGTCCTCTTTTTGGGAATACAAACCTAATAGAAGTTTAAAAAATTCAAAGATATAGGAGGTTATTATGTTGGAACAATTCAAAGAGTTCCAAGTTCTGTTCATGCTTTCGGGCGTTTTGGCGCTCATTACCATTCTTCTTCGGAAGAATGAGAAAGCTATGAACGCAGGGTATCTGACTTATTCCACAATCTCATGGGTGATGTCTCTTCTCGGCACAATGGCCGGTGGAGCAGATCCTTTGGGGCGGTGGTTATTCATGGCTATTTTGACGCTGTCTATGACAGCGGCTTTTCTTCTGAAACGTTATCGTCAGACATTTATGGCGATAATGACATTTTGTTTGGTAGTCATTCCGGTATCATGGCCCCAAAATGGGTTTATGATTCTCTCCGGAAAGCTGCTTGAGAGAAAAACAGAAGAACTTCAGAAGATTGCTGCGGCCCAAATTATGCCGTTGAGAGAGTCTTTTGGGCGTTCACTCGCTCATTATGATTCTCTTCAGATTATGGCATTGGAGGAGGAGCTCGAAATCGCGGTCCAAGACCGTGATGATGAGCAAAATAGCGGAAAATATTCCGGTTCCAGGGGTGGAGCAGGAGTATCGAATGCGAGAACCTATCAGGCATTGGACCTGGAGGTTGAGCGTATCAGTGACAAGGTCGCGGAGCATGCATCGCACATGGGTTACCTGTATGCATTGCTTGACCGAAAGACATTGGCACCGGTGGATAGTTTGCCACCAATGCAGACGAACACTATGACGGAACTGCATTTTACTGGTACCGATCTGAGGAAGATTATTCCTCCTTATGATTGGACACCAGAAGGATTCGACAGTACAAAGGTTCATACTTTGAGATTTGAGGATCTTAGTATTCCTCAGATTATGACGGAATATGAACGAGTATTGTCTTGGTGTCGTTCGATGCCGTTTCCGGTGGAAACGGTAAGTATTACGGTCAACCAGATAAATGTGATGAGCATCTTTGCAGAACTCATCAAAAAGTTCTGGATCGTAATCTTGCTAGCTTTCTTACCGGATTTGGCAAGTTTTTATTGTTTGACGCGCGTAAAACCGCAGAGGACGACAATGCTTGCTGCGGTATTCACATTAGAGTGGTTGGCGTATCTATTATTCATAGTTAGCTTCATCGCGAGTGGAGCAGGACTGTGGATAATTAATGCACCTCTCCAAATGTGGTTAATGACGATGGTTCCGATAGCTGTGGGATTAGTGGCGGCGGTGTATTTTTCCCGTCTAAACTACTTCAAATATTGGACTATTGTTGTTGCGTTGATTTGTCAGCAGATAGTGGCTTGGCCACTGTCTATCCCGACAAATGCCACTGGGCTTAGTAAGCCGGTCTACGAAGCGGAGAATCTTCGCTATGTGCAG
Organism: Candidatus Altimarinota bacterium; assembly: GCA_021734525.1. Taxonomy (GTDB): domain Bacteria; phylum Patescibacteriota; class Gracilibacteria; order UBA4473; family UBA4473; genus JAIPGU01. The sequence continues at coordinate 2,855 of JAIPIW010000003.1, read as the reverse complement.
GATAGATGGGGAGACCTGTCGTCCTCTAAATCTAATCTTTACACCGCCAAATTGAAACCCTACCGGGAAGATATGCGGCGGAAGAAAGAAAAGATGTGGCAGGATCTGGGTGCTTTTAACTCAGCGACCAACTTCTCGCTTTCAGCGTTTACAACGCCTAATATTGATAAAGAAAGGGCTATGGAAATGTTTGGAAAGGATTCGGTCAAGATTTCCAGCTGGGAGAAGTATGATCGGTCTCACAAGACAGTTCTAAAGCTGGAAGAGTCTCAACACGACACCCTGACCAATCTACTCAAGTTACCGCCTATCGGGCGCGTAACGGTTCACAACGTCAGAAGTCAATATCGGATGTTGTTTCAGGAAGAAGCCAGTAGGTGGAACCTGAAATATACATCGGAAGATGAAGCTTCTTATGTTAAGGATCAGGATGGTCCTAAGAAGATTGAAGGCAAACTCTTGGACTGGGGTCCTGGAGTTACCCGTGGGTTTACCCTAGGAGTAGTCTTCAAACAAGGAATTATGCAGTTTTTTGCTTCTACGAATGTGGAGATATATGCAGCATTATTCCTTATTCTCGGTTGGTTCTATCGCAGGAGAGTTGTCGTTGCTAACTCTCCACTATAAACCCCGTAACACACGAGTTGTAAAGACGTCGTATTATCCCGGCTGGCATTTGCTAGCCGGGATTTTCTTATGATTTTTATTTATATGTATAAATTTTGTTTAAAAAAAAGAGTCATCTACTGATGACTCTTTTTAACTTATTTTTCAAATTTTCGGAATTCTAACTACTTATCTTTATCACAAATAGTATTAGCCATTTTTTCTGCCAAAACTCGGAATCCAGTCATTACTGGCTCTCGCAAAAGGAATAATAAGTTCTTATCCCAACAAGTTATTTCTGCTTTGTCTTGCATGGAGTTCATGTCTACTTTTTCAGCATCTTTCGCTACTTTTCCAGTAGCAGCTCCAATCATATCTAATTCTGTTTGACGGAATTCTTTGTTATCTAATAATTTTTTAATAACTTTTTCTCCCAAAAGATAAAGGAAATAAGTGGTTAATTCTTGTCTATTAAGATAGACTTCTTCATCCGAGACAAAAGATGGGCTTTTGTCTCCATTCCTTAAGGGTCTAACAATCTTTCCTTCCAGAATAGCATTAGCTACTTTTTTCTGTTGTGTTTGCGGTATCTGGATTTCTGCTCCAGATCTAATAGCATTGATAACCTCTAATGAAATCAATATTTCATCGGAAACACTACGAGTTATTTTATCGGCAGAATCCTTATCCATTGATTCTGATCTATCAAAGGCCTTTTTGGATGAATCTTTTAAGAAATCAGTAGCACCATTACGTTCTCCTTTTGATCTAAGATCATGAGCATTAACGGTACTATGTTTATAGTTACACAAAAGACTACTTATTGTTTCTGGAAGATCAGCAAAGGAAACGTCGGATATAACTTTTCTATGACTAGCATATAGTTCTGGTGTTTGTGCGGCCATATCATAAGGACTAAGGTTTTTATCCCTAGCTAAATATTTAGTTTGTTCAACAGGGTTTGCCCATCCCTCTTGTGGTGGTTGAGCTTTAACTTTGGAAATTTCTCCTACTTCACAGGTAGGGATATTATCTAAGTCGGTTTCTTCTAAATTAATATCTGCGCTTACTACAAAAAAATCTCGTAGTCCTTTTTTATCAAAAATTTCTTCAAATCCGTGAGTTTGTATCCAGTAGGCGTTGTTAAATACTTGTTCTAATTTTGCAGTATATTCTCGCATTTTTGCTTGGATATCACTATTTTTCTGTAGCTGTTGTGTGCCTGGATTGTGATATTCACTAGGAAGCATTGAAAGAGCGGACCATTGAGTGTTTTTATCATAGAACCAATCTCCTATTTTGGAATAATCTCGTCCTTCTAGTCCCATCATCCAGTTTTTTAAATGTTCATGTTTTTCCAAAGGAATTATGTTTCTAAATTTTAGGAAAAAAGGTAAATTCTTCAATCCGTTAGCATTCATAGTGCTTATATCAGTGTCTAGGGTGTATTCGAATATGATATTCTGATTAGGTTCAGACACACCTTTCATAGCATTATTTTCTTTTAGCCATAGAGCATTTTTTAGAGCTCTTACGAGGTCATCAGATCTATTCAAAGATCCTCCTTGTCTAAGACTAATTATCTTTCTAAAAAGGAAATGATTATTCAAGGCAGGCAAATGAAATATGTCTTTTGTTTTGTCTAGAATGAAAAGGCGATCTTCTTCACTAAAGCTTTCAAATTTTAAAAGATTTTCTCCTTTATTATCCCAAATAAATCTGAGATTAGGGATATTTAGCGTTCGGGGAGATTCATCATTGGTTTTTAACCATGCCCAATTTCTATCTTCCATAACCGTTTTCCACCAATTATTGTAACCTTTTGCTTCGACATCCAAATTGTCTTTTCTTGTCTGACGATCTTGTTCTCGACTATCTATAAGTTCATCTAATTCGTTTCGTAATTTCGTTTTCTCTTGTTCGGAAATCAATGTTCCTATGTCTTGATCTTCAAGAACATTTTCTAATGCATTATGATAGTCAGTAGGTTCAAAACTATCATCATCATGATCTTCAGCGCTTCCTATAAAATGGTTTATACCATCATCAAGTTCAGTTCCTAAAGGGACGTCAATTTTGGTTATACCATCTGGTAATTTAGGAATTCTTTTTATATTATCGTGCCAGATTACTCGTGGCTTTAGCCACGAGGTGAATGGTTCCCCGTAGCGAAACAATGGGAGAAACCACATTGTGGAGCGGAGGAGAAATCTGGCATAATTTGGATATGAAGAAGAAATATTGGAGTG
>JAIPIW010000032.1 GCA_021734525.1 Candidatus Altimarinota bacterium | reverse complement strand
ACGTGGAATTAAAAAAGACGTGTTTTTATTACACCTCAAAGAATGTGAGTTTCGATTTAATTATCGGAACGAAAATCTTTATGCTAAACTGTTAGAAATTCTTAAAAATAACTCGCTGTTCTAGTCTTGACCCAATAATAATTTTCCAGTCCGCTAATGATATATATGTTGCTCCCGAACAAGCTGATTTTTTACAAAAATGTTTAGGGGGAGAAGTGATTTCTGTTCCTGATGCTGGTCATTTTCAGTGGAATAGGAAGTTTCCTCAAAACACAGTTCTGCCTGACATCGTTCAACAAGTAATTCTAAAGGAGCTTTTGGGAGATGGCGTTTTGCAAAACCGAAATCAGTAATTGTTTTTTTCCATCTAAACTTTGTTGATCTTTAGCTTCTATTCTTATGGAGATTTTAGGAGAAGTGTTGGAGCAACGAATAATTCCCCATTCTCCCTGGCCAAAATTAAGACGTACTCCATCTAATAAGCTTGCTTCAGGGAATTTTTGTTGTAACTCCAGAGAAATTTTTTCTAGGACTTTAAATTTCTTTTCATCTGGAACGGTAAATTTCTCTGAAAATTCCAAGAGACTCGGCCATTTAGTTGTAACTTCTAGGAGAAGGGAAGAATTATTTTCTATGGCACTCAAAAAGCGTAACGCAGCAAGTAGGGCATCATCATGACCATAAAAATTTTCTCCTATCATAAAGTGTCCAGACTGCTCTCCCCCGAGCAAACTACCAGACTCTTTCATCTTTTTTTCAATGTAAGAATGTCCGGTTTTACTCATCACGGGAATTCCCCCTAAATCCTTAATCTTTTCTATTAAGATGCTGGAGGTCATAGCATCTACGACAACGGGAGAATTTGGATTACGACTGAGGAAATCTGCCGCTAAGATGTAGAGAATTTTATCGGCATTAAGAATGGTTCCGTCTTCTAACACTATTCCGAGGCGGTCACCATCACCATCAAAAGCAAAACCAAAATCAGATTGTTCTTCTTTTACTTTATCAATCAGACTAGCTAGATTTTCTTTTCTTTCTGGGTCTGGCTGATGATTAGGAAAAGAAGTGTCTACGTCACAAAAAAGATCCACTATTTTATGACCAAAGGAGCGCAAAATATCTGGATAGAAAGCTCCAGGGATAGCATTACCACAATCGATAACTATTTTTTTAGGTTTTTGTGGAGAAGTGATCTTTGATATTTTTTTGGTATAGGCGGGGGAATATTCTACTTCTTGGCATCTCGCAGTACACTCACCCAAATTCATTCCACCACGACATTCTTCACATTCTGCTAGTTTTCTAATTTCCTGAATTTGCTCTCCAGCAACCACTCCTTTCCTACTTACGAATTTCACTCCGTTATATTCTGGCGGATTATGAGAGGCAGAAATTTGGATGGCTCCATCGAAACCTCCTTCGTGCAAGGCGAAGTAGTTAATTGGTGTAGGAATTGCACCGCCCCAAGTCACCGTTCCTCCTCCAGCCTCAACTCCCGCTAGTACTGCTGGGTATAATTCAGGCATAGAAAGTCTTCCATCTCCAGAAACAAATATCTTAGGGTTCAGAACATTTAATTGTTTTGCAACATACTTGCAAAAACTCTGGGAAACCACAAAAAAACCGTCTTCATCAAAATCCTTAAAAGCTTCTCCGCGGATATCGTAGGCACGAAATATTTTGGGGTCTAAAACCATCTGTTCGATTGTAGTATATTTATATAAAACCTTAAGGGGAAGAGATATATTTAGTAAGAGAGAATATCTTGAATTTTTTCTTGATTTGCAAAAAACATTAGTTCCCGACCAACTTTTTTAGTGTCTAATATTTTTAGACTCATTAGTTTTTGCAGGTCACTTCTTGCGGTCAGATGGGCGATTTGATGATAATTTTGGTGAATTTTAAAAGTGGTCATTCCTCCTGGTTTCATCAAAAAGTAAATTAATAATTTTGCCTGTCTCTCATTAAAACCTTCTCTAAGTAATCTATTTAAATGATTATTTTCCTTGCGAACCAGTATAACAGTTTCACGGAAATCTTTCATAGCCATACAAATTTGCTTAGCATTATATTCAAAAAAGTAGTTAAAATCATTTTCTATTTGTTCGGTCAACAAGAAAGCATCTCTATATTGCCCGGGAGACTTTATGATTTTTCTTGATATCGGAAGAAATGGGATTGCCCAATATCCATTCCTAAGCAGATACCAATAAAATATTGAACGAGCCACTCGTCCATTACCGTCTGCGAATGGATGCAGGTATCCAATCCAAAAGTGTAAGGCAATGGCTTTTACGAGTGGATGGAAATAGCTGGCCTCTTCCTTGTTTTCATTATTTGCGAAAGTCAGCAGTTTTGGGATCTTCTTCACAAGAAAGCTGTTCGGAGGAGGTATGTGAGCAATATTTCCTTCGTGGTCAGAAACGGAAATGTTGTCGGAATCTTCTCTAAGACGACCTACTTTTTCTGGGGCAATATCGGTATTTCTTGTGATTGAAGCATGTATTTCTAGAAAAAGATCTAATGAAAGTGGAGAATTTTTCCATTCATTTCTAATTTTTTGCATTGTTTCATAATTATTTTGTATCATTTGTTCGTCCTTTGTCTTTGGTTTTATTTTGCCTCTAATCATTCTTTTTGCTTCTGATATTGTTGTTACGGCCCCCTCTATTTTTGAAGAGTAGATAGATTCTTCAATTTCTCCATTCTGTATAAAAGTGTTTTGATGTAGTGGTTCATCCGATAAAATTTGTCCGCAACACAAGGAATCAAAATCATGATAAAGTTCTCTGTATCTGGGGAGATCCCAGAAAAAAAAGGGATTGTTTTTTTCATCTTCTATGGCCATAGGAATCTTTTCGTTTCTATGAAACCGAAGTCCTAGCCAAACCTCTTTGGCAGTAAACCCTTTAAATTTCTTATATTTTATGTCTTTCCAGGTAGCATAACGCTTTAGACAGAATTCTTTCTTTATTTCTCGAAAAAATTCCTGTCCCTTTTCGGTTTTGAAAAATTTATCAAAGCCTCCAACGAAGTCTTTTTTTGTGAATGTGGGCTGTTCAATTATGATCATTTTTGATGTTGATAATAACTATATAATTTATATATATATTATATAGCTATTTTGCATATAAATACAAGTCTTTTTAAAGAATATTTTGAAGAGCCATAAACATAATTTTGTTTATGGGATAAAGGAATTTTTTGAAAAAATGGCTCCCGGGGTCGGATTCGAACCGACGGCCAATTGGTTAACAGCCAATTGCTCTACCGCTGAGCTACCCGGGATTATCGTTTTTTCTTTCTAACACACATATTTCTCGGGAGACAAAGGCCTCAGGTCGAGAATAAAGGAAAGTCTTTCTCTGACTAAAAAGAACGCGCGGAGTGTAAGAAGTTTTATCTAGTTTGGCAAATAAATTTTTGGCTAAGGAAATTTCTTCTCGGCCTATCTTCCAAACTGGAAGACAAAAGGAAATTACTCGGATATTAGAATCTTCTAAATGACTTAGAGTTTTTTCCCAGAGTTTCATGATATCTAAACTGTTTTTTCGCACTTCCTCTTTGTTTAGTTTCCTCCCGAAGTTCGCCCCCAAGAAACCTTCGGTGGCAATTATCCCCTTCATTTTTTCTAGAGGGAGTTTGGCGGCATCACTGGTAAAAAATTCTCCAGAACCTACTTCATAACGAAATTTTTCGGCTAGTTGAGAGAAGTTCTTTTGTGCTAAATCTGCTCTTTTAGGGTCCAAATCGGAACCAATTGTTTGGTAGCCGCAAATAGCGGCTTCGATATTAATAGTTCCCGAACCACAGAAAGGGTCGATAACTACTTCATTTGCTTCTGGATTAGCTAAGTTAATAAGAATTTGGGCTAGTTTTGGGGGTAGCATTCCCATGTGGGGATCACGAAAATCTTTCTCGCGATCACGGAGGGTGTAATTTCTTAGATTCTGATTAGCTACGGTTTGCGCCAGTAACCAAGAATTTTTATTTTTCCAGACGAGAAATTCGAAACCTTTTTGGAGAAGCTTTCCTCCAAAGATCTGACCAGAATCTAAGTTCTGGCCTGGACTGTTTACAATCCGACAGTTGCGGTCGTGTTTAGTTCGGAAGGCATTTTTTAATTCTGGTAAAAAATGTCTCAGAAAGGTTTTACCACAATCCCAACCAGAGACTCCTAAATGTATTTTCCCTTCTGGTTTTTGAGATTGGATTTGTTTTAAGATTTCATTTTGAAGTTCTTTTTCGTTAAAGAGTTCTCCCAAAATTTCTCCAAAACGAATAGTTCCTCCGAGACGGTCTAAAAATAATTGTTCCGGAGTCTTGGGGAGGTTACGAGGGTTTTGGAATTTTAGGTTCTCTCCAATAAGCAGAGACTTGTCTTCTGCAAAAAGAATCTCATCACAGAAATTGCGCAGTTCTGCGCGAGAAAGGAGTGGATTTCTCCCAAGGATAAAAAGATATTTTTTCACGACCGGAAGCTTATCACAAAAGTGGTGGAGATATTACTTTCTTTTGAGAATTTAGTGTCTACTCCCTCCCCCTCGATAGGAACTACCCCGTGGCATTCTTTTGATTTCATCTGGAGCCAGTTTACCGGATTTGTATCCTTCAAAAACTTCATTACCAAAACGGTCTATTGTTTTTTGAGCGGATCCCGGTAAACCACGATTAATATCTTCTATTTCTTCAAGAGATTGCTCATATAGGCGATCAAAATTTTGAGGAGTTACTGTTTCAGCTTCTCTAGCAACATCATGGTAAGCTTCGCGGTCCATTCCAGCCCTTCGGATAGTTTTAGTTCCGCGATTGAACTTTTTAGCCAAGTCGTTTAATTTTCCAAAAGCTGCATAGGTGGAGAAATGATCTAAACCACAAGAAACAGTATTGTTTAGGGGATCAACATGACACTGTGGCAATTGTTGCCAGAAATTTCCATCCCAACTGAAGATACGAATAGTGTCTTCATCTAGAATAGAAACTATTTCCTGAGAATAGGTAATAGTCATTCTGATTTTCTTTTGGAAACCAAACACTTCTGAGAAAGAGGTGTCTAGGGCCTTAATATCATAAATATGACTTCCAAGGATATAGAGAGAATCCTCGGGTGATTTTGTTTCGGAGAGCACAGAAGCTTTCTGAAGTTTTTTAACTTGGAATTCAGCACTAATATCTTCCCCCACAAAACTAGGAGGGATGTCTAACTTGATTCCAAAATCATTCTTATCTACCAGTGGAAGCTGTCCTCCAAGGGCGGTAGAAATTTCTTTTCTAGATTGAGACAATATTCTGGCTCCTCCGGCACAATTTCCTGTTGTAAAGGACCTGGGTTTATCCACACTTTCTTTTCCTAGAGTGTCTTTAAAGTGAATACGATAGTCATAAGTAGTACAACTCAAGAGCTCGGGGAAAGTTATTCGCTGTTCCTGGTTTAGAACATAGGCGTGACGTGTAGTGTTTCCATATTCCATGTTTATTCCGTATTCTATTTGCGCCCTAATATCTTCTCGATCAATCGCCCAAGAAATCATGGTGTTTTTTGGATCATCGTTTTCGATTGTTAAATCAGTAATTATTGGAGCATCAATAGGGTTAATTGAAACACTGAAGGTCTTTTCTAAAGAATTTCTCATGGCGTCCATTACACTAACCGTTATTAGGTATCCAGGGGGAACTAGTTCTATTTCCCCAGAAGTAGTAATAGTTGTTCCATTTTCGATCTTAAATCTTCCGCCAGCATCATCGACTAATTCAAAGATACTTAGATCGTTGTCATCAGGGTCAATAACCTCTAAGGTTCCGGCAATTTTATTTCTAGTATCTCCCTCTATTAAATCAGAAGCATAGAAATTAATATCTGAAGGGGGTTCATTAAGATTATTAACAATAATAGGAAAGTCTTTCTCGTAACCATTCCAATCAGGATCTCTAACAAAGATGGTAATAGTGTGAAAACGATCACTCTCGTAATCTATCATATTTCCATTTGCAACCTGTAGTTGGTTCTTATTTACAATTGCAAATCTTCCGCCAGCATCATTGGTTAAGAAAAATGTTAACTCGTTAATGCTATTATCCGGATCTGAGGCGGACAATGTACCAATTAAACTTCCGTCAGGAGAGTTTTCATTTACCAGTTGTTCGCTTAGAACTATTCCCGTTGGGGAGGCGTCATCTCCAAAGAAAGATTTGGCATTGTTGATGGTGCCTAAGCTAACTAGAGTGACAAGAAATACAGAAAGAAATGCGGCCTTTTGACAATTGATTTTCATTTAGATTAAATTAAATCTTTTTATTGTACCATTCTAAAAGATCTTTGTCAACGAAAAAAGCCCAAAATTTAAGGTTCGGTTACGGTTTGGAGAGAATAAAAAGTGGAGCCACCACCGAGATTTGAACTCGGGACCCCATCCTTACCATGGATGTGCTCTACCACTGAGCTATGGTGGCGCTATAAGACGCACGCAAGGTTTTACATTAAAAAACAAAAAATTCAAAGCTTTTTTTTTCTAAAAAAAATGCTACGTTCTCCCATGATGAAAAAGATTTTGGTTACTGGAGGAGCAGGATTTATTGGTTCTAACTTTGTACGTCATGTTTTAAAGAACCGAGATTACGAAATAGTTAATTTAGACAAACTAACTTATGCTGGAAATTTGGAGAACCTGCGGGACTTAGAAAAAAATCCCAATTACAAATTTGTGCAGGGAGATATTGCCGATAAAAAATTAGTTAATGATCTTTTTGCAGAAGAAAAATTTAATGGACTAATTAATTTTGCGGCAGAAACGCACGTGGATAGGTCCATCAAAGATTCTGCTCCATTTATCCAAACGAATATTATTGGTACGCATACTTTACTGGAAGTGGCACGGAATTTTAATTTAGAGCGGTATCATCAAGTTTCTACAGATGAGGTGTATGGAGATTTAGGGGATGATTCTCGGGATTATTTCACAGAAAACACCCCCATAAACCCTAATTGTCCATATGCAGCGGCAAAGGCTTCTGCAGACCTACTAGTACAGTCTTGGAATGAGACTTACGACTTAAACACAGTCATTACTAGGTGCTCTAATAATTACGGACCTTATCAGTTTCCAGAAAAACTAATCCCCTTCTTTCTATTTAGAGCCATGGGTAACGAATCTCTGCCAATGTATGGGGACGGGAAGAATATTAGGGATTGGTTATATGTTTTGGATCACTGTGAAGCAATTCTTCTTGCTTTTGAAAAATCAGAAGCCGGAGAAGTTTGGAATATTGGCGGACATAATGAGAAAACTAATTTGGAAATTACTGATCTAATTCTTAAAAATGTATCAGATTCTACTTCTAAGGTGGAGTTTGTAGAAGACCGGAAAGCGCATGATAGAAGATATGCTATGGATGCTAGTAAAATAGAGGCAAAATTAGGTTGGAAACCAAAACACACTTTTGAAGAAGCCTTACCAAAAACAATTGAATGGTATTTGTCTCATAAAGAATGGGTAGATGGTTGTCGGAAAAAAGCCTAATTATATTATAATATAATGCCTAAAGTGATAATCGTTCACGGAATAGAGGGGCACAAGAATGAAAATTGGTTTCCTTGGCTAGAGAAGGAGTTGAAAAGCAAAGGGATCACTGTTTGGAATGAAACCTTGCCTTCTCCAGAAAATCCGGTAGCGGAAGAATGGATACAAGCGGTTTTAGGACAAGTG
>JAIPIW010000031.1 GCA_021734525.1 Candidatus Altimarinota bacterium | reverse complement strand
CCATTGAAAAACCCCGAGCATACATGCTTGGAGGATGGAGCGTTAGTCCGCAGTTTCCGTTTTAGGAAACGAAGGGCTCAATCGGAGATTGAATTCAGCTAAAAATGCCCCGACCATACTTGGTCGGGGTTGTTTACATAAAAGTCAAGAGTGGCTTTGACAAAGAGGGGAACATAGTTATGATCCAAACAGATGAATACTCTACAAGTTAGTTACTATTATAAAAACGGTTTAACGGCCGGAGTGTTCTGATTATCTAATATAATTTCAGATTGTAACTACCGGCATTTTGTCCGGTATTTTTTTATTTATACCACATGAAAATCAAGATTATTGGCGACGGCGTTTTTGGCACTTTCTTACAAGAGGTCTTATCTTCTCAGACAGAAATTGCAGAACAAGCAGATATTATAATTCTAGCAGTACCTTTTGCTGCTTATTTTTCTGTAGCCAAAGAAAACAAAGGTAAGCATTTGGTTAATGTTTGTTCTGTCCAAGAGGATACAAATAGAGCTTGCTTAGAACACTCCCCTAGAGTAACGGGGCTACATCCTTTGTTTGGTCCTCGTAGTCCTATAGAAGGACGGACGGCTATTTTGACCCATGAGAATCCGGAGTCGCAAGAAGTAATAGAGTTATTTAGAAAAGTTGGTTGTCAAATTATTAGGGAATTACCAGATGGGAGAAAAATAGATGGTAAGATTCATGATCAGATGATGGCTCAAACTCACTTGGCAGGGGTGCTAATGGCAGAAAAATTACAACAGATAGTAGATAGATCGCAATGGATCCCAGATAACTGTTTACCAACTAGTTTTAAGAGGATGCGGGAGTTGGTAAAACAGTTTCAAGATTTTTCTCCTGGTACATTACAGTCTATTTTAAGTAATAAGTACGGCGATAATATTTGACAATAAATTTTTATTTTCTAACATACCTTTCGATGAATGCACTAAATTTTTTTTATTTCTTTTTTAACTCCGATTCGGTCGGTTTATTCTAAGTAAAAAAATTTAGTAAAGAATAAGCCGGCTCCTGCCGGTTTTTTTATAACTATTTTCTAAATTATAAAAATGCTTAATCAACTCCGCCAACAAATAGATAAGGTAGATAATGAACTACTACTAGTTCTCAAAAAAAGAATGGATATTTCTCGTCAGATGGGGGAATACAAAAAGAATAAGGATTTAGAAATTAAAGATCCAAATCGCTGGGAAGAAGTTTTACAAAGCAGAATAAATAAAGGAGTAGAGCTTGGTCTAGATCCAGATTTGGTTAGGGAGTTGTATGACTCAGTCATTCATAAATATTCTCAAGCTCAACAACATTAATTTATAACATACCATGGGATTCTCAATTAGAAAAACGCTTCCATCACACTCTCACGTTAAGGATAAACTCCCTCTCAATTCCTATCTAATTCAAAAAATAGAACAGGATCGAGAAGAGATTAAAAAAATTCTTCGTGGAGAGGATCAAAGAAAATTACTCATTATTGGTCCTTGTTCTGCTTGGCCATTAGATTCAGTAGTAGAATATGCCAAGTGGTTAAAACCCCTGAGCGATCGGGTGGGAGATAAGATTAAGGTCGTGGTACGGACATATATCCAAAAACCAAGAACTACTGTTGGCTGGCAGGGGTCTTTAGTACAACCAGATCCTTTTTCCGATCCAGACGCAGAAGAGGGCATCTTTAAGTGTCGGCAAATGATGATTGATGTCATCCAAGCCGGACTTCCTATTGCCGACGAGATTCTTTTCCCAAGAAGTGAAAGTTATTTCCGGGATCTACTTAGTTGGGCAGCAGTTGGGGCTCGATCTACGGAGAATCAGGAGCATCGGATACTGGCTTCTATGTTGGAAATGCCCATTGGGATGAAAAATCCTACTTCTGGAAACGTGAAGATTGGCGTAAATTCTGTGTTAGCGGCGCAAACTAATAATTACTTAGCGATTAAAGGAGAATGGGTGGAAACTTCCGGTAATCCATATGCCCATTTAGTGTTACGTGGAGGTAGTGGCAAACCAAACTATCATCTATGTAAGCTCCAAAAAGCACTTAAGTATTTTCAAGAACATCAACTGCAAAATCCTACGGTTATTGTAGATGCCAGTCATGATAACTGTTTGGGGGAAGATGGGAAAAAATACCCAGAGAACCAAATCAAGGTCATTGAAGATGTTCTGACTTCCATGCAAGAAGACCCAAATCTTACTCCTTTGGTTAAAGGATTCATGGTGGAAAGTTTTTTGCATCATGGTTGCCAGAAGATAAATAATGGTACGAAACCAGAAGAAGTTATTCCCGGTCTTTCCATTACTGATCCTTGTTTAGGAACAGACGACACCGAGAAATTAATTGTGCAAATTTATGAAAACTTATAATAAGTTAACTATGAAAATACTTGTTATCCACGGACCCAATTTGAATCTTCTTGGTAAAAGAGATATTTCTAAATACGGTTTGGTTACGATGGCAGAAATTAACCAAAAATTAGAAAATTTATCCAAAGAAAAAGGGGTAGAAATAGAATGTTTCCAATCTAATAGCGAAGGGGAAATAATAGATTTTTTGCAACAAGACTCATCTAGAGAAGCAGTGGGAATCTTAGTTAACCCCGGAGCTTTAATTAGATATGCTTACTGTTTCCGGCAGGCGCTAGTAGATCATGGGGGAGCGGTGATGGAAATTCATATGTCAGATATCAATAAAACGGAAGTAAATAAAAAAGTAAATATTCTAGATGATGTGCGTATGGGACAAGTAACAGGCCTTAAAGAAGAGAGTTATTATCAGGGACTAGAAGAACTTATTACTCACCTGAACAATAAATAATGAAATACCTGAAAGTACAAAAATCAGATTCTATTCGTGGAGAGGTGTCCATGCCTCCTTCTAAAACCCATTCTTTCAGGGCTTTAATTTTAGCTTCACTTGCTGACGGAACTTCTATTATTCGCAATCCCAAGATAAGTTCTGACTGGAATGAAGCTGTAAAGGCCATGCGAATGTATGGAGCGGAGATAGCAGAAATAGAACCTAATGTTTTTCAAGTTAAGGGTGTAGCAGGAAAATTAAAGACTCCAACAGATATTGTTAACGTTAATAATTCGGGCACCATGTTAGTTTTTATCGCTGGAGTGGCGGCAAGTTGCGAGGGAGAAACTACTCTTACTGGAGATGAGTCACTTTGTACTCTAAGGAAAATAACTAAACATTTCCTTCCTCCTTTTGAGGAATTAGGGATAAAAGCGATTTCTACCAAAAATGACGGAATGGCTCCTTTTATTTTTAAGGGGAAGGTCAATGGTGGAGTGGCTCATATGGATGGCATTAGCTGCCAACCGGTCTTTAGCGTTTTACTCGCTTCTATTTTATCGGAGAAACCGGTGGAACTGTTTGTAAAAAACCCAGGGGAGACAGCTTACATAGATCTACTTCTGTACTGGTTCGATAAAGTCGGTCTTAAATATGAAAATGTTGATAACAAATATGAGCACTACAAGTTGCCTGGCAACAAACCCCCTCAGCCCTTTGATACTACTATTTCTTACGAATGGTCAGCGGTGGGGTATCCACTACTTTCTGCCATAATTACACCAAATTCTGAAGTCAAAGTGCGTGGTATGGACCTAACCGATCCTTACGGAGACAAAGAAGTAATTAATATTCTCAAAAAAATGGGAGCAGATTTGGAAATTACAGAAGACTCTATAACTGCTCGTTCTAGTCAGTTGCGTGGTATTGAAGTAGATATGAACAAACTGCCAGACCAGTTGCCAACTATTGCTGTGGCGGCTTGTTTCGCCCAAGGGGAAACAGTAATAAAAAATACCCAAACCGCACGGTGGAAGGAATGTGACCGGATTGCGGCAGTGTGCAAAGAACTCAAAAAAATGGGGGCTAAGTTAACAGAAAAAGAAGATGGATTGGTTATTCATCAGGATGGAAGTTGGAAGCTACAAGGAGTAGAAGTAGATGGTTACTATGACCACCGGATGGTCATGGCTTTTTCTGTAGCCGGACTGGCTACGGAAGGAGAAACAGTAATTTCTGACGCCCAGATGGTAGAAAAATCTTTTGGGAGTTATATTCCAGAAATGACTAAAGCTGGAGCAAAATTAACCGTAATAGAAAAATGAAAGTAACTGGAAATACAAAAATTATTGGCTTCTTAGGCTCGTCATATAAGACGAGTAAGATGTACGATATGTATAATTCTGCTTTTGCAGAATTAGATTTAGATTACCAATATGTTCCTCTTATTGTCGACGATTTAGGTAAGGCCATCGAAGGGGTAAAGAATTTAGGAATGAAAGCATTAGGGGTAACCATTCCTTATAAAATAGATATCATTCCTTATTTAGACGAACTAGATGAAAACGCGCAGAGAATTGGGGCCGTAAATGTTGTGGTAAATAAAAATGGAAAACTAATTGGCGGAAATACAGATGGTATTGGTGCACTGAGGGCTTTAAAAGAAAAGACAGAAGTAAAGAATAAGAAAGTAGTAATACTTGGAGCTGGCGGTGCCTCACGAGCTATTGCTTTTTCTTTAAAAGACAACCAAGCAGTTCTAACGATTCTTAATCGAGATATAAAGAAGGCAGAAGAATTAGCTAAGGCTTTAGGAGAAGATATTTCTTTTGGTGGTTATGAGCAGTTAAAAAGAGAATTGGAGGAGGCACATATTCTCATCAATACCACTCCGGTAGGAATGATAAATACAGATACCGAAGGACAGTCTCTAGTGGATATGGAATTACTACGACCAGGACTCGTAGTTATGGAACTTGTTTCTAAACCCCGAGAAACAAAACTGGTTCAAGATGCCAAAAGGAGAGGGTGTGAAGTTGTCTATGGATACCGGATGCTCCTTCATCAGGGAGTAGAAAAATTTAAGATGTACACAGACCAAGAACCTCCTATCGAGGTTATGGAAAGAGCAATGGAGGAGATTAGTGGAGACTAAATTTCTTCGTATTTAGTTACAAACATCCCTAGAACTTCTTCAGGGGTATTATTTTTCACTTCTAAAGTAATATCTGCCAAAAATCTATAGACAGGACGTCTTTCCTGAATTAATTCTGCAAAAGATCTTTGGGGATCGGTTGGATACTTAAAGAAAGGGGGAATTCCTTCTTTAATTATTCTCCTTAAATTTTCTTCTTCATCTAGATCTAAAAAAACAATAGTTCCCAACATCTTTAATAGTTCTTGGTTTTCTTCGCTTAGGGGAGTTCCACCTCCAGTATCTAGTACAGTGTGTTGGATTACTTCCTCTGTTACTTCTCGTAAAACTTCTGTTTCCAGTTTGCGGAAATAGTCTATTCCTTCTCTTTCTACTATTTCTCGGCAGGATAAAAATTCATTTTTTTGTTTAGCGTAAAATTTTTCTACGAGATAATCTGTTTCCAGTAGATCCATTCCATAATGAGCCGCAATGTCTCTAGCGAGACTAGATTTGCCACTGTGTTTCATACCCAGAATGATGATATTCATCATCCGGACTTTATCTGGTAACAAAGGATTTATCAACCTTCATAAAACATTGGAAAAACTTTGTTTTTCGGGTATAAATCTTCCGATGAGCGGAAATACTTTTGGCAAAATCTTTCAAGTTACAACTTTTGGAGAATCGCATGGGAATGCTATTGGTTGCGTTATTGACGGTTGTCCTGCGGGAATTGAAATAACAGAAAGTGAAATTCAAAAAGAATTAGATAGAAGAAAGCCCGGACAAAGTAAAATTACGACTCAGAGAAAAGAGGGAGATCAGATTAAGATCTTATCTGGAATTAGTGATGGCAAAACTTTAGGAACTCCTATTGCTCTTCTGGTCTTTAATGAAGATGCTAATTCTAAAGACTACGATCATCTCAAAGACGTCTTCCGTCCCGGACAAGCAGATTACACCTACCAATTAAAATATGGGATTAGGGAACATCGGGGGGGTGGAAGAGGATCTGCTAGAGAAACTTTGGCACGAGTAGCAGCAGGAAGCATTGCTAAGAAAATTCTTAAAGAAAAATGTGGTACAGAAATCCTGGCTTTTACAGAACAAATAGAGAAAGTTACTGCGGAGGTAGATTTAGACAAACTTACTCTCCAAAAAATAGAATCCAATATTGTTCGTTGTCCAGATGAAAAAGCTGCCCAAGAAATGATTGTAGCTATAGAAAAAGCCAGAGACGAAAAAGATAGTGTTGGGGGAGTAGTAAAATGCTTAATTAAGTGTCCCCCCAAAGGAATTGGGGAACCAGTCTTTGATCGTGTTCCTGCGGAACTTGCTAAAGCGATGATGAGTATCAACGCTACCAAAGGTTTTGACTTTGGCTCTGGATTTGCTGCTACTCAGATGCGTGGTAGTCAGCATAATGATGAATTTTGTATGCAGGGCAAAGAAGTTAATACTAAAACCAATAATGCCGGAGGAAGCCTCGGGGGAATTTCTACTGGAGGTGATATGTTTTTTCGAGTGGCCTTTAAGCCAACTTCTACTATTGGTAAAAAACAAAACACCGTCACTAAAGACGGTCAAGAAACAGAACTAGAAGCTAAGGGACGTCATGATCCTTGTATTGTTCCGAGAGCGGTTCCAATTGTGGAAGCCATGGCGGCTTTAACTATTCTAGATTTGTGGCTACGAAACAAATAATTATATTATAATATAACGAAAAAAACCCCTTATTTTCCTTGTGAAAATCTCTTTTTTTCCTAAAATTCGCCCGAATTTTTAACATCATGCAAGTCTACTTTTTGGGTCCAGAAAAAACATATAGTTACGCTATTGCGGATAAATCATTTCCGCATCATGAATTAGTACCGCAAAGTAACTTTTTTGATGTTGTTCGCTCTACTCTCAAGAATACAAATTCTGTTGGAGTCTTGCCTATAGAAAATTCTAGTACTAGTGATATCCATGAAAATATTGATCATATCTTTGCACATAAAGATTTAGAGATTTGTGGTGAAGCTCACGCCCATATCCGTTTGCATCTTATTGGGCAGAAAGGAGCTAAGGTGGAAGAAATTAAGCAAGTTTATTCACATGGAAAGGCTTTTGAACAATGTCAGAAGTTTTTAGATGGTAAAGATTTAGAAATTATAGCAGTACAAAGTACTGCTCAGGCTCAAAAAGAAGTTTTGGAGAGAAATGATCCAACAGTGGTTTTTATTGGAGGTGAAATCTTAGCGAAAGATTCTAATCTAGAGATTCTACAAAAAGATATTAGCGATGAAAAGGAAAACTATACTCGTTTTGTTTTTGTTCGGAAAAAACAGGGAAATAATAGTAAACCAGCAGAAAAATTAACTGTTATTTTCCAAACAAAACATGAAGCAGGAGCTTTAGCTAAAGTTTTGATAGAAATTGCGGTAAACCAAGGAGATTTGCAAAAAATAGAATCCAGACCCATTCCGGGAAGTAGGGCAGAATATTCTTTCTGGGCAGATATTCACACGCAAGGACAGAGTGAGATATTGCTTCAAATGCTTCCAGAACGAACTACAAACTTCAGGTTGGTGGGAGCTTATGATATTGGTCAAACTTTTGAGATTTAGGATGAAAATTATAGAAAGTAATTCTCCACAGAAAACAAAAATTGATTTATGAATAGATCTTTAAAATTAGAAATATTATTTTGTTCATAGAATAAAATCATGGCTTTTTTGTATTCGGTTTCATCTACGCTTCGATAAGATAGAGGGCATTTGTTGTAA
>JAIPIW010000002.1 GCA_021734525.1 Candidatus Altimarinota bacterium | reverse complement strand
CGACCAAGTATGGTCGGGGCATTTTTAGCTGAATTCAATCTCCGATTGAGCCCTTCGTTTCCTAAAACGGAAACTGCGGACTAACGCTCCATCCTCCAAGCATGTATGCTCGGGGTTTTTCAATGGAACGTATAAAAATAGTCAATCGAACTCTTACTTCTTAAACCAACTAAGCACTTTAGAAAAAACATGCTGTGCTTCTATAAAAAGCTTTAGTGGTTTTTGGATGTACTCTATAAAGAGGTCCGACAAATCATCTACCTTTTTTAGCACTTTAGTTCCAATATAAATAAAACGAACTGCTACTAAACACACTAAGAAGAAACCCACCCCAAAACAGAGGTACATAATTTCTTGAGCGTGAGCGAGTAGATAATTCCAATCCATCGCTACAATTATATCATAATTTGGCCTCTATGACAACTCCTTTTTAAGCATTTCCAGTACCAGAGGCGGATTGGCAGACCCTCCAGAAGCTTTCATAACTTGGCCCATTAGGAACTGTAAAGCATTATCTTTACCATTCTTATAAGCAGTTACCGAGTCTGGATTACCATCAATGACCTCTTTGACTAAGTTTTCCAACTCTCCCACATCTGACATTTGTTCTACTCCTAATTCTTTCATTAGATCTTTAGCAGATTTACCCTTATCCATTGAAGCACTAAGTATTTCTTTACCTCCCGTAGAAGAAACTGCTCCTTTCTCTATTAGTAATAAGACATCTGCTACATGTTCTGGAGTAACTAGTGTCTGATACCAAGCAGAATCTGCTAGAATAACAGACAGTATTAAATTCGCAGCCTTTTTGGGCTTCTTAGATAATTCAGCAGACTTCTCAAAAAACTCTGACAAACGAGGATCTTCTGCTAACTTCAATGCTTCTGCCTCTGTTAGTCCTAGTTCTTTCTTATAACGATGTAGTTTAGAGAGAGGAAGTTCTGGAATAGATTCTTCTATTTCCTTTATTTCTTCTTCACTAATAGTTACCGGTGGTAAATCTGGTTCTGGAAAGTATCGATAATCGTGGGCAGACTCTTTATCTCTCAAGAGTACTGTTTTTTCTTCGTCATCTAACCATCCCATAGTCACTTCTCCTTCTAAGGGTTTCTTCTGTTCCCATAATTTCTTTTGCCGCTTAAATTCGTAATTAAGGGCCTTAAACAATGAAACAAAAGAATTAAGGTTCTTTATTTCTGCCCGAGGATTAAGCTTGTCTTTCCCTTGTGGTCTAATAGAGATAGAAGCATCAAAACGCATCATCCCTTTTTCCATATCAGCACTTGATGCTCCCACAAATCTTAATATTTTTTGGATTTCTTGGGCAAATACTTTCGCTTCTTCTGGAGAACGAAGGTCTGGTTCTGTTACTATCTCAATTAGAGGAGTTCCAGAACGATTGTAATCGCAAAGTGTTCCAGATTTAGTGTGGGTTAATTTCCCAGCATCATTTTCTAAGTGGACCCTAGTTATTCCAATCATCTTCTTTTTTCCGGCCACCTCTATTTCTACTTTCCCTTTTAGGGCAATTGGTTGGTCGTACTGAGAAATCTGGAAACCATTAGGAAGATCTGGATAGAAATAGTTTTTCCGGTCGAATTTAGAAAAGGGTTGGATTTTACATCCCAAGCTAGCGGCTCCTTTAAGTCCTTTTTCTAAAGCAGACTTATTAAGTACCGGAAGCATTCCAGGAAATCCCATACACACCGGACAAACTCTAGAGTTTGGTTCTGCCCCAAAGGCATCATTATCACAACCACACCAAAGCTTAGACTTGGTGGAAAGTTGGGCGTGAATTTCGAGACCAATAACAGGTTCTAGTTCCATATTTTAAGATACATAAAAATAAATACGATCTCTTGAATCCACTTCAAAAAGAATAACTCTTTTCGTCTCATATTTAAAAATCACTCTATATCTTCCAATTCTTAGTCGATACCAATTCTTATCTTTTGGGTGAAGTTTTTTTATATCTAAATTTTCTTTTTCCTCAGACAAATCACTTATTTTTTTTAGAATTCTTTTTCGTTCTATATGTGAAAATTTCAATAAACTTTTTTCAAAAGATTTTCTAAAGATTATTTTAAGCATATTTCTTTTTTAAATCTTCAAAATCAAATAACTCTTCTTTTTCTATCTTTTCTAACCGTGCTACTTCTTTTGGGGTAAGTTTATTCCAAAAATCCTCTTCTTTCTGAATCCCCTCTTCTCCAAAAAGATAAGAAAATATAATATCTACTTTTTTCTCCAGAGTTAAATTTTTCATTTTTAATAGTAAAAAACTACTTATATTGTAGATTCTATATTAAAAAAATCAAAAAATTTGATTAGCCAAAAATCACGCCCTAAAATGAAACCATGAAATTCAGAAAACTGACCCCGGAAGTTATTAAAGATAAGGTAGTTATTATTAGAGTGGACTTCAATGTCCCCCTTAAGGATGGCAAAGTAATGGATACCACTCGTATCGAAGAATCTATTCCTACTCTCAAATTCATCTTAGAGAATAACCCTAAAGAACTCCATATCCTCACCCATGCTGGACGACCAAAAGGACAAGTGGTTCCAGAAGTTTCTACCGCACACCTCATCCCAGATACAGAGAAATATCTAGGAGAGAAAATTGAATTTAGACCAGATTATTCTAAGGGAACTAGTAAAATACAATTACACGAGAACTGTCGTTTCTATCCTGGAGAAAAAAAGAATGATCCCGCATTAGGACAAGAAATCTTCGATAATATCCAACCAGACATCTTTATTATCGATGGTTTTGCAGTTTGTCATCGTGCCCAAGCTTCTGTAATTGGACTAGAAGGTAAAGTCCCCTGCTATCCAGGATTCCTAATAGAAAAAGAAATAGAAGCTCTCTCTCCTTTTCTGACAGATAAGAAACTTCCCGGACTTACTATCCTTATCGGTGGCCTTAAAATGGAAACCAAAGTACCTGTTCTGCGTCACTTCGCCAAAGTAGCAGAAAATATTCTAGTTGGCGGAGGTCTGGCTAACACTTTCCAAGTAGCTAAAGGTGTGAGTATAGGAGAAAGTCTTTATGAAGAAGAAGAATTGGCAGCCGCTAAAGAAGTAATGGATATAGCCAAAGCAAATAATACTAACTTCCTTCTACCAGAAGACACTATTTGTGCGGGAGATATAGAAAGTACTGATACCGAAGAAGTAGCTATAGGAGAAGTTACTGGTAATAAGAAGATTTTTGATATTGGCTCCCAAACAATTAACCATTATGCCGAAGTTCTCAAGAACTCATCTACCGTTATCTGGAATGGTCCCATGGGAGTACTGGAAAAAGAACAGTTCGCTAATGGAACTAAAGAAATGTTAATGACTATTAAGGATCTTAAGTCTGCTAAAACAATCCTAGGTGGAGGAGATACTCTCAAGTCTCTCAAAAAATGGAACATATCTAAGAGTGAATTCTCTCATGTTTCTACTGGAGGCGGAGCAATGTTGGAGTTTTTGGCTGGTAATGAGCTACCAGGATTCAAGATCTTAGAGGAATGATTATATTATAATATAATAACAAAAGTTTGCCTTCGTTAGACAAATACGATAAATTATTTCTCGATATTTTTTCACTTAATTTAATAATGAACATTCTGCTCCTTTCCATCTTCGTTGGTATTTTATCTCTAATTGTTGCTGATTTCTTTGCTGGTCGGATTAACAAACAATCTCCAGGTAATAAAAAAATGCAGGAAATTGCTGCAGCTATTTCAGAAGGCGCTATGGCCTTCCTAAAAAGAGAATATAAAGTCTTGTCTATTTTTGTGATCGTTTTAGCCTTTGTCCTATGGCGATTCTTAGATGACATAACAACCTTAGATGTTAACGAGGGAATGCTAACTTCCATCTCCTTTATATATGGAGCACTATCTAGTGTCTTAGCTGGATTTTTTGGTATGAAAATTGCAACTAAAGCTAATGTCAGAACGGCGCAAGCGGCTACAGAGAGTTTAGGAAAGGCTCTAGGAATTGCTTTTAAGTCTGGAGCAGTAATGGGTCTGTCTGTTGTTGGTTTAGGATTTTTGGGTTTAGCTGTTCTGCTTTATCTTTTCTCTAATCTAATGAGTATCCAAACTGACATTGTCCTTAATATTGTTACTGGTTTTGGACTAGGAGCAAGTTCTATTGCGTTATTTGCTCGTGTAGGAGGAGGTATTTATACCAAGGCCGCCGACGTTGGAGCAGACCTTGTTGGAAAAGTAGAAGCCGGAATTCCAGAAGATGATCCTCGTAATCCTGCTGTTATTGCTGATAACGTTGGAGACAATGTTGGTGATGTTGCTGGTATGGGAGCCGACCTTTTTGAATCTTATGTTGGTTCTATTATCTCTGCTATGATTCTCGGAGCCTTAGCCTTTGGATTAGATGGAGTTTACTTACCAATGGCTTTAGCAGGAGCAGGAATCCTAGCTTCTATTGTGGGAACTTTCTTTGTCCGAGTTGGTAAAAGCGGAAATATTCATGGAGCCTTAAAGAACGGGCTCTGGAGCGCCTCAGCTATAGTGGTTGTGGCTTCTTGGTTTATCATCCAATACTTCCTACCGGAAGTAGCTGTAGGGGTATTTGTTGCTATGATTTCTGGTCTTGGTGTTGGAATTGTTATTGGGCTTATTACCGAATACTACACTTCTGATCACTACGGTCCGGTAAAGAAAGTAGCCGAAAGTTCTCAAACTGGTAGTGCTACTAATATTATTCAGGGACTAGCTTTAGGGTACAAATCTACTGCTTGGCCGGTACTTTTAATTTGTTTAGCAATCTTCCTCGCTTACTGGTTTGCTGGACTATATGGTATTGCGATTTCTGCGGTAGGAATGCTTTCCACTCTTGGCATTTCTCTAGCTATAGATGCTTATGGACCAGTAGCAGATAACGCTGGTGGTATTGCAGAAATGGCCGGACTAGGAGCAGATATCCGTAAAAAAACAGATGCTTTAGATTCCGCTGGAAACACAACTGCTGCCATTGGAAAAGGATTTGCAATTGGTTCTGCCGCTCTTACTGCTCTAGCACTATTTTCTGCTTACTCTGTAGCAGCGGGACTAGAATCTATCGATATTATGAATCCACGAGTTATTATTGGACTCTTCATTGGAGGAATGCTTCCCTTCCTCTTCTCTGCCATGACTATGGCAGCAGTAGGAAGAGCCGCCTTTGATATGATTGAAGAAGTACGTAGACAATTCCGCGAAATTAAAGGACTTATGGAAGGTAAAGCTGTTGGAGATACTAAAACCTGTGTGGATATCTCTACTAAAGCCGCCATCCGAGAAATGATTATTCCAGGACTTATGGCTGTTGTCGTTCCAGTTTCTGTTGGTCTTGTGCTTGGTTCTGTGGCTTTGGGAGGACTACTTGCTGGAGCACTAGTAAGCGGAGTAATGCTCGCTATTTCTATGGCTAATTCTGGTGGAGCTTGGGATAACGCTAAAAAATATATTGAAGGTGGAGCACTAGGAGGGAAAGGTTCTGATTCTCATAAGGCTGCCGTAGTTGGAGATACCGTTGGAGATCCTTTCAAGGACACTTCTGGTCCTTCTATTAATATTCTCATTAAACTAATGACTGTTGTTAGTTTAATATTTGCTAGTTTGTTTACGGTTAACGGGCTGTTATAAAAGAGAATTATTTCTTCTCTCCCCAGGCCATCTTATTCCGTAAAGTCTTAAAGTAGTGAGACTCCTTTAAGCGGATGAATCTCGCTCGACGTGTTGCTGCTTGGATAGAAACTTCATCTGTTGGTTTTACGGAGAAGTGAATCTGTCCGTCTATGGTCATAGAAATAAAATCCACTCGTCCATCAAAAGAAAGATGAATAACTCTTTTTGGAGAAAGGATAATTGGTCGATGTGACAAAGTGTGCGGTGCTACCGGATTTACCAGGATAGAATGAATGTTCGGAGAGATTATTGGTCCTCCTACAGATAAGGAATAGGCCGTAGATCCGGTAGGAGTAGAAAAGATTAAACCATCTGACCTGTAAGTAGAAAGAACTCTTCTGTTAACTTTGACATGAAAGTTAGTCAGACGAGCTAGTCCTCCATGACCAAACACTACTTCGTTTAGGGCGTAACCCCTAAATACTTTTTCTTTCTCTCCTCGCGCATTCTTACGCCACACAAAAGCCTTGAGAAGCATTCTAGTATCTATTTGAAACTCTCCCTGGAAAATTTTCTCCATGTTTTCTAGAGCAGTTTTTGGTACTAGTTCAGATAAGAACCCCAAAGTACCAAAATTAAGACCTAGAAGTAATCCTTCCTTATCTTTCTTTTGCAGAGTCCGCATCATCTTGAGCAGAGTACCATCTCCACCAATACCAATCTTTAAGTCGTGTTTCTTATCGTCATCGATAAGAGGTATTTTATTTTTAAGCATCGAAACTGTACGTACATCTCCATATACTTCTTTGACACCGTGTTTCTTAAAAAATACCAAAAGCTTTTCCAAGAATTCCGTCTCCACCTTTTCTTTGTCTGGTTTATTATGGGTGTAAATAGCAATGCGACGAAAGTTTGGTTTTTTCTGGTTCATCAATTTTATTATGCAATACATCCGAGGAAATTATCAACTATTTTCTCTTATAATTACCTGTGATAAGCTAAATACATATGAAAAAGAAAATCTTCTTCTTCGGTACTCCAGAAATTAGCGTTCCTTCTCTGGAAGCAATAAGCAAACTAGATGACGTAGAAGTAATTGGTGTAGGAGTATTCCCAGATCGCAAGGTTGGACGAAAACAAGTCTTAACTCCTTGTCCGGTAAAAGTAGCCGCCAAGAGTCTTAATTTACCAGTTGTAGAAATAAACAATAAAGAAGGTTTAGTTAATATCTTCCAAGACCGTGATGTGGATTTAGGAATTGTTATTGCTTTTGGGATGATTTTTCCAGCAGAAGTACTATCCCAACCAGAATATGGTGTGGTTAACGTCCATTTTTCCCTTCTACCAAAATACCGTGGTGCCTCACCCGTCCAATCCGCTATTCTGGCAGGAGATAAAACTTCTGGAATAACCTTCCAGCAGATGAGAAAGGAATTAGATGCGGGAGATATTCTTCTCCAAGAAGAATTAGATATCCAAAATAAGAAAACCTCTACTATATTTAATGAATTTGCTCATCATACTGCCGAACTTATCCCTTCTTTCTTGGATAAGATCTTTACCAGTAAAATCACTCCCCTCCCTCAAGAAGAATCCAAAAAAACTTTGTGCACTAAATTCCAAAAAAAAGACGGTGAAGTCTTTCCAACTAAAGAAACTGCATCTAAAATCTGGCAAAAGTATTTAGCTTTAGATATTTGGCCAGGAATTTACTTAGCAACGAACAAAGGGAATCTAAAACTCACCGAAATATCTCTAGTACCTACTGATAACTTTCATGAGTTATCCTGTGCTAAAGACACTAGTTTGTTTATCAAAAGAGCACAGTTGCCTGGAAAAAATGAAATGGATATCCAAGATATTTTAAGAGGTAATCCTGATCTTTTTTCATGATTTTAAAAAATTGCTTTTTCTGCGTTCTAAAATAAAATAAAAATGATGAAAAAAGAACACTATATCGTCTTAGATATTGAGAAACTTCCTGAAGG
The DNA here is from genome assembly GCA_021734525.1 of Candidatus Altimarinota bacterium. GTDB lineage: Bacteria > Patescibacteriota > Gracilibacteria > UBA4473 > UBA4473 > JAIPGU01. The sequence goes on along the minus strand of JAIPIW010000002.1, from coordinate 47,542 downwards.
TTATTATTTAGCCACAAGTAAAGATGTGCAAGGACTTGTTGCCCAAGCAAAAACTTTTGAAGAAACACTAGAAATTGCTAAAGATTTAGCAAAGAAAATTCTTCCTTTACAAAAGACAAAACCATCTTTTGGAGAAAAAATCATCTATCCCCTAGCTATAAGCGCCTGAATGGGAAATCTAGCCGGTTTTAAATATCGCGAGATATGCAAAAAACTAAAAGGCTTTGATTTTGAATTTTTAAGGCAAGCCAAGGGAAGTCATGAAATCTAGTGGAATAAACGGAAAAATCTTTATACTACTTTAGTAAGCTGCCGAGGAGATATACCAGAAGGAACTTTGCGTGCAATTATTAAACAAGCAGAAATTACTCCTGAAAAATTTTTGAAATAATTTTTCACACCCCATTCTCATACCGCCCATTCTTTTCCGTTGCAAGTAAAAAGGCACTTAGAAATAGTATGCCGTTTTCTGTGGCAATTAAGTCAGAAGTAAAAAATAGTAAGTACAAGAATAAGAAGGAAAAAAGAATCTTCTTCTTATCAGAAACAATAAAAGGTAGTAAACAAAGTAAACCTAAGAAGAATATTCCCAAGAATCCTTTTTCAGATAACGCCAATAAGAAACCAGAGCTTGGTACCCAAAAATTTTCTGGTAACAGAATATTTTTAGAAACGTCTTGCAAGGCAATTAGGAATTGCCCTTCCCCTGCTCCAAAGAGCAGAGTTTGGAATTCTTGGAAAAACTTCAGTGGTAATCCCCAGGAAACACCAAATCTAAAATTTCCTTGGAAAATTCCCCAAACACTAAGACCAATCAGAAAGATTAAAGGGATAAACAATTCTTTCTGGACATTCTTCATGGCTCGTGGAAGCCAGAATTTAGCGCCAAAGAGCATCAGGAAAGCGAGGAGGATTAAACCAAGGTGAGCAGTTTCAAAAACAATCCAAGTGTAGAAGAGAATTAGTAAGAACCTCCCCCGAAATTCTTTATCCTTCATTGCAAAAATTATCCCCAGTAACGCTCCTATCCCTAGTAGTATCGCGGAGATACCAAGAGCTGGAAAAACCTTCTGGAGGAAGACACCAATAAGGAGACTAAGGAACAGTAAGAATCTTTTTTCTAATCCCTTGATAATTAAAGAATCCCCAAAACTTAAAGACAAAAAACCTGTCGCCCAAATAATTAAAAACAGAATAGAAACTTCTGGACGCACAGAAAAAACAGCTGCCAAAGCAGAGAACCCTAAAAAGGACAAAAGGAATAAGAGCTGGTTTTTAGATAAATGATTTTGTGTTCCAGATAAGAACTTACCAAAAAAGATTAAGAAAATCCCTATTCCACACACCGGAAAAACAACTTCCAGTTCGCTATGGAAGTTTCCCAGAAAAGTAGCATCTCCCCCTAAATAAAACCCATTAGGCCACCAGAAAGTAAGAATAAAAATAGCTAATCCTATTTTTTCTAACCACTCTCCTATTAGCTTATCTCTCTGCAGGCGAAGTCCTAAATCTACTTTCATATTTTATTTTATTTTTGTTTCTAATTCTTTTTGTCTTTGTAATTTTCTCGTAAATTCTTCCTGAAGTCGAGTAAATCCTTCTTCTACTGTTTCTTTTCCTAAATTAATACTCTGCACCATTTCCTTCAATCCTGTTTGGAATTTACTTCTTTCTAGTGGCAAAGATTGCCCTAGGGCTAATTTTGCCTGCCGTGCAAAAACTTCTGTCTCTGCTTCTTGTTCCAGAAGCAAATCAACCCGACTAGCGGGTAATTTTGTGACCTGGAAAAATCCCCGTAAGTTTTCCTTCTGTACTGCAAACTTCAGGAACTCCCACGCTAAAATATCCTTATCTGTAGATCTAGCCACTCCTAACGCATATATATCTGCCAAGACCTGACGAACAGAAGACTTTTCTGGAGCTTCAAATTGAGGAAAGAAAGAAACTTTAACATGATTTTCTGAAATAGTCCCCCCTCTTTCTGTTATATTATAATATAACAGAGCTAAGTCTCTAGAATTCCCAAAAATCATCGACACTTTCCCTTGCAGAAAAGCTTCAAAATCATTGTCAGCATAAAGGTTATTCCAAGAGAAGTTAGGGTGAGGTGTTCTAGCAAAACTAAGAAAGAAATTTAGAGCATCCAAACCAAATTGGATTCTTTTCCCTTGTGAAGTTACTCCTTGATTTTGCGCAAACACAGCCTCTAAAGAGTCTTCCGAAAACAAATTACCTACCATTTGGACTAGTAGATTCTCTAAAACTTCTACGCCCCTACGCACATTATCTACTCGCCCTAAAGCGCTACCAGAACGAGAAATTCTCGCTAAAGAATTATCTGTTTTAGTAAGATTCTTACTAACCTCCTTAAACTCCTCCCAAGTTTCTGGAATCTCTAATCCTTCTAAGTGTTCCGTATTATAAATAAGAGCCAGGGTATCTATGCCAATAGGAACTCCTGTCAGGTTCTGATCATCTATGAAAAGATTATGACTAGCAGGGACAAAAATTCTTTTAAATTTCTCTATTGTTAAACTCTCATCGTTAGTTAAAGGAACAAATTTAGATTTATTTTCAGCAATAAAATTACCATCTGTAAAAATAACATCTGGCCCCTTTCCTACCGCCAAAGAATGGAGAAATACTTCTTGAAGCTCTGTTTCATTTTCAAAAGAAGTGATTTCCACTTCTAAATTAGGAACATTTATCTTCGCTACAAACTCTCGTCCCAAAGCTTCCCAGAATTCTGGTTCCGTACTTGTCCAAATCTTTAATTCTGTCCCAGGTTCGAAAACAAAGAGTGGAACTTCTTTTTTTTCACAACCCCACAGAAAAAAAGAAAATAAGAGTAAACAGAAACCTTTTTTCATTTTTATTTTATTTCGGTTTTGAGATTAAGAAAATAAGATCTAAAAAGCAAACAAAGGTTTGACAAAAAAGAAAAAATCGACACAATCCCGCAGTACATTTGATTCCCCAATGAAAAACTTCCTTAAAAAACAAGTTGCCGAACTCCATAATGTAACTTGGCCAACTAAAAAACAGGCCATTCATTCTATGATCACTGTAATTGTTGTCATGATGCTTGTTGGTGTTTTCCTAGGAATTGTTGACTATGTCTTCAATGAGGGAGTTCTATTCATGCTTAATAAATAATGGCTAAACAAGATCCTTCTCTCGGTCGCAATTGGTATGTGGTACACACTTACTCTGGTTATGAAGATGCTGTAAAAAAAGCCATCGAACAACGAACTGAATCTATGAGTATGCAGGAATATATTTTTGATATTGTTGTTCCTAAAGAAAAAGTAGCAGTTAGTAAGGCTGGAAAACAAGAAATTGTTGAAAAAAATCTCTTTCCAGGTTACGTACTAGTGGAAATGATTGTTACGGATGCTTCCTGGTTTATGGTTCGTAACACCCCAAATGTTACTGGATTTGTGGGCTCTGGAAATACTCCTGTCCCAGTACTTCCAGAAGAATTCGGGGTTATTAAGCGCCGCATGGGAGCTAGTGAACCAACTACAGAAATTAAATTAGAAAAAGGTGATCTAGTAACAATTAAAGAAGGACCGTTTACTAATTATGAAGGACTCGTGTCAGACATTAATAGAGCCAAAGGAAAAGTTACTGTTATGGTTACCATCTTTGACCGAGAAACCCCAGTTGAACTTGACTTTAATCAAGTTATAAAGAAAATCTGATCCCTTTAAAGAAATACTATTAACTACTTATTTTAAAGATGCCTCCTAAAAAACCATTTGCTTCAAAATTCAAAATCCAATTAAAAGCCGGAGCCGCAACTCCTGCCCCACCAGTAGGTCCAGTACTTGGACAACACGGAATTAATATTCAGGCTTTTTGTCAGGAATTTAACGACAAAACTCAAGAACAGAAAGCAGAAGGATTAACTATTCCTGTAATTTGTTACGTTTTTGAAGACAAAAGTTTCCAGTTGGAATTTAAAACTCCTCCAGCATCTGTATTAATTAAAAAGGAACTAGGTATCCAGAAAGGTTCTGGTAAACCTAATACCGAAAAAATCGGTAAAATAACTAGAAAACAATTAGAAAACGTTGCTACTAAAAAAATGGTTGACCTCAATGCTAATGATATGGACGCTGCGGTGAGAATAATTGCCGGTACTGCTAAACGCATGGGTCTTGATCCAGAAATTAATTAAATTACCAATCCCCTTTTCGTGGGAGTCCTAAAAAGACGCTTTTACCACTAACCCCCCTACAAATGAAACGCTCCAAATCAATCCAGAATGCTTACGATAAGATCGATCGCCTTAAGCAGTATCCTTTATCTGAGGCTATTAAGTTAATGCAAGAACTTTCTACAGTTAAATTTGATCCTACCGCTGAAGTGCACTTCTCTCTTGGTATTGACCCTCGTCATGCTGATCAACAAGTAAGATCCACTATTAGCTTACCACACGGAATTGGTAAATCAGTCAGAGTAGTGGCTTTTTGTTCCGATGACAAAGTAAAGGCTGCCAAGAGTGCTGGAGCAGTAGACGCTGGTGGAGGAACCCTCATCGACAAAATTCTTACTAAAGGTTGGACTGATTTTGATGTCGCGGTAGCTACACCAGAAATGATGAAAGAATTAGCCAAAGCCGCTCGAGTCCTTGGACCAAAAGGTCTCATGCCTAATCCCAAGGCTGGAACAGTAACCATGGATATAGAAAAAACAGTAAAAGAACTCGTTGCTGGAAGATTAGAATTCCGGAATGATAAAACCGGAATTGTTCATACCGTTTTTGGTAAACTAAGTTTTGGTGATAAGAAACTATTAGAAAATTTAGAAGCTATGATTAAGGCTGTAAAAGAAGCTAAGCCTACCGGTAGTAAAGGAAATTACATTAATAATGTCACTATTAATTCCACCATGGGAGCTGGAATTAAAATAGAATTGCCAGCTTAAAAATTAAGCTTAAAATTTAGTCATATTTTCTAATTCTATATAAACATGGGTGGCGGAGGAATGGGCATGGATATGATGATGTCTTCTTATTATTACATTCCTTACATCAGTGGAAATGTCGGCTTGTTTATATTCATTGCTGCTTTTTTGTTGCTTATCGCTATCTTTGCTCTTAGAATAGAAGCACTTAATTCTAATCAAAACAAAATGGAAAAAACAAAATTCTCTTGGATTCGGGATCTTGTAGGCTTTGGTGGAACTATTATTGGAATAGTTCTAACTGCTATCGGAGGAGTTATGTTCCTCAATACTGTTTTAAAGGTCTACGTTTTTAATTTTGAAACCCCTCCATACTTCCAAGCCAAGGAAATGTGTCAGAATGGTTATCCGATGAGAACTCCGGAAGGCATGGTGGAGCCAGGTAATACTTCTGAGGAAGATTTAGCCAAATGTATGGCTGAAAAAGAAGAAGTAGAAAAAACCAGATACATGCGACAACAATACGAAAGAATGGTTGACGGATTCTCCTTCTTAATCGTAGGAGCCTTCTTCTGGTTAATGCACCGGAGAAAAAGAAAAGCCTAATTACTTATGCTTTTCCATCATCCCAAGTAGTGCTTCTTTGGACTGTACGCCCATAGATTCTTCTACTACTTCGCCACCCTTAAAAATCTTTATTGTTGGAATAGACATTACACCATATTCACTAGCTAATTCTGGTGACTGATCGACATCTACTTTAAAAACTCGATCTTCTCCAACATCATTAGCTAATTCATTAAGTATAGGTGCTAAACCTTGGCAAGGTCCACACCAAGTAGCAAAGAAATCCACTAAAACTACTTCGGGGTTTTTAAGAACTTTAGAATCGAAATCGTCTTTAGTAATAATTTGTGCCATTTATTAAATATTAAAAAATCAATTTCAATATTAATAGTACTTTCTCAAAAAAACAAAATTTATTACTTTAGACTAATGCTCTTGTTTTCAGCATCTCTAAAAAACGGGAACATTCCATCGCTTGGTCAGAATCTGGTGCTAATCTAATAACTTTTTCGAAAGTCTTTTCTGCTTTATCAAAATTAGCGCTGTTCATATAACAAACTCCTAAATCACAAAGAATATTAGGATCAGATGGATTGAGGTTCTGAGATCTTTCTAAAACAGCCAATCCCTGAGTTCTTCGACTTTGATTGTAAATAGACCAACCTAAACACCGTAATATTTCTGGATGATTAGGAAAGAGATTATCTGCCAGTTCCAATTCTTCTACTGACTTAATCCATTTCTGTTCTACAGAATATAGGAACCCCAATAAATAATGAGCATTGGGAGAATGATTATTAAGACTTAAAGCTTGTTTTAAAGCTTTTTCTGCTCTTTCTATTTCTCTTAACGACAAGTAATTATCTGCTAGTTCTTCATAAGCTTCAGCACAGTTTTGTTCTGACATAATTATCTGTTGTAGCATCTTAATAGCCTCATTAAATTGTCCTGAGGTTTTAAGCTTCTCTGCTTGGGCTAGCAGTGGAACAACTGAGTCATCAAAGTTCATGAGTGGTTTAGATTTATCTAAATATTATAGCAGAAATAAGCCTCTTTTACAAGAGAAACATTAAGACCGAAAAAAGTCCAAAAAGAGCTTGCTTTATTTGTTAATCCGTAGTATAATCCTTATGTCAAATGGTTATTAACTTCGGTTATTAATTCATTCGACATTTCAGGAAGAGCTTGCATTTATGTCGGCTCTTTTTGTTTATCTAATCCTCTTCCAAAAACCTTTGTAATATCTGCTTCGCCTTGCCATTTTCTTTTTTGAGCGCGTAATGCAATGTTGCTTCTAAAAAGCCAATTTTGTCTCCAGTATCAAAACGTTTTCCCTGCATCTGACAACCTCTAACTACTCCACCATTTTGGATGTAGTCTTTAATGGTATTGGCTAAACGAATTTCTCCATCTGTTCCGGGCATAGTAGTCTTAAGATTCTTTAGCAGTTTAGGTGTCAGAATATACTTACCAACAATTCCTAAATTAGAAGGAGCATTTTCTGGTGATGGTTTTTCTACAATGCTTGTAATTATATTTCCTTCTAGCTCCACTATTCCATATTTATGTGTTTCTTCTTTGTCTACCTCTCCCAGAAGTACTACTGGGTCTCCGGTCTTCTCATATACTTCCAGCATCTGTTGAGCAGCATTGAGTCCGCCATTATTATCTACCAGTTCATCCCCAAAAAGAACCATGACACTTTCATCCTTTTTAAGAAAATCTAAGGCACAAAGAATAGCATGACCATCTCCCAAAGGTTCTTCTTGTCTGGTATATGAGAAGTTAGCTAAATTAGTAATTTTTTTAACCATAGCTAATTCTTTCTCCTTTTTATTTTTCTGTAAAAGAAGCTCTAACTCTTCATTGCGATTAAAGTGATTTTCTATGGCTGTCTTACCTGGTCCGGTCACAAATACAATATCTTCTACACCAGATTCTACTGCTTCTTCTACAATAAACTGAATTACTGGTTTATCAAAAACAGCCAACATCTCCTTAGCCTGAGCTTTTGTCGCTGGTAAAAAGCGAGTGCCAAGTCCCCCGACAGGTAAGATGGCTTTTTTAATTCGCATCCCTTATTTTTTAGTTTTTTATGACCAAAAGTCAAATGAAAAACATTACATTATAATATACTAAATTAGTTCCTTCAAACCATAAGCTAAATAAATTCCAAACCCTATCAAGAACAAACCAGTAATTAAGGAGATTACTTTTATAATCTTCTCATTAACATATTTCCTACCAACATGACAAAGCAAAGCAAGAAAAATTCCCCAAAGCAAAGCGCCTACAATTACCACACCCAAATTACCTAATAACTTTATATTGGTAAGATTTTTTGTAGTAGCAGATACTACTCCATAAAAACCTACCCAACAAATCAAAGCCATAGGATTAGCCATGTTAATTATAAATCCAGCCAGCAATGAACCTTTAAATGTCTTATTAGTATTTTTTGTTAATTTAACGTCTTTAGTAAATTCTCTAATATTACCTACTCCTAAATAACCTAAAACCAATACTCCAAAAATAGTAAGAACTAACTTAAACATCGAATTATCCGCAAAAGTACTCAACCCAAAAAATATTAAAACTAAATAAACTCCGTCCGCAACTACTGCCCCAATGTTTAACAAAAATGCTGGAAAGAAACCATGTTTTAGTCCCCTATTTACCGTTTCTACGGTTATAGGACCTAATGTTGCAGCTAGAGAAAATCCTAAGAGGATATATTTTACTATTTCCATACGTTTTTCATTGTAACATATTATTTTTCAAACCTATATCCTCCATTTCTCCTCCTTCAAACTCCCCTATTACCTTACCTAGATAAACAATTTCAAAAACAAGTGAATCTGTTTCATTTATGGCTCTCTTAATTTGGAAAGTAATATCTACTTTAGGAGCCAGATAGAAATCTCCGTATTCATCTAGGATTCCCAAAGTATCTCCTGTTTCTGTATCTAGTAATCCTACACTTCCCATAAAGTTATCATTCTTTTCTATCGGCAAGAAAACAAATTCGTCTTCTTCATTCCTATCTATAACTACTACATCTACTGCTTTGGTAGTAAAAGAAATTACCGCTACCGCAAGTTGAGTAGGGCTTTCGTCATCATATACTTCCACTTGGAAAGAATTGGCATTACTTGCTGACCTTACCCGCACCTTAAACCTTTCATCCAGTATTACTGGTCTTCCTGTTGGTAAAATTTCTGCGACAATATTCTTTTTTTCATCTCTAACCTCTATTCCCCCAGTAAGAGATAAGGAGGTAATTTCAAAAGTACCCTGAGATTGAGATTCAATATCGTTTTTCTGCAAAAGATCCCAAACCTTATTTTCTCCTCTTTTTCTAAATATATTAATCGGTACCCCTTGTTGTCCACTAACAACTTTACCTGCCACCCGACGAGACCGAAGGGAAGCTTCAAAAAGAGAAAGATCTGGAACTTCTACTTCTATTTCTATTTCTTCCTGTGAGAAATTACCTTCCTTGTCTTCGACATTAAGGAATACCGAATAGGTTCCCACCTTTTCATAAGCCGGTAGATAAACTTCTAGTAGATTACGAACCGGATCGTTCATCTTCACAGATGGAAAGTCCTGGTCATCAGTACTGTCTCCATTGCTGTCCATGTCTACGGTAGGACGCAAATCCCACCAGACTTTTTCTATTCCCTGTTCATCAAAAGTGGGGGTAGCATCAATATGAACTTTCTGTAGTAAAGCAGCCTTTATTTTATTTCCTCCAATAATCTTGATTTGGGGACTAGATTCATCGTCCCCAGACTGGGGATCATGTAAGAATTTCTCAATGTGGTAACTACTACCATCCTTACTAAACGCCCTAAACTCTCCGTAGTAATTCTTTTGTTGGAGATTCCTGAAGTGTTCTATGCGTTCTTCTTCTTTGCTAAAAAAGCGTAGAGAATATTTCTCATTCCCTAATACCGTAACTTCTGTGCCATCGAAAAGAACTAGTTCTACTTCGTCGTTTGGTCCTAATTCTAACCTACTACCAGTTGGTAGATAAAGATTTTTACGAGGAGTAACTTTCTCCAGTTCTGTACTAGATACTCGTTCCACAGTTCCTCTGGTTAGACAAACTTCGGCATATTCTACAATAGTCTCTTCTCCTTCATGAAGAATAATTTCTTCAAACTCTTCTGGTCTTTCACCTCTTGGTGGAACCCTAATCTCCATGCGTGATTTACCACCCGTTCCAACTAGGACGGATTCTGTGGCAAAGAAAGGTTTAACCACTTCCTTGTTCTGGCAATCTTCCTGAGAGAAAAGAGGAATTTCTTCTGTAGGAGACATGTACAAGATAGGAGCTCCTTTGACCTTTTTAACCCTAGTAGTCATTGGTCTAATCTCATACATCTTCGATTCATCTCGGAGCAAGAAAGCCTGACGATCCCAAAGTAGAGCTTTTCTCTTCTCATGATCTAAGTCTGTTTCAAAGATGTGATCTGGACGATCAAAGATAACCCATTCAAAATAAGTTAAATCTTTATCTAACCGTTCAAATTCAAAAGAATTACCAGTAGTTTCTACGATCGAAATTACTTCTTTAGCCGGAACAAATTTATCTTTAAAGGTTTTCCAGTCCATTTCCCAAATAAGACTCAAACGATCATCATATTCTTCATCATAATGATCCTTATATCTCATCTCTCGCTGTTGATTTTTATGTGCCGGTTCACTAAAGGTTGGCACTGTTCTGTACTTCAACATTAACTCATCGTTAAGCGCAAATAGTATTTCATCTGGATCTGTCCCGGTGCCATCTGTACTAATGTCTCCCTGAGTATGTGTCATTGGCCCCTCTACTGGAAAGTCTGTAAGCTCTTCGATAGCTCCCGTTGTTCCATCATAGTAATACATATTTGGTTTTTGGACCGCATACTGACTCTGATCTTCCTCTAAACCATCCACATCTAAGTAGCTTGGAATTTCTGATGGTATCTGACTGATGTCGATATCTTTAGTAGAAGTCAGCCATCTTTTCCAGGTGTTGGTAAGATGAGAAGCATAGACCTTTGGTTTCTCCATTAGAGAAGCCAAATGACTAAAGATCTTATGACCTTCAACAATCGGTAACTCATCTGGTTGTCTGAGGCTAGCCAAAAGACCTTCTATTTCCTTGTGAGAATTCTGGACCATTAATCTCTGTGACTCATCTAAAACTCCATCTTGTTCTGAGAAATCATAGACGACTGTTCTTGTTTCTCCTTCTGGTTCTTCCCCTATCTCCTTTTCTCTAGCAGTAATATCTACCAAATACGAATCTGGTAGATCCAAAGAGATACTTTGTCCTCCCCCATCACAAGGATCTGGAAATAAATTACCTTTGGCCAACTGAGATAATGTATCTACTACACATTCTGCTTTTTTTTGTACTTCTTCTAAAGCAATATTTACTACCTCAAAAACTCCAGTAGGCATTTGGATATTGGCTTCTAGAACTATTTCGACATCATCAAATTCTTTTTCAAATTTCACCACCGGAGAAAGGGCAGGGGTAATAAAGTCTAAACCGTAAAGCAAAGTTCTATTGGTTAATTGTTGAACATATCCCGCTAGATACCATTCTGGTACTGGTGTAATACCTCCCACAATCATACAAAACAAATCTAATAGTTTTTTAATCAAAGCAATAATCTTCTTAAATGGTGCCAAAATATCTGGAATTATTGGCGGACCAATAAGAACCGGTAACACAGGCAAAGATATTGATGGAACTGGAATATCAAAACTAATACTAGGAATTGAGGGTAAAACAGGAATTACCGGCATTATTTTTAAGGGAGGAATCTTTGGACTTCCTACTGTCCAATCAATATTAAAATCAAAGAATCCGGTAAAATCAGGGATATCTCCTAAAGTTAAATCTACTTTTTCAAAAGTCATATCTGGCACCTCCACATCTAGAGCAAAAGATAATCTAGTAAAATCTAGAATAATATTAGGAAGTTTGGGCATTGGAATAACTGGTAACTTTATGGATCCCACCAGTAGCCGCATCATCCATTCGGTACTTGAACCCCTATTAACCGCACAAGTCGGACACTTTAATTTAAAGTCCTTGAAGGGATTATTTATCTTGTTCCAAGACCCAAAAAGTTCTCTTAAATAAGCAATAAAAGATTTCCATTGGTCAATTACTTTTCCATTGGTTTCTAACCAACCACTAAAGTAACCATCAAATATATCTTTTAATTCTTTAAACTGTTCTACCTGTCTCCACAGCCTTTCTTTGAACTTCTTATATTCTTCTGGAATTTTTTTATAAGAATTTAAGGCTTCCTTATTCTTCTCAAAAGCAATCTTATTCTGTTCCCAAGCCTTCTGATTGTCTTCAATAGAAACAAGGAAATCATGCAAGAAAGGTTGTTCTCTCCAGAATTCATAACAAGTGTCATCATCACCATATTCACAAGCTTCTTTATGACGTTTACTAAACTCTTCTCGTTCTTCTTTTTTAATAAATGATTCCCATTTGTCATTTAACTCTTCTTTAATTGCCTCCCATTTATCCTTCCAACCATAATCAAAGAATTCTTCAATCTTTTTCTTTTGTTCTTCATACTGAATTTCCCATTCAGCAAATTGTTCTCCGGGAATTACAGGATAAGGGATCTTAAACTCTCTTCTGCTTACAGTAACCCAAGGAGACTCATAAAAACCTAGTTCATCTAAGCCCTTTTCCACAAAATTAGCATCATCTCTGATAGTTTGTTCTTTTCCTCCTGCAGATAACAAACTACCTTTGGATTCTACCCCAATATCTCCTCCTCTCGCTTGAGTAGTGGCATCAAATTCGGGAACAAAAGGAATTTTAGGAACAATTAATTTTATAATTGGTAGTTTATACTGTTGAACTTCTTGGAATTGCTGATCCTTCCATTCAGATATTATGTCTGCTGCCGAACTTTTTAGATTTGAAATCTTCGGCAAAACAAGTCTTTTCTTCTTATCTTTTTTGGTTTCCCTGACAGGTTTACCATCCTTCATAACAGTATTTCCATCTTTGTCTTTTTTATTAAAACTCTCTTGCTCTGCCGCATCCTCTTGAGCAATTCGCATTAAGTCTTCCGGACTAATTGTTCCTTCGCTACCTCCTCCTCCATTAGCCGGACAAGCTCCTAGCATTTCTAGTAGTGGTGGAACTACTACAAAACAATTCGGTATCCAAGCCGGAGGAACTAAAAAGCTAGTTTGCGGTCCCAAACAAATACTCAAACCCACCTGAGCAGTAGTGGTTGGCATAACATAGATCCTAAAAAATGAAGTAGGTGGACCAGCAGCAGAATAAACTATGGGTAAACTTGGACCAATCCAGAAAATAGGAAAACCAAAAGACGGCAAAGGTACTGAAAATGGTGGAACATATAGCGCTTGGCTTCCAGGTGCCAAAAAGGCAATAGATGGAATTGGTAAACCACATCCCCCACAACCAAACATAAAGTCTAAATCACCAAATCCTTCGTATAAGTCAGGTAATCCATCGGCATTAGAATCATTCTGATACGGATAAAGCATTTTCCGATATAAGTCTCCACCACTCTTTCCATCTGTAGGATCTGGAGTGGCGGGTGGTGTAAATCCATCTACCTGCTTGGAATGCAGGAACTCATTTCCTTCCTCATCTTCATTAGGATCACCTAAGAAGGCGGCTGTTAATTTCTTAGTCATATTATGCAACCAAGAAAGTTTTTTAACTGCTTTATTTTCGGCTATGGAAACATACTGCACAAAATTATGGGTACCATCTGCTAGTGTTTGCGGAATAGCAATATCGTCTATTTTGTCATTTCCTTGGAAATCAAAAACCAAGAAATCTAAGTCAGCAAAACTAGTTGCCTGTAGTTTCCAAGATAAAGTAACTGGTCTCCTTTTTTCTAAATTTAAACCATAAATCCATAATGCCCCTTCTTCTTGGGAATTATAAATCTGTGGTTCTTGAGAACAATCTTCACATGACAAACTATCTGGTACAATTTGGAAACCATTTAAGTCGGGAACAATTAATTCTAAATCAGAAATGTCTTGTCCGGCATCAAAGGTAAATTCTACTACTAATTCATCACCTGCTTCTAGGGTTGTTTTTTCTGACGTAATCTGGAGTTGTACATCTATTTCTCCATTATATGGAACTGTTAGGAAAGTTCTTATATCTTCCTTTTTGGAAGAATTTGGGTTTTCTATTGCAAAAATAACTTCTTTAGGAGTAACAACTTCATCTATTTCATTTTTAATTCCAGTAAAAGAAACTAGAAACTGATCTAAATATTCAAAATCATTCTTCTTAATATACCAACGTTCTGGGTCTTGTTGTTCTGCAACCGAAAAATCTTCCTCTATTTTTGCAAAAGAAGGTCCAAAATTACCAATTTTATAAATTGGTCTAAACACCCCAGAATCTTCCGTTCCAAAACCAACCCAAAGATTCCTTAATTCATCCGCAAAAACTAAATCTGTCAGATAATTGTCGTTATTAATATTACCAGAAAGGACTTTGGTTATCGGAGAATCTACTCCTTCAATGACAAACTTTTCTCTAGCAAAAGTTCCATTAGTGTTCCGATGAAACACTAATTTTCCCTGATCATTTAAATGAATTAAATCAGAAAAACCATCCCAATCATTATCCAGTTCAATCACTTCTTCTCTAACTCCATCCGCAAAACGAATGATGGAACCGGTATGCCTAAAGTTATCTGTAGCAGTATCATCCTGATACAAAGCATGTAATTCATCACCAACTAGGTTAAGAATATCTGGATTACTGTCTCCATTAAGATCTGCTACTAAGATCTGATCAATTGGCAAACTGTTCGGAGTTTTCCAAAGTTGTTCTCCTAAATCTGGAGTAAGGAGAAGCGAAGACCGAGTATTTTCTGTTGGAACATTAACGGTTGGATCTCCTAGTAAAATAAAATTATCACTAGAACCCCATTGCACAGATTTTCCAATTGAATTTCCTGCCGCAAAAAACGCTCCTGGTTTCCAAGCAGAATTCCAAACAATATTTTCATCATCTTGAACATCTTCGGCAGAAAGTTTAGGCGATCCTAAAATCTTACTGGCCTCTTCTTCTTCCGTCGCCGAAACAAATACTAATCCCCTTTCATCATTAGTTGTTTTTCCTACAAAAGCTTCTTTTATCCTAATATCTGCTGACTGACGGATAATAAAAATACCGCCATCTGTTCGATCTTTCATTTCTGATTCTGTCATGACAAGAGTCTTTTTCTCATCCAGTACCGCAACTAAATCCCCTAGTTTCTCATCCAGCAAATAAACTTCCCATTCTAGAAGTGATCCTGCCTTATTCCTAAAGTCTACTCCTCCATTTTGTACCGCAATACCTCCTTGATTGGAAACAGATAAAACAGGTAGCATATTATAATATAACATCCTATTTTTCTCCGTTAACTCTAATTCCTTTTCTCCATCTGGCACAAAATACCAACCAGGAGATTCTTTCTTATTCCCCACGGTGAAGCTAACTTCTTTTACTTCCTTATTATCTTTCTTTTCTGTCTTGCCATTTTGGAAAAGAACTCTTCCTGTTACCACCCAACGATCTTCTACTAAGAATTTTGTTTCAAAGAATTCACCATAATCTAGTTCCAATTCTAAATCATTAATAATCTCTCCCTGCGGAGTTAGGTAGCCTAATACTTTTTTAGGATGAGGTGGAGTAAGTAGTGCCCCCACACTCTGAGTTTCTCCCACATGCAAAAATCTATTAGCAAAATTTTTATCTGCAATTAAGTCTCCCGAATCGAATCCTAAAATAAGTGCTGTTAAAGATTTTGGAGTTAAATCTTCTACTTCTTCTACGGTTAGGAATTTTGTTATTTCAAACTCTAAGGCGTCGGGAATAAGGTCATACTCTGCTTCTGCTTTAGCTGTCAGAAAAACTTTTCCAGTATTAGTGGTTCTCGCAGAAACCCTGGCTTCCCCAATTCCATTAGACATGTATATTTTCCCGTTACTTTCGATAGTTACTAAACTATCATCTGGAGAAGTACCTAAAGCTCTTTCCGTACTTCCTTGATTAGCCAGTCCCACGTAACGTGGATCTGCTTTGTCAAAAACACCTAAATCTATTAACTCCTCTCTGTCCGACTGCACCAAAAGATCTGGCTCATTGGGGCTTAGATAAACTGCGTCTATAAAGGAGGTAGCAATATTACCAAATTCATCTACTACTTTGATATCCACCATAATGTCTGAATGCGGATCATCCACATCGATAGTGTTTTTCTCCGAGGAAATAAGAATCTTTTTGGGCTCTCCTGGTTGGATATCAATGACAAAAGATCTTTCTTCAAAGCCGAGACTGGTTAATGTAACTTTTACTTCTCCAGATCTAGTACCGGAAAAAATATCAAATTGTCCTAAACCTTCCTCCAGGTTCACCTTAGCTGGAAAGTGACCTAGATCTTTAGGTTCAGTAGAAATTTGAACTTCAAACGAACCATTAATCTGGTTTCCGCCAATAGTTTCTGCTTTTAAAGAAATTTGGATTGGAGTTTCTTCTCCAACCGTAATACTATCACTGGTAATGACCGAATTAAGAATCGCTTTTTCTGGAACAATAAAGTTCTTGATAAATCTAGAATTTTGTTCCGATTCTATTACTTCTTCTAATTCCCCGAAGGCATGACCCGCAGGTCCTGCCTTATCCCCGTCATCAACGGTAATATCATGCTCTAATTCCTCTAATTTAGGGGTCTCTTCTGTTTCAAAAAGTAGATTATTTTGCAAAAACTTAGGTATTATTTTTTGTAAAAACCCATCTTCTTTTTTAGGAAGAATTATTGTCTCTTCTTCGGCAAATAAGTCAGAAGTAACTTCTAATTTTGCAACAGAAGACCCCACTCTTGGTCGCACCATAATCTCAGCTGTTCTACCAGAAACTTCCTGTTTTAATTCTAGTTTTCCTTCTTCCAAACCCTCTATCTCTAAGTTGGTTCCTTTCCAAGTTAGGGTATGAGCAGTTTCATTTTCTACCAGATTCCCCCACTGATCTAATAGTTGTACTTCCACTGGTACAAACCCAGCCCCTTTTACTAAATAATTCTGCTTGGTAATAAACTCCAGCTTAGCTGGTTTATCCGGCAAAACTTCTATTTCTAGTTCTTCTTTTGGTAAAGTTCTTTCTGTGTCCTGAATGTATATCTTGCCAGGACCAGAAACTTTATCTGCATAGAACTTTATTTCTGCTTGTCCTTTTTTAATTTTTTGTCGACCAGAATCTGAAAAAGTTCCCCAGTCAGAAAGAAATACTAATTCTTTGTCATCTTCTGCTAAAGAAAGTTTGCCCGCAAAATCTTGCACACTAACTTTGATAAGTACTCCTTCCTTATCCTTCACGATAACTTCTTCCTTGTCTATAGTAGTAAAAAGTGAGTTTCTTGTGACGGTGATCGGAATTAATTTAGATTTTACTTCTGTGGTTTCTGCAGCAAAAGAAAACTTTCCACCAAATTCACTGGTTTTAGGAATTAGAGAAAAACGCGCCTTACCGGAAATTACTTTTACGTTTTGTGCAGGATGAATCCGGAAAAATTTAGCCGCATCTGAAGTTCCAAAATACAAACTAACTTCTGTAGAAAAGTCAGATTCAATTACCTGTCCCGCTTTATTTACCAATGAAACAATAATGTCTACTGGACTAGTCTGGGTACCAGAAATTAAGACTTCTTCTGGTTCTATTTTAAGAGAATTAACGTCATCTAACGTAGTTTTCTCAAAAGGAGAAAAAACTTTCGGACCATTTGATTTAGATTTAGACAACTTATCAAAAGGATTTAGATCTTCTAGTTTTGGTAAGCCACTAATAGCAAACAGTTTTTGATCAAGGAAACTAGGTAGTTCTACCTGCCAAGCCAGAAAACAAGGAAACCAACCCACAATATCCATTCCTTCACATCTAGCTTTTCCATCCGCTTGTTTTTGTCCTAAAAACTTCTGAGCAAAATCTCCCCCGAAAAGACCAGTATCTTTCCGAGAATCTGTTGTGTCTTTCTTAAAGGAAAAAAGAGAAGCTTTTGTTTTTGCTTCTTGGAATTTAGCATCATCTGGATCTTCGCCTTGTTCGAAAGCAAATTTAATACCAGTATTTCCATCTTGAGAAGCTTCTGCTTTTTCCGCCACAATCTCTACTAATTCATAACCATCATGAAAAGTGCTATCCAAAAAGAAGTCTCTAGCTTCGTTTACTGGAGAAAAAGCTTTTTCTAAAACTAAGCGATTCTTTTCCGCAATATCTTTATCTAACCAAATAAGAGCTTCTGCTATTTGATTCAGATGCTCATCATCTACAAGACTATCAAAAACATCATCTGGAACACTAGTTGCTGTTTCGTAATAACGAGTAATAGAATCTGTATATACCTGCGTATCTAGTGGATCTAAAATCTTAGTCCAAGTACAAGTCTCCTCCCATACTATTTTGGTAGTTAGCGTTTCTGGAGTAGTTTCTGTCTGGGTATATTCTCGACATTCATCATCATCGAATGGATCAATCGCACACTGATATCCTCCCGGCTTCACACAAGGAGTCCCAGGCCACTGGGTAGCTCTGTCTGTTGTTAGGCGATCATTACTAGCAGTATTACCTGCGGTAATAATAGCATTGATTTCTGAAATTTTGGCTTGGATATCAGTTTGTAATCTTTCTCGTAATAGTTTGCGACGCAGATTATCTAGTAATTCTGATTTTTTTTCTGCAGGTAAGACATCTACATCTGCTTGAGAAAGGGCTCCGTATACTCCACCAGAAATCTCCAACATATCTGCTCCAGATACTTCTGCTAGTGATAAATCTAAATACTGGTCCCGTAAATCAAAGGCATTAAAATAATCTACCCGTTGAAAATCTTTAGCATGATCATAAAAAGAAAATCCGCGTGGATCATCTACTGGAATAGCTACTGTACCAATATTATCTAACTGGGCAGAAATTGTGGCCGCAGTAGGTTCCACGTGATAGAGCAGAGAATCAAAACGATTTACAAAAGTTATATCTTCGTTGAAATCATCATCTGGATTACCACCACCATCTGGTTTAATAATTAACCCATCACAAGCTTCTGTTCCCCTGTCTCCAGAAGTTTTTTCAGTAGTTCCAGTAATGTCAAAGATTGGTAGGGTGGCATTAGCGACATTACAATCTGTATTGGTCATCGTAAAAGTACCGGAATCAAAGATGGTATCTTCTGCACAGCAACTAGAGTGCCCCGCCAAACAAGAATCTGTAGTGTTTATCAAAGATAAATTGTATGACCGATTAGCCTCAACCATCTGAGCAATCGGATGATTAGTAGTCCGCGGACTACCACGAAGGAGCGAACAATCTTCTGCCGTTAAATCTGCTTTAGAAATCCCATTCCAGTAATTTGGTAAACCTGCTGGAGTTTCTAGAATGGAAATATTTTCGGCAATATTGTTAGCTACTAAAACAGTATTTAACCTCGTTTCCAAATCATCATTAAAATTCTTTAATTTTACCGCTGCATTTTCATCTTTAGTAGAAACTAAGGAGATAGTGGTATCTATATCTCCCCCATCCCAACGTCCTGCATTACCAATACGGGTATTAAGTAGGGAAAGATAATTTTTCCAAGATTCAAAATAACGCCGGACAAAATTATCTAGGATACTTTTCGTATGAATATCTGGCATTTTTTTAGCAGATTCTCCCAAGTCTGGAACCTCATCTGGAGAGGCATCCGGATCTAAAAAATCCCAAGCGATTTTGCTCATATCACTAGAATCATCCAAGACATCTTCTAACCAGTGTTTGTTGTATCTCAAGTAGGCAATGTCTTCGATATGTTCTATCCACTTGTCATATCTTTCTTTGAGGACGTCAGAAAGACCTTCTTTCTGACGAGGTAGGTCAGCATAGAAAACCTTTTCGTCATAAGTAGTCGTTCCATCATGATAATTATGATTATCATCAAAATAAGAAATTAATTCATCTTCCTTGAATTCTTGGAGTTTTTTCTCATCCCATCCACCGTTAATTCTACTATCTGCTCTAATCCAACCATGCCAAATTTCCGGTTCATGATTACCTCCCTGAAAAACAAACCGTTCTTTTGCTGGGTCCCACTGGTAAACTGGATCTTCAAAATCTAAGTAGGGGAAAATAGTTGGCCAAAAATTACCATTTTTTTCTACTATCGGTAGTGGAATATCCCCAACTAGTACCGTTCCCACTAACTGAGCCAGTCCTTCCGGTTCTGTTCCAGAAAAATATAAATGAGCATTCCCTTCATAGATATCTAAAGGAGAAGCAGTACTAGGTACAGAAACTAAGACAACTTTCGCATTAAGCTTATTTTGGATATCTATGGCATAACGTCTAATTTTTTCTGGCAAATTCCGATCTTCTAAGAAGTTTTTATCTAATAATTCTTCTTCCACTAACAAAGAAACAATCTTTAATCTTTCTACTTTGGGGACTGTATCTGTATCTTTAAACAAACCAAACAAAGTCGCCTCTACAGGACTTGCTGTAAGTGGCGTTAGTATCGAGCAAATAAGCATAATAGCAATTGCTCGTTTTATTTTTATTTTAAAACGGGGGAACATGGGGAATTTTGGGGTTTGTTTGTAGTTAAATTTTGCCGTTTTTAACTAAAAAATTCAAGAAAAAACTTCTTGTAATAATCAGGTAATTTCTATTATATTATAATATAATAAATCAATCTTTCTAAAGAGTTTTACTATACGATCCTAAAACCCTTTCGATAACATCTGTGTTTCGGAAATATCTTCCACCATCTTTTTCTTTGGTCAATACGTTTTCCGATAAAATATTCATTTTCTCCCATTCTGGATTACCTTTAAGTTGTTGTGGACTGGTACCATAATCATAACCTTCAAAATCTAGAATATCCTTGTACTTTTGCATGTCTGTATCTCCAGTAGCATCTATAAACATCTCCATCATTTTATTAATTTCTTTCTTACTATCCTTCAAGGAAGGAGAATAATCTGATCCTTCTTTTTCCCATTCATCTTCCCCAAAAATAGTAGCACGTTCTCCCTGCGCATAAGAAATATAGTTACCTAAGAAGGCTTGGACAACAGTTAGTCCAACTCGTAAACGTTCTCCTACTTCAAATAATAACTTTTCTCTAGAATCCTTCCAACCAGCATCGCTTCCCCACTCACTATCTCCCCACCGAATATACTCATCCATGTGCCTCATATACACAGGAAAGGCAGATAAGAATGTCCGCCAGTAGTCAGCAGAACTTTTTTCAGCACCATCAGACAAACGGTGTAAATGACGTTCCGTTTGTGCTTTAGTCCATTCCAAAAATGGTGCCCAAGCATCATCATGATCTCCCTCTTTACCTTGCATACGTTGCATTCTCTGTACCCGATCTCTACCGTAAGGAGACATATGAATTACCTGGAAGAAAAACTTCTGACTATTTTTTTGGGCTGTTTCTTCTTTAGGATTATAGGTTCCACTACCATCCCCCATCATTTTAGCCCACTCCAAATAATCTGAAAAATTCCAAGCTCTTTCTTCTGCACCTGGTGTCCCCTTAGGTACAATTCTTCCTTTATACTTTGGAGAACTCTTGTCTGCAAAAAAGTCTACGTGCGGAAAACGAGCCAAGAATTCTCCGTTAATACGCATGAAAATATCTCGAGAAAGAAGAGATTGTCCGGTACGTGGATTAATAGTAGCTACCCCCATAATCATAAAGTAGAACCGTTGATCAGTAAGTCCATTCATCTTTCCCAGTCGGAAAGATTCAAATAAGAAACCTTCAAATTTAGCCGGATCGATTTTTTCTGTTTCTCCCTGACTCCAACGCTTCAACATGTCAGCCATAATTTCCGTTCTAGCTTTAGGATCATTTTCATAAATAGCAAATTCATGATTAAATCCTTCTCGAGCTCTTTTAAGATTAGATTCTAATTCTCCATCCCAAGCACGGAAATAATCTCTCGTCCAGATTATTTCACAGGCTCCTTCTATCTTTTTTAGAATCTTTTCTGAAGTTAAATCCATATCTCCTGGAATATGAAAGAAATTCTTTCGTCCCAAAAGATGATTAAGTGTTTCCCAAAGTTTGGGATCATCCCACTTTAAGAATCCTTTTTTACTTAAAAGGTTAATACAAGCTCTGGCTTCATCTTTGTTTCTGGTACGATATAACACTCGTTGTATTCCCCAACCATCTTGAGTCTCATATTGCGTTTCGTACTCTTTAACTCGTTGATTTTCTGTTTCCTCTCCGGCCTGTTTCCACCTTTGTCCGATTCTTCCTAAGAAATTATTTCCAGTTCCAAGCACTGTTGCTCCAATGGCAGTAACTGCTTGATCAGAATCTCGTTTCCAGTTCTGAGAATGTTTTTCAAAAGACTCAGCAACTACTCGATAAATGTCGTAAATTGAAAATTTTGTCCATTTTATACGAGCTCCATGAGATTTAGTTTTCTTATATTCTTCCAGCCACTCCACCATATTTTTGGCTTCAATTTGTGACTTCTTCATGGCTTCGGTAACCTCATCTAATTTACCTAAGTCAATTAATGCCTCTACCCTTTCTTCTCCGCTTTTATCATATCTTTCTAACCATCTATCAATGAAGTATGTGTCACCATATTTCTCCCATAACTCTTTGAATTTACTATTTTGCCCCTCCTGATAATCTAACACTTCTCGAGCATGTTCTTTGCTGATATTAAATTTCTTCTTAAAATCCTCATCACTCATTTTCTGAATATCTGTTTCTAAGATTTTCTTAATA
Source organism: Candidatus Altimarinota bacterium (assembly GCA_021734525.1). Lineage (GTDB taxonomy): Bacteria > Patescibacteriota > Gracilibacteria > UBA4473 > UBA4473 > JAIPGU01. The sequence continues at coordinate 25,256 of JAIPIW010000002.1, read as the reverse complement.
GCATCTCTACTTGTTCTATAGTCTGTGAAAGCTTTAACAAATTCTGTTCTTTTTGTTTCGTATCTTTTCTTACCTTCTTCTCGTTCTTGCAATATTCCAAACTCACTAGCTTTCTCCGCTCCCTTTGTTAAGGCTTCCTGACGCTCATCTGCTTTTTTAGATTGTTCTGCCCAAAACCCATCCCTGAAATCTACTTCGTATTTAATTGAATTAAGGCCATCTTCTATTCTTTCAAAAAGAGACCCTTTACCAGTAAAATCAGTATCTGGTTGTGTAAGTGGTTTTAATTCTGCAAAAATACCATCTAATTCATTAATAATATTTTCCACAGATAAGAAAAATGTTTGAGCAAAAAGAGTTTCTGCCGAAAATATTTCTCGACAAACCTCTTTCATTTCTTTCACCTGTAAACGAATTTTCCTTCCAGCTATACCCCAATCTCCCAAAAGGGTTACTACTTCCTGTTTTAAAGCTTCTTTTTTCTTTTCGTAATAAGGATCTGTAGTAGAAAGATCTAAATACCCTCTTCTAATTTTATCCAAATCTCTTTGGAGAGGTTTAATAGAATTAAAGATATCTTGTTTTACTTCCCTAGTCTGAATTTCTGCTTTACGAAGTGGATTTTTACCAGGAATAAAAAGTCTTCCTGATATTGTTTCTGGTATTCCTAGTTTCTCTATATCAGAAATCCTCTCTTCTAACCTCTCTAATTTCTTTTTATCTCCCCAAGGGGTTTTATCCGATAATTTATTTTTTAGATCAACTGACTTGTTTTTTAGGTAGGGAATAAATAATTCCTTTATCAATTTAATCCGCTCTTTAATATCTACAGCACCTGCAATTTCTTTCACTATTGTTTTTAATTCAACATCTTCAGCAGCAGTAGTTGCATTTACATCATCTAATACCTGCTGATATTCTGCCAAAATCTGAGCTTCTTTTTCTGCTCTTCTTTTCTTTAATTCTTCATTCTTCACTCTTAACTCATCTCTTTCTCCAGCAATGTCCTTAGCTTCATCTGAGATATCTTTTTCTTCAGTAATATAATACCCCTCCATATACTGTTCTGTAATTACTGGATTTACTTGCTCCAGTAGAACCCGATTAACAAGACATTCTAAATTTTTTTTCTCTTCATCGTTTAACTCCCTCTCTCTCTTGTCCTCTAGAAGTTTAGTTAATTCTGATTGCAAACCTTCTCTAGAAGTGACTCCTTCATCACTTAAATCAGGATTTACGAGAATTTTTTTAATATACCCTTCTATTTCTTCTCCTTCAAAACCATAATCTTCCAAAACAGTCCTTAGCTTTTTATCATAGATGTTTTCTGCTATAGCAGTTAATTTTTGATTAGTTTCTTCGATTTTTTTCTTAGATTTCTCATAGCTTTTCTCAATTACTTTCATGTCTGCATCTAAGTCTGCTATTTCTTTAGGAGAATCTATCTTGGTGTGCAACCTTTCCCAAGCAGAAAGAACTTCCTCTGAAATGTCTTTTTCATTCCCAAATTTGTCTTCTGTATACATTTCGCCTTTTAATCCCTGAATAATCCTATTTCGATAGTGTTGTAATGCCCCTTGCACCATTTCTGTCCTAATTTGATCTCCTTCCAATTCTCGAGTGATATCAAAACCTTCTCGTTCTAAGCTGGTAGCCAAAGAATCATATAAAAACTCATCATCTAGAATATCAAACAACCAAGGGGCGTGTTTATCCTCCTCGTTATCCATAATCCTTCCAGACTTTATTCTGTTTTTAGTCTTCTCAATCTTCTGGTCTAGAACCTTTACAAAGGCATCTCTAAATCTAGTTATTTCTGGACGAGTAGCCAGACTTACTTTTGTCTTCCCCTCCTCGTCAACATTAATTTTCTTTGTATCGTCTCTTTCTTCTTCTAATTTATCTGCCTCATCTAAATCATGCCACAGAACATCTAAGTCTGCTGCTCTAATTTGATGCAACTTAATTCTAGTTTCTAGTTTTCCCCAAAATGATTCCTTTATCTCTTTAACTTTTCTGATGGTATCTGTAAAAAATTCCTTTTCTTCTTTAGAATTTTCTCCCTCGTTACTTAGTTTGTTTTGTTCATCACGACTATTTTGAATTTCTTCTCCTAATTTTTTTATTTTGGCTAATTTTTCTTTTTCTCCATCAGAAAGAGATTCTCTCTTTTTGTAAGGATAATATTGTTTGAGCAAAATATCTCTAATACCATCCAAGGCTCTTAATTTGTCTTTCTCTTCTGCACTACCGCGAGAATCTTCCCATGCTTCCTTTGTTTCTTGATATTCTTCAACAAGTTTTAAGATTTCTTTCTTCTCTGATTCATCCTCTCCAAAACTATCTTCTTTTTTGCCTTCGTAATTTTTTAAGATTGGAGCAATCAAACCTTCTTCAATTTTTCTTTTTTCTACCTCTTTTTCTTTTTCTGTTTTTAATAAATCTTTGATTTTATCGTAATTATCTAATTCTTCTTTTTCTTCATTAATAGTACCTCTAACTTTTGTTCTTCTTAAATCGCTAGAATTAACTAGATTATCTTCTAGTGCACTAGATTCTGTTAATTTATCTTCATAGGATTTAGCCTTATCAAGAAATTCTTTAACAATATCTATCTCAGCTAATTTATCTTTTAACGAATTCCCCTCTAAGAAATTTTTTAAACTGTTAATTAGTTCTGGGTATTCTTCTGGATCATCAATATCAAATTTAGTAGAAAGATCATTGAATTTTTGAATCAGATCATCTAGATCTTTATTATCGGAAACAATATCTACTAAATTATCCTTAAAGGATTGCTCCCACTCTTTCTTTTTGATAGAAGCAAAAACTTTTTTAAAAAAATCCTTGTCTTTCTTTTGCGATTCAAGATTTTCCTTGTACTGAGTTTCCTCTTCACTCTCTGAGGTAGTTCTCCCTAGAACTTCTTGTAAAAACTTTTCTCTGCTTATTGGCGCAAGTCCATTTAGTAAGAATCCTCCTTCATCATTTTCAATATCCTTTAAGGCCTTGACGTGTGTAGCAGTCAGAACATCTGCCTTAGCAGCAAACTTTAAGAACTGTACCGCATTACCTCTTTTAATTAGCTTCTCAATTTCCTCTCTTTTTCTGGCTTCCGAGAAAGTAAGGAATATTCCTTCCGTTGGATCATTCTCATTTACTTGTTCCTCTTCATCGCGGTGATCGTAATTCCATTCTGCTAAAATCTCCCAACTTAAGGATAAGTTTGGATCATTGCTGTCTGGATCACTTTCGCTAAGTAAACTTCTAGCTATAGAATTGGATAATGTCTGGAAGACCTTATCCCATTCTTCTTTGTGTCCCTGCCATTTTCGATCATCTGCTGAAGCTTTACCCTGCCAATCTTCTGGATTAGGAAACAAACGATAAACTTCCAATAATAATACTTTTTCCCGACTAAGCAGAGGACGAAACTTATTTGTTTCACTTTGAGCTACTTTAGTCTTACCATCCACCTCTGTTTCTACGAATCTATTTGCTAGTGGGATAGCCCGACTCAGCAATGATTCTTGTACTTTTACAAAAAGATCATCTAGTTCTCCTTGTTGGTTAACTCCATGAGTACGTAGGAAATTATATAAAGTACAAACCTGAGAAGCTTGTTTTGGACTCCAACTAGGTCCATCTTTTTTTAACAATTCTTGTAATCTCTTTTTCTTCTCATCCAAAATTTCATTTATTTTTTTCCGCATAATAGGACTAAGAAATTTCTCTGCATTGGGAACAGCTCCTCTAGCAATAAGAGCTAGAATCCGAGGGGGATTCGCAAACATGTCATCATTCAAGCTCAAGTAATAACCAATGATGTCCCTGAATTTTGCTTTTTGTGTTTCTGTTAATTCATTTGCACGCTCATTAATGATCTTTAGTTTGACTACTGAGAAAGCGAACAAGTTGTCTAAGATATCATCTATCTTCTCCTCTTCTTTTACTACCTCCACTCTTTCTTCCGCCATAAAAATCACCCGACTTTTCCAATCGTTTTCTGGTAATAGGTACTGGTCTCTAAGAAATTTCATTATTTTCAGGTTATTTTACCATAAATAAGCCAAAAATAACAGATAGCCAACCTTATTTTCCCTATACCAAAATAATAAAATGTTATATTTTAATACTTTAATATATTGCAATCTAGCAAACAATTAAGAAGCAATCCCTTTATATCTTTATTATTTATGGATTCTTTTTGATAGTTTTATCTTCTGCTACTACATATTTAGCTGCCTCTGTTTCATCAGTTATTCCTATTGCTTTCAAGATATCTGGTAGTTGTCTAGCAACTTCCGCCCTAAAATCATCATAATCATTCATATATGGTTTCAAACTAACATTCAAGGCAATAATCTTTTCTGATTCTTCTTTAGCAGTCACAGCAGTTTCAAATGAAATAGTTTTATCTAAAGTCCCTTTTCTATTAGGTACTGGCGACGTCATACTTGGTTTATTATCTTCATTGGTAAATTTGTATGTATTCTTGTTAGCATCAGAAGAATTATTATTTTTGTCTGTTTTTGTAGATGCCCCTGGCCCTTTAAATTCTTCCCGTAAAACAGAAGCTTCTACCCCTAAAACAGGAGACATAGCATCAGCTATTTTGTTCATAGCTCCAGGCAATCCTTTCTTATATTCTCCTACAGCATCTACATACTTAGTTTTCTCTATTCCAGAAAGATTAGTACCTTCAACATATTTTAATAAAGCATCTGCCACCGCCTCATTATTGTTTTTCAACATAGTAGGATCACTGTTTTTCAGAAATGATCTAACTGCTCCAAGATGCTCAACCTTTGTCTTCTCTTTCACAAGAGTATCTGTCAACTCATCCAAAGATTTCTTAAACTTTATTGTCTCTTCATCAATACCCAAGATCTTTTCAATTGACTGTCTTTGTCTTATATCCCTATCTTTCATTCCTTGATTTATAGCCGCATCCGGTAGCTTAAGAACAGCTGCCATAGAAGCTTTTTCCATCTTCCCGTCTTTTCCAGGGAACATGAGTACCTGACGATCAATAGTAGCGGCTCTAGCTAAGAAGGTACCAGCTTTTTGGGCGCCACTCTTAATATTATTAATAAGTCCTTCCGCTTCACTACCTTGTAGGGCCCAGAAAGCTGCTGCCCAGAACACAACTATTGTTGTAATTTGCCATAACAAACCATAACCATCAGTACCAAATTGGTTGAGTGCTGCTCCGAATTCGAAGAAACTACCACCATTTTTTGGCACCACATCAATCATGGAGGAAATCATAATAAAACTCACAGCAAAGGCTGCCGCTATTTTTAACGGCATAATAAGGTTAGTTATTACTTTCTTTCCCAAATCACCACCTTGCCCTCCAAAACCCATAATACCAGCGGCCACCAATATAGGAGCAAAGACCATCGCAATCCATAGCACTACCATTCTCAAGAGAAGAGCAATAAAGACTGCAATTAAAGCTACCACATAAGCAAGAGCTAATATTCCAGAAAAGAGGACGTTAGTTATTACCCCACTCCAGGAATCTAGTTCTGCAGCTAAAGCTGGTAATTGTTCCAGCTTTTGGAAAAATACTCCAAAAGCCAAGAATAAGTTATGAGCTGTTAAGCTTTTAGAATCCATTCCGGTAAGATTACTTAAATCTGTAATCCGGAACAAACAGTCATCACTATTATAAGCTCTATAATTTACTATTTCAGCACCGTCTGAATCAAAAGAAGAATTACACAAGAGGTCGTTAATACGAGTCCGAAAAGTCTGACAAGTTGCTTTATTACTATCTTCCCCACCCGTACAGCTATTACCATCGTCATCTATCCCCTGAGATAACAGGCGTTTTATGCTATCTGCTCCTTTCGTTTCTAAGGCTGTTTGTGGAATAGATAAAATGGTAATCGTTCCCACATGTACAGCATCTATTAGAACTCGGAAACCTAACAAAGAGAAATTAATCGCAATTAAAGAGAAAATTATCTTGGGTAATTTTTCCTTAATGGTCCAATTTCCTCCTTCTCCAAAGTTAAAGAGATTAGAAAAAGCAAGGAAAAGTAAAACAAGTACAAAACCAATATTGGTAATATTACGCATAATTACCCACATAGGTCTAATAGCTTCCATCGGAGTATCTGCGGTCAGAAACTCCGTCCCTAGCAAATCTCCACCATAATTAAGGAAAAGAAGCGATAAGAAGGTAAAAATATTAACCAAAATAGAAAGTAATTGCGCAAATCCTTTCAGTACATCGTTATCTCCTACATCTGTTCCTGCTGCCCAAACTAAAGTAGGGTCTAAAAATTGCGTCGCAAGGAATGCGAGTAAGCAGGGAAAGATGATTTTTGAAGATAAAAATTTCATTATATTATAATATAATTAAGTATAAATAGCTAAAACCTCGTCCATACAAGAATAAATTTCTTTCATTCTTACTCCTTTCTGCCAAGGCAAACTTTCTAAGTATCTAAGTTTCATTTCTGGTACGCCTAAAATTCCCATTTGGTTTAAAATAAAATATTTTTCGCTATGACGCATTCCCCCAATTTTCTTTTTAGTTAGAGGAATTTTTGCATCTGTCCCCAAAGGAACTCCTAGAAGTTCTCTGTAAGTTCTTAACCCACGTCTTTTACCTTTATTTCCTAACCATTTTTTAAATTTCCCACCACCATGAAAAAGACTGTTTTTAGTATTTCGCGCTACCGCAAGAAAATTAAAGAATCCATGTTCTTCCCTGTAAGCTGGAGGTTGTGTGGATAAGAAGGATTCATAATCCGTACGAAATTTCTTTAATGACTGCAGATTTTCTAATGCCATTTCCATATCTGAACCTTCTATTGCAAGTTCTTTGTTTAACATATGACCTATTTTCAACGATCCCTTTTTTATTCCATTTTCCTCTGGTATCTTGGCTAAAGTATCAATAAAAGCTGTTCTCATGTCTCTAATCCCAGCTAAATTTGTTGGTTGTGCTTTAGTATGCCAACCATCTTCTTTTAATTTCTGTAAAACAGTAGGGATATTACTAAACCCAATATTATCAAAACTCATTTTTGTTTTGTCCTCTGGACAAACTACCCCCATCTTCTCTAAATTATCTAACACTCCATTCCAGATTTTTTCTCCTTTATCACCACCAGGTATTTTTGTTTGATCAAATAGATGAGATAATCTTTTTTGCGCATCCCTATATTCTTTTTCATGTTTTTCCTTAGCCTTATCTTTTGGGGTTTTATCTAGATCTTCGGTTAATTTATGAATCGCCTGACTACCGTAATATACTCCTGCTGTCCCGACATAAAGCATGGCCACCACGACTAAAATATCTTGAATTCCTCCTTCTTCCATAAAATTACGGATTCCGTATGTTTGCACTTCGTCTAGTTTGGTATTAATTCCAGGGAACATAACCTTTAATTCTGCTTCACTAAAAGCAGTCAAATCTTTAACTCCTTTATTTTCCAATAAATAATCTGTTAATTCATCTCGTGTCATTTTTCTTTGTTTTTCTTTCTCTACCCAAGCTTCGGCAAAGTGTTCAGCAAATAAATCTACCTCTGTTTGAGTTCCTACTCTCTTATTGTCTAGATCTTTCATAATATCTGCATCCAACATGAAGTGATCCCACATTACTTTGGCCTCTAGGGTCGTAAAAGTACGACGTAAAAGCGAAACGGTACTTGGACTCCATCCTTCCCGAGAGTTTAGATCTTGTAATTTTACTAAATCGGCATCATTAAGCATTAATTTAGGATCAATAGCTCGTACACAAAAAAGAGCTGCTTCTTTTATTTCTTCTGGATTCAGAGCTTTTTTCTCTGGATCAAAGAGTTTTTCATGAAGATCTTCACTAACATTAGCTGGCCTATTTTCTTTTAAATATTCCCACTGACTGGCACTAATTGCCTCCTTAGTTCTAGTAGCTTCTCTTTTTCCATCCAGAAGCTGTCCAGCATTATCACAATTCCAGTGTGCCAAAGAAAGAAATGAATTCTTCATAGCAGCAGTAGTGTGATAAATACCTGTTCCAGTTATTTCTGCCCCTTCTTCCACAGCTTTCATAGCAGGAACCATAATCATAGGTAATAATCCACTTGCAACGGCCACTCCACCAGAAATAAGCCAAGTCTTAGGATCATCTGGTCCAAAAGCTATGGAAGTAAGATATAGACTACCCATTCCCATAACTCTCGCATTACGGGTATTCCAAGTATCCGTTTTTTCTTGTTCCCAACCTGAGGAAACAGCCTCCCCCATCTCCTGCATAGATCTTCTAGTTTGTTCTTGTAAAGGTTTACTAATAGCAGTTGCTCCGGCATTAAATGCCGCTCCACTTGTAGCTCCAATTAAAGCACCTTTCTTTCCTCGAGTTAAACCTCCTATGAGTCCCCCTACTGCTCCACCTCCTATTGCCGCAGCACCAACTGTCCCAACATTACTCCAAAATCCATCTGCATTATCTCCAGCAATATAATTATTAATATCTTCTTTAAGTTCTGGTGGGATAAGTTCTTTAAGTTTCTCATTATCTCCAGCAAGAACAGCTACTTCATATTGCTCTCGAAAATACTGAGGATCCATAGGCTTATTAGTTCCTGGCATCTTTTTGTATTTCCTAATTTTTCCGTCTACAAAATCTCTTAATTTTTGAGTTCGAGCCTCAAAAACTTCCCTAAAATCAGCAATTTCTTGGTTTTCTCGACCAGTACGAAGATATTCTGATCTCTGTCTTAAATAATCTTGAATATATTCTTTATGAAGTCTTTCTTTCTCTGTCTCTTCAAGAGAAGCAAGATCTTCTATATATTCTCTCAATTCATTTAAATGTTCCTGGACAGGTTTTAGCTCCTCCTGATTATCAGTAGTGTTGTAATGTGTTTCTGGATTACTTATTACCATTTTATTATTAGAGCTTTAAAGCACGCATCCAAAGATCCACTAGGCCTTCTTTCTTATCTTCTAGTTCTAGGAGACCCACCTTGGAAAAATTATTACGAAAAAATTCTGGATCGTTTTTTCCCATTTGCAGGGTTATCTTTTTGTCGTTCTTGGTATTAGATAACTGCAGGTTAACCACCGCTACGCTTTCATCATAAACAAACCAAAATCCAGAGAATGCTTCTTTTGGAAAAAAACGACGATCAATAAATATTCCTTTTTCAAAAACCGTAATCTGATGCTCTTCATCCCCATTACGATGAATGTAAAAATAAACCGCAACCGCAATAAAAAGTGTTAAAGCCATAACCCAGTCTCCGTAAAAGAGTGCCCAGATAGCACTACCAAAAAAGATTAAACAAAAAATAGTAATCCATAACCATCCCCGCTTATGCGGGTGATAATCTAGGGCTTCCCATTCAAAAACAATTTTCCCTGGATCGAAGTTTTGGTTAGTACTTTCTTTTTTCATTATTTAAATTCACGAAAAATCTAGGAATTATAACATAAAAAAAGCTTTTTTTCAAGGGAAAAAGGCTGAATAATGCAAATAAATACCAACTTTTTATTCTACCAGAGGAACTTCTTCTGGAGCTGGTTCTACTGGAAGTTCTTCTACTACAGGTGGCACCTCTGGTTCCGGTTCTACAGCTGGTTCTTCTTCTTCTGGAGCTGGTTCCACAGGGACATCCTCCTCTATAACAGGAGGTTCCACTGGTGGTTCTACCACCTCTTCCTCAGGATCTTCCTCCACTGGTGGTACTTCTTCTACTGGAGGAATTTCTTCTTCTGGTTCTGCTTGAGACTCTTCTAAAGCTGTTTGGAATTCTGTTAGTTTTACACCCAACTCTTCCCAAGAGTTAGCAGTTGTCAAAGCTGTTCTGATATTAGCAAAATAGTTTTCATCATCCCGCCCCTCATACAGGTAACGAGGTTCATTCCAATAGAGATTTTCTTGCCTAGCTTTCTGATTAAAATGACGAATTAATACTTGAGAAACATACTTCCGATCAGCAGCAGTATTTACTTGTGAAGATTTTTCAAAAATATTTAAGGCCGAATCTCTGACTTCAGAAAAGACTGGCCCTTCCTGAACTTCTTTTTCATTAAGACGCTGGATAATCATATCTGCATTTTCTGCCCCCTGGAAAATATGAACCAAATTACAGGTAAACTCATCTTCTCGTTGTCCCTCCACTAAATAATTATCTTCATCTAATTCTTTCCAAGCGGCTGGGAACTCTTCTGAAAAACTAGATGAAATACTTCTGACCATTTCTATCCTTGCTCCAGGATCTTTTTGTTTACGACGTTCATAACCACAAAGATTACTTACTTGTCCAAAGATTTGTGCTCTAAAGTCTAAGAATTTGGTATCAAAAATCTCAGCAAAAGCGTTCTCTATCTCTTCTTGACTCGATTCTATTTCTGCTGGCGGAGTTACTACCGGAGGAATATCTGGATCTGTTTCCAAAGGTTCTTCTGATGGTTTAGATACTGGCGGAGCAGGTTTTTTATCTATTTGTTTTTGCACCACCGCTAAAACTTTAGAAGCAGACTCTGGTGCTTTTGCGACAATAAAACTCTGCACAATTTCATTCTTCTTTTCATCATTAGGGTCTGCTGCAATAGTCGCAGCTGCAATCTTAATATCTTCTCTCGTTAGCACTTCTGGTGGTTCATAAAGAGAAAGGGTTACTCCCTCAATTTTGTTTGCAGAAACTATTAAAGGTTTTACCTTGAAGTTTTTAGTTTCTTCTAGTTCTCCTATTTTTTTACCAGACTCAATAAGGTTACGCGCCAAACTAGAAGTAGAACTCAAATACAGATCTTTAGTAAGTAACAAAAATACTCTCTCTGAATTCTGATCTAAAATCATCACGTTAGCCCCAATAGCTAATTCCGAACCTTCGGAAGCCAACTCAAAAGCAAGTTTGTCTACTGGAACACCTGTTTCGAAAGCAATAAGTTCGTTAATACCTTTAATTTCTTCTGCTTGCCCAATAAGCCTGGCCAGTACTGGTTTTGCTCCCCCAAATCCAGCCGGAACTTCCGGAAAAACATACCAAGAATAAGTAACTGTCCAAGGCAAAATTAAAATCCAAATGACAATTTCAAATCTTTTCCAAAAAAGGATCTTTTCCCTCTTGGTTGGTTTTTTTGATTTCTTTAATTGGATTATTTTTTTTACCCCCAAAAAAAGCATGATTGGAACCATACTTATTATCCCAAAAGTAAACCCCACAAACATGTAACGTAACTTAACTAAATCGAATTCAGCAATACCTAACTTACGAAGATAGATATTAAAAATAGCAGTTCCAATTACATAAAAAATAACAGTCAAAGTCACAAAATATTTGGCTCCTTTTTTCTCTAGATATTCATCAAGTTCGTGCATTTTTATTTTTTAAGTATGGCGTTTTTTTAACGGATTTTAAAAAAGAATGCAAAATAATTAGCTTTTCTTAGTTGTTGTTTTCTTCTTTTTTGGAGTTGTCTTTCTTTTTTTAACAGTTTGTTTAACTTTCTTATCTAATTCATTTTTAAATGTCTTAATCCTTTTAGTTGTTGTTTTTTTCATAGTAGCTCCCTTCTTCACAGCTTGTTTCTTTAGTTTTATCGCTGCCTTCTTGGCATTAACAGACATTTCTTCTAATTCTTTTTCTGCTACTTCTACAGCATCTTTCCCTAGTTCCTTCACTTTCTCTACGAAAACATCAAATTGTTCCTTCCCACTTTCTAAAACTTTCTGTAATTCCTCTGAATTTTTGGCCCAATCAGAAATAGAACCTATAGCCTCTCTGTCGACACTTTTTAATTCCTTAAAAAGATCTTTTGCCGGACTTTTAGATTTTTTAAGTTCGGAACGAAGCTTCTGACCTGGTTTTTGTGCGAATAATAATCCGTAAAAAAGACCAATTGTGATGGAAAACAGAAACCGTAATAATCCTTTCATGATTTTGAAATAAAGACAATTGCATCTTGCATGAAAACAAAATTTTTGTAAAATCTGATCATCCTTTTTCTAAATTTTTTTTAAAATTTTATGACTAATGTTGTTATTGTTTGCGGGTCGGAATCCGACTTCTCTTTTGCAGAACAAATAAAGAACCCCTTAGAAGCGGAAAATGTAAGTGTTGAACTACTCGCTGCTTCTGCTCACAAAGAAGCTCCAAAAGGTTTAGAAATCATTAAAAAATTTGGTAAAAATCCTAAAACCATTTTTGTGACGGTGGCAGGAAGATCTAATGCCCTTTCTGGATTTTTTGCTGGTAATTCCAATAATATTGTGATTGCTTGCCCACCATTTAAGTCATTAGATGACTATAATACTGATATTCATTCAACTCTTCGTATGCCATCTAGCACCCCGGTACTTACTATTTTAGATCCTAAAAACTGTGCTTTAGCTATTATGCGCATCTTAAAGTCCCAAACTTCTTAAGTTTTTATATAAATGCCCAAATTCTTCAAAGCTCCGACTGGTGTTTCTGATTTTCTTCCTGATGATCACGACTTTTTTACTTTCCTAAAAAAAGTAGTTCGTCATCGTTTTCGTCAATCTGGATTCCGTCGTATTTCTGTTCCTGTTTTTGAAGAATCAGCTACCTTTGATCGTTCTATGGGGATGTCATCTGAAATCATCCAGAAAGAACTTTATACTTTTACGGATCGTCATGATCGTCAATTCGCCTTGAGACCAGAAATGACTACTGGAGTAGTAAGAGCTTTTATAGAACATGAGATGTATAACCAGCCAATGCCGACTGAACTTTATTACATTGATAAATGTTTCCGTTTTGAAAGACCTAAAACTGGAACCAAAAGAGCCTTTTGGCAGTATGGAGCAGAGATACTGGGAGAATCTGATCCTTCCATAGATGCCCAAATTATGTATTTAGGACATCGGATCCTAAAGGATCTGAAAATCTGGGAATATTGCGACTTAAAAATAAACACTATTGGATCTCTAGAAGACCGTAAGAAGTACTTAGATGCTTTAGCTAACTTCTATGCCGGGAAAGAAAGAAGTCTTTCCCCTGCTTCCAGAGAAAAACTAGCCCAAAAGAAATACTTATCTTTACTACAACCCCAAAGCGAAGATGAAGAAATTCTAGTTAATATGGCCCCCAAAATTACAGATTTCTTGTCTACTTCTTCCAAAAAGTTCTTTGAAGAAACTCTCGACTACCTTAATTCTTTTGGAATCGAATACACCATTGATCCTACGCTAATTAGACCAGTAGACTACTATTCTCATACTGTTTTTGAATTCATCGAAAAAGGCACTAAACACAAAATCCTAGTTGGCGGAAGATATGATGGATTAATTAAGAAAATGGGTGGACCAGAACTAGGTGGAGCTGGATTTGCTGGTGGAGTAGAAAGAGCCATTGATCTTATGAAACGACAAGACATAGACGTACCACATAAAGACTACTTACAAATTTTTGTCGCAGCTACAGGTCCGGTAGCTAAAAAATGTGCCTTACCAATCCTAATCCAACTAAGAGAACATGGTTTCCATGCAGTCGGAGTATTGGGAAAAACTTCCATGGAAGAACAACTAAAAAGAGCAGAAAAATTCAATGTTCCCTACTCCATCCTTATTGGTGATATTGAAGTCAAAAAGAAAAAAATCCTTGTACGTAATATGGAAACTCGTAAGAGTGAAGAAATTAGTATGGATAAGATGCTAGATCATCTAGATAAGTTACTGGGAGCACCCAAAGTATTAGATACCACAGTAGATTTTTTAGGACACAATTAGTTATATTATAATATAATGAGTATCTTGCCGGATCCAATTATTAAAGCCATCGAAAGCTTGTCAGATTTACCAGGCATTGGTTCTCGTAGCGCAGAACGCTTGGTATTCTCGCTCCTTAAGAATAATTCCGGGTTAGATCAGAAAATATCTAATAATCTTAAAAACCTAAGAAGAGATATTAAGGAATGTCAGACTTGTTTCCACTTCTGTGAAGGAGAACAGTGTCTTATCTGTTCCGATTCCAAAAGAGATGAAAAGGTTCTTTGTGTAGTGGAATCTCCTTTAGATCTAGTTGCATTAGAAAAAACTAGTGAATTTAGAGGAAGATACCATGTATTACATGGTGTCATCTCTCCTCTTAATAAAGTTATGCCAGGAGATTTAAGGATTATCCAACTTTTAGAAAGAGTTAAGAAGGACGATAAGTTAGAAGAAATAATCCTAGCTACTTCCGGTAGTACCGAAAGCGATGCCACCGCCATGTTTATCGCCCAAAGCTTAGAAGAATTCTTTAAAGGAAAAATCTCTCGTCTATCACGCGGAATACCATCTGGAGGAGATTTAGATTACTTGGATATTGGAACGTTAAGCAGGGCTATTTCCGAAAGAAGAGATTTCTAAGCCCCCTTATTACCATCATTATTTTCTCTATGAATTTTTGTCATTCTGGCATTAATAACTTCAAATAAAGCTTTATAATATTCTAGGTCCAATTCCCAATCTTTTTCATTAGAACGCATCAAGTATTTTAATAAAACTGTTAGCGTCTCATTATTCAAATCGTCTAAAGTTTTTTTATATCTATCTAAATTAAACTTATCTTTTAAATCCCTAGCCAATGAAGAAACATAAACAATCATTGAATTCAATTTCATAAATTCAATTGGCTCTACTCCTATTCCAACTGATAACTCTAGAATGCGATTAAGTATCTCCTCACTATTTTCTGGGTTATTTGAATAGCCTTCATCTTGCAAATTAGGAACTTTCTTATCTGGAGTAGGATATAATGGCACAATTTCTCCCATTCAGAAATATAATCTGATATTTCTTTATTTTTTGTCAACCCAATCTCTCTTCCACTCAACCCACCAACCTATTTTTGGTGATAAGAAAGAAAATATTGAACCTAAAAATATCGCTAATCTAAGAGTTGTTAGTTTAAATCCCTGCGGTAAAACAGTTATTCCTGTTTTTTCTTCAAAAGCCTTCGCATTTTTTCTAGCATTACGGGTATGAGCGAGAACTTCTTCTAAGGTTTGCGGATGGTCATGTAAAACTTCACAATTTTCATCAAAAAGAAGTTTTAAGCCTTTTTTATGTAATTCGTAACCAAAAAGAATATCTTCAAAACCCCAACCAGAAAAATCTTCTGGAAAACGAATATTTCCTACTAATTCTTTTTTTACAGAAATATTAGAAGTATAGAAATGTCTCCAAGTTGCTCCGTGTTTTCTAATACTACTAAAAGAAAATTGTGCATTATTTAGTAACCACTGATGGAAAGAATCTTTGGCAAGTTCTGGAACCCAGTTAACCATGCCCAGTAGTCCCATATTTTTTTCTGGATGAGAGACATGAAAGTTTTGCACATTTTTTAACCAAGACTTGGTAGGAATCGTGTCATCACCAATAAAAACCAAAATGTCTCCCGTAGAATTTTCTATTCCTAAATTACGAGCACTAGATACCCCTTTTTTGTCTTCGGTAGATAGAACTGTAAAATCTGTAGATAAATTCCATGAAGGACCATCAAAAACAATAATGACTTCTGGATTTATTTTATCAAAATCCTCACAGTCACAAATACCCTGTAAGACTTTACTTAGTGTCTCACGTCCGATGGTGGGAATGATGATGGATAATTTCATTTCACCACAAAACCAACAATACGTTCTGGAACAAAGATCTCTTTCTTTATTTCACCTTCATCTAAGTATTTCTGTACCTTCTCTAACTTCTTAGCTTTTTCTATTATTTCTTCTTTAGTAGCATTTCTATCTACCTCGAAATCCCCTCTTACCTTACCATTAATCTGGACAGCATAAGTTATTACATCTTCCACTAAGAACTGCTCATCAAATTCTGGCCAAGATTCTTTTTGGATAGAAGTTTTATTTCCTAAAACTTCACGCCAAACCTCTTCTGCTAAGTGTGGCGCAAAAGGAGAAAGTAAAATAGCGTAAATTTCCAACACTTCACGCGGAAGTTTTTCTTGCGTAGTTAATTCATTGGTCAGAATCATTAGTTGGGAAATAGCAGTATTAAACTTAAATTCATCTAAATGTTCTCCGACAATCTTTATCGTCTTATGTAGCACATTATAATATGCTACTTTTTCATTTAAATCCGTACTAGGTTTCTCAAAAACACGCCAAACTCTTTCTAGAAATTTCCGTGAACCAATAAGGGCTGTTTGGGACCAAGCAATGGCTTGGTCAAAAGGACCCATAAACATCTCATAAACTCGTAAAGCATCTGCCCCAAATTCGGTAACAATTTCATCAGGACTAACAACATTGCCAAAGGTCTTAGACATCTTACGGTTGTCCTCCGCTAAAATCATGCCGTGGGAAATACGCTTAGCATACGGTTCTGCTGTCGGTACAACCTTACAGTCATAAAGAAACTTATGCCAAAACCGAGAATACAGTAAGTGGAGAGTAGTGTGCTCCATTCCCCCATTGTATAAATCTACTGGAGTCCAGTATTTTAACTTCTCTGCGCTAGCAAACTCCTGATCATTATCTGGATCTATATAACGTAAAAAGTACCAAGAGGATCCTGCCCAGTTAGGCATGATATCTGTTTCTCTTTTAGCAGGTCTCTTGCATTTTGGACACTCACAATTAACCCACTCCTCTATTCTAGCTAAAGGAGATTCTCCACTGTCGGTAGGTTCATAGATTTCTATCTCCGGTAATTCTAAAGGTAAATCCTTCTCACTAAGAGGAACTTCGCCACACTTCTCACAATGAACAACTGGGATTGGTTCTCCCCAGTATCTTTGACGAGAAAAAATCCAGTCTCGCAAGTTGTATCTCATAGCTCTTTTCCCCCACCCCTTCTCTTCTAAGTAATCCATAACTTTTTTAGTAGCTTTATGAATATCTAAGCCATCTAGAAATTCTGAGTTAATCATCGTTCCCTCCTCTTCTTGGACTTGTTCTTTTGTGGTTATCACTGAACGGTCACCATCACTTCCAACTACAACTCGAACAATAGGGAGATCGAACTTCTGAGCAAATTCAAAATCGCGGATGTCATGTCCTGGAACTCCTACTACTGCTCCTGTTCCAACATTTGCTAAGGCAAAATCTGCCACCCAGATGGGCATTTCTTTATTATTGAGTTGGTTTAGACAGTATAGTCCCGTAAACACACCTGTTTTATTTCTTCCTTC
Source organism: Candidatus Altimarinota bacterium (assembly GCA_021734525.1). Taxonomy (GTDB): domain Bacteria; phylum Patescibacteriota; class Gracilibacteria; order UBA4473; family UBA4473; genus JAIPGU01. The sequence continues at coordinate 8,148 of JAIPIW010000002.1, read as the reverse complement.
AGAAATTCTTTCTAATTCCGACTTCTTCTTTGCTTTTTCTGCATAATCTAAAACTTCTTTTCTGTTTTTTTCCGGAATAAGTTTAGAACTAACCAAAGGATGTTCTGGCGCTAGTACCACAAAGGTAGCACCAAAATTAGTATCTGGACGAGTAGTGGAAACAGTAATGAAATCTTTACTACCTACTACCGGATATTCTATATCTATCCATTCTTTTCTTCCTATCCAGTTAATTTGTTGCGCTTTAATCTTATCTAAGAAATCCACTGTATCTAAATCTTCTATTAAACGATCTGCATATTTTGTGATTGCCAACATCCATTGTTCCTTCTCTCTTTTTTCCACATTTCCGCCACAACGCTCACATTGACCGTTAACCACTTCTTCGTTAGCTAGTCCTATCTTACAATCTAAACACCAGTTAATAGGCATCTTCTTTTTGTAAGCAAGTCCCTTCTCTAAGAGTTTAAGAAAGATCCACTGCGTCCATTTATAGTACGCAGGATCTGTAGTGTTTACTTCCCTCTTCCAATCATAAGAAATTCCTAAAGCTTTTAATTGTCTCTTAAAAGTCTCTACATTTTGTGCGGTAGCAATGGCTGGATGAATTTTGTTTTTAATCGCATAGTTTTCTGTCGGTAAACCAAAAGCGTCCCAACCAATAGGATACAAGACATTATATCCTTCCATTCTTTTCTTACGAGATACAGCATCTAGTGCCGCATACGAACGCACGTGTCCCACGTGCAGTCCCGCTCCAGATGGATAAGGAAACTCCACCAAAGTATACCACTTCGGTTTCGAAGAATTATCATCTGCTGCAAAAGTCTGGTCTTGTTCCCAAAACTCCTGCCACTTGGGTTCTATAGACTTGTGATCATAAGCTTTCATCACCGATGAGTGTAGATTTTTAAGGGGAAAAATCAACTATCCTCTGTATATAAAAAATTAAATGAAAGTTAATTCCGTAGCTAGTTTTTGCTTTAAACACATTTAGAATTCTCCTGAATTATGAAGTCTCCTAAAATTTACGCCTTTATTGACAGCCAAAACCTTAATCTCTCCATAAAAGAAATTAATTGGGACTTAGATTATAAAAGGTTCCTTATCTACTTAAGAGATAAGTACCATACACAAAAAGCATTTTTGTTTCTTGGATATGTACCAGAAAATAAGAGACTTTATGATTATTTAAGTGATGTCGGATACGTCATTATATTTAAGCCAACACTAGAACTTAATGGAGTTGTAAAGGGTAATTGTGACGCTGAATTAGTTTTACATTGTATGATTGAACACGAAAACTATGACAAAGCTATTATTGTTAGTGGTGATGGAGATTTCCATTGTTTAATTGATTACTTGATTAAAAAAAACAAACTTGCAAAAGTAGGTATTCCAAACAAGAAAAAATATTCTAGTCTTCTTCGAGAATTTAGGCATCCTTACTTTTTTTATATATCAAATTTAAAGGATAAGCTAAAAAAATAAGTACGGTGAAGAGTGGCTTGGGACAAAACCCTTCGCCGTGCTCCACCATCGTGATTACTTAAATTATAATTTCATTATCCTAAAAAAGCAATATTTTATTACCCATTTTTGATAAAAATATATAATTTTTAATTTGATTTTTTTAATAATAAAATATTACATTATAGATATATAATAATTTCCTTATGAATATTTTTTCTTCCCAACTCTCCCAGGATTTTAAGTCTATCCCCATAGATGAAGAAAAGGCCATTACTATAGTATTGGAAGGCAAAAAATACATAAAAGAAGGAAACATTATTAGAAAAAATCTTAGAGAACTTATTAAGAAATTATGATCTCAACCTAAAACTTCTCAATCGTACTACCAGTACTCCGCATACTATCCCGGAATTTAGTTGGACCAGTAAAGCGGAAGAAAGACTTATCTGAACGAGGATAAACAATGATCAGTTTTCCCTCCTCTACTTTTTCTGAAAATTCTTTGGGGGGGGTTTCATCTCCCAGTATTTCTAACATAAACTTTGCTTGATCTTGAGTAGAGAAATCTTCATCTGAAAAACCTATTCTGGCAATAGCATTTTCTGATTGTCCAAAATTACGGAACCAGTGTCCAAAAGGAACTCTCATCCGAAAACCATAATACGCACTCTCATACGGAAAGGCATTGGCATCAATTAGATTTTTGAAGTCTCCGGTCGGAAGCACTACTTCTTCTACCGGCTCTTCTTCCTTGTCCTTAAATATCTTTTCTAGGAAAGATTCCTTTGGTTCTTCCACTACTTCCTTTTCTATTTTCGAAGCTTCATCTTCTGCTAGTTTTTTAAGATATTTCTCCTGCGCCTTAGAAACGTTCTCTGATCCCTCTATGAAGGTATTAAGGAGTTTAAAAAATGCTTTCTTTTTTTCAAATTCTTCAAATTGGCTGGTAAATATAAAACTATATTTATGATTATAGACATTAGAGAACAAAGTAATTTCTTGTCGTTCCCGGTCCGTTTGGTCGGTAGTCACTTTTTTTATACCGGTCATATTAGCAATAAGAACGTTAGGATCTACCTTAGAATCTTTTCGCTCAGAAGAGGTTACTGAGAAAATCAAGAAAACTCTTCGAGCCTCGTCTTCTTTTTCTGTGAAATGCACCTCACCAGAAGGAGAAGTGGAATACTCCCAATTACCTGGATAAACAAAGGTGTATTCTTCATTAAGATATCTTTTATCTTTTAGATCTTCATCCCCCTTTTCTTCCAAATCTTTTAATCTGATTTCTTCTACCCAGAATATCTCTCGCATCTTTTCTGTTCTCCTAATTCCATCTATTTCTACCCGACGACCTTCAAAATCTTCCAAATTAACAATCTTGGAAGCTAAATAGGCAACTAACTTCTCATTATTCTCTAACCGATGAGTAGCACGGGTAGAAACAGATACCGAAAAAGGAAATACTTCCCCCACTAAGGTCTCGGTACGTTCTTCTGGCAAACGAGAAAAAGGATCTTCTTTTTCTGGAAAAGCACAAGCAGAGATCACAATTGCTGTTATCATCACAGCCCAAAAAATCTTCTTTGGATTTTTAATCTTCATCTCCCAAATTATCAGTCTTTTTATAAAAAATGCAACTAGTCTAAAAATCCTTCTCTTCCTCGTTCCAATCCCTTATTATATTATAATATAATAAGATTAATCTTCAAATTTAGCTACTGTTTGGGTAAGCAGCATGGCCAAAGAACCAATCACAAAGATTATAATAAAGGCCCACTTTATTTCTTCGGTAACCATAAAGAAGATTGCTGCAAAAAATGCTACTGCAACCGTATACATGTTTTCCGCAATCATCCACCGGATATGAGCTCTTTCAAAAGTGTCTTTTTCTCTTAACCACTTCTGGATTTCAGCATCATATGGTACTTGCATCGTCTGACTATTGATCTTGTGCAAAGCATCTACTACCGCCAAAGCAATGGGGTCCCACATTACTCCTCGAAAGAAGTTAATACACATTGACCGATAGGCACCAAATCTAAAACTTTTTTTACTAATTCCTTTTTTATCTATTCCTCGTCCCACAAAGAACATCACAATAATGGCCAGTCCAGAAGAAATTCCTACAATATTCCCAATAGAAACAATGTCCTTGAAGACTAAAATTAGGAAAATTGGCCAAACAATCCAAAGAATAGCATCAAAAAAGACTCGGCCAAATTCAGCCATAAATAATTCTTTGGGTGCTTCTTTGAATGTATCTATTAACAGTTTCTTAGGAGAATAAGGCAGATGAAACTTCTCATCTGGAGTCATCATCAGCACAATCCCAGAAGTCAAAAAGAAGAGAAAGGCAAAGTAAGAAGTCCACTGGAATCCTAAGTATCTAGTAATAAATCCACCCAACACTGGAGCTAAAACCACACTAGACATGATAGCAATTTGTAACCAAGCCAAGGTCTTCCCTTTCATTTCCCGATTAATGTGGTGCACCAAAAAGATATCATAAGAAATCTCAGATACCGATCTAGAGAAAGCTCTTAGTAAAAAGAAAGGTGCCACAAGCCCCACACTTAACCAAAAGTTTTCTTGTAATAGTAATGGTAAAGTTACCCAAAAAATTGCCGCCCCTACACTACGTGTCGCCATAGAATGTTTTAGTCCCACTTTGTCTATAAAACAACCAACAAACGGCATTACAAATGTGAAAGCCACCTGCCAAAAAAGAAAGAATACACAAATCTGCCAGATCTCATATCCCAAAGTTTTGTACATATAAAATGGCAAAGCCAGAACAATTAGATTCCTTCCTAGGTTAACAAAGAACTGATAGAGAGAAACTTCTACCATTTCTTTATCCACATGAAGGTGAAATAATCTATGAAATCCGGAATTGATAGCTTTAGTATTCATTTATTTTTGGACTAAAGAAGAACCAAGTCCTTGGTTTTTATGAGCGAAATAAGAAAGTTTGTTCTGTGCTAACTGATAAGAATGAATTTCGTCTTTTTCTTGTGCTAGAAATTCTTTCTGATCAGTTAAGATCTCGTTTAATTTAGTTCTTGTTAAAGGACCTACTTTCCCCGCTCCATTACTGTTAGCTGTTTTAATAAGTCCGTGCGCCAATTGAAATTTAACCAAAGCACTTTCTGTCTGTGTACCAAAGTACCCTGTCGGAGTTACGTCCATAAACTCCCCCTGTACTAAAATTTGTTGTAATTTCAAAACAGCTTGATTTCTATTACCTCGCTGGATATTTTCTTCGAAGTGAAATTTCTCCCAAGCCTCTCTAATCTTTTCTTCTACTTCTAGACGATAAAGTTCTATCGACAACTTGTCTCTAGTTTGTGGTCCAAATACTCCCGCACCAAAATCTTCTTTTCCTTCCAAAATGAAGTATTTCTTTTGGAAAGCCAGAACTGCTTTTTCTGTTTCGATGCCAAAGACTCCATCCTCCCAACCATCATAGAATCCCAAGATCTTTAGTGCTCTTTGCAAAGAAGCCACCTGATCTCCTCTAATCCCACGGGTCAGGTTCTGTTCAAAATTTCTTCTACGAGGTAAATTTAGAATCTGGTTTAGCATTGGCGGAACATGAAAGTCCATCCCAACTGGAATAGAGCTATCTGCTGAAAAAATCTCACATTCTAAATGCTGTACTCCCCAAGAAAGAGCCCGCAATAGTCCTGCATCACCATAACCCATCCAAACATCCAAACGATCATGTTTAGCTAAATCTCGCTGTCCTTGTTCTACAATAGCTCCTCCACGGTCATTAACTTGGCCAACTCCAAGACCTGGAATACTTATTTTGGTACCAAAGGAATAACTAGTGGGAGCGGCAATCATTCCTGGATAAACTGGCGTACCGTCTGCCCCCTGAATCCCTTGTCCATTAAGCCTTATTTCTGACCAGTAATCCCCAGTAATATAGAAATCCTGCCCAGGTAGAGGAGAATAATACCCTGTAATGGTGAAGATTCTCTTCTCTCCTTTTACTTCTTGGGCATTAGCCAGTACTGGCAGAAGACCCAAAAACATTAAAGCTATAATTATTTTTTTCATGGCAAATCCGGATATTGTACCAGAAAAAAGAGAATAAATCAAGCATCTATTCGTCGTTTTCTTCTGATAAACAAGCCAAAAATATAAATTCAAACTACTTACTTCTTTGTCAACGAATTATCGAACAAAATTTTTGACCAATCCTTGAACACAATTTACACTCAAGCTAATGAAAAAGTTGGTTTTACTCTCTATCTTGCTCTGCCCAACTTTCATAACTCACGCCCAAAATAGTATTAACCCTGCTGATCCACAGGCCCATATTTTTACACATCTCAATGAAACTGGTGTGATGAGTTCCGCTCCTAATCCAGAAAGAAATACTACCAGAGCAGAAGCTTTAGCTATTGCACTACGAGCCGGAGGGATAGTTATTCCTACGGATTTTGGTGGTGTAACTCACTTTTCCGACGTAAACCCCAACGAATGGTTTGCGCCCGTTGTAGAAAGGGCTGTAGCGACAAAAATCATCTCTGGCGAAAGAGAATTATTTCGTCCCAATGCCCCTGTCACCAAAGCAGAATTCTTGGCTTTCCTTTTCCGTTCCACACAAGTAAATCTCAGACCGTATTTCACTAAACTAAATAGTGTCGCCTTAGATGTTCCCGAAGATAGCTGGTTTGCACCTTACTTTGCCTATGCCAAAAAATTCCAGATAGCCCACCTTCCTCCAGATCAGTTTTACCGACCTGAGAAGGTTCTTTCTCGTCGAGAAGTTGCCATGATGACTTTCCGTGAATTAAGAATCTTTCATGGTAATAACACCACTAAGATCTTTGTGGAACTACAAGCGGAAATAGAACAGTTCATTACTTTGATGCGAGCCGGAGAACCAGATAAAGCAGAAAGTCATCTACAGAAGATAATCTTTCTAACCGAATCCCTCACCCTCGCCCAAAACAACGAAGATGCCGTAGCTGCTAGTGCTATTTCCAGAGCCTTGGAACACTTTTCTGACAGCTTGCGTGCTCTTAAATTCCAAAACAATCTCTTCGCTTTAGAAAGTCTGCATCTAGCTGCCAAACAAACTAAAAGAGCCCTAGACAAGTCCCCTAGTTTTGCTAGTTTTGCCGAAGACCTACTGACACTAATAGACGAAACCTTAGTCAGCTTCTCTTCTTCTAAGTTTTCTAAATACACACAACGTTAGTCATACATTATAATATAATGCTTGGTAGTTTACCGTCTTTATGGTAACTTAAGGTCTAAGCAACTTATTTGACTTTATTAAAATAATATGATATAGTTAAACCTTGCACAAAAAACATGACAACTCAGAAAGAACTTATCGAAGCAACTGAATTGGAGAAGTTGAAGAAATATCTTAGCTCCAAACCACGTATTATTATCTTGGCTCATGCTGGCCCAGATGGAGATACTGTTGGAGCAACTCTAGCTCTGCATGAAACTTTTAGTAATGCTGGCGTGGACGTGAAAGTAGCCTGTATTGATCCTATTCCGACCAACTTACAATTCGTTCCATTCACTGATCGAATGCAAAATGATTTCAATGAAGATGATTTTGATGCCGTTTTTTTTGTAGATTGTGGCGCTCGCAAAATGACTAAATTCCAAGAATACAAAGAAAGAATTTTGTCAGACAAAATGGTTAAACTTAATTTAGACCATCACCCAACTAATGATAAGTGGGGAGAAATTAACTTTGTTGCTTCTCATGCTGCAAGTTCTACCCAAATTGTTTTTGAATTGCTCCAGAAATTGGAATTCAAAATCACTCCTAAAATAGCAACTTGCTTGCTTTTGGGAATATATACAGATACTGGGAGTTTTATGCACCAAAACACAACTCCGTCAGTATATAAAGCAGCTGCAGAACTTATGAAGTTAGGTGCTAATTTTTCTCTTATTGCCAAAAACGTCTTTCGCTCTAACGACTTCAAAGTTCTTAAGCTCTGGGGAAAAGTTCTCCAAAACTTATATGTCACCTCAGATGGAGCTGCCATTGTCGGGGTCAACAAGAAGGACTACGAATCTCTTGGAGCCAAAAGAGAAGATTTAGCTGGTGTTATTGATTACATTAACTCTATGCCCGAAGCTAAGTATTCAGTGTTACTGTCAGAAGATGAGAAGGGGAACGTAAAAGCCTCTCTCAGAACACGTAAACCAGACGTAGATGTCAAAGCCTTAGCCGAGAAATTTGGCGGTGGAGGTCATGTCAAAGCCTCTGGGTTTACTATCAAGGATTCTAGATTAGAAAAAGAGATTAAGTGGAAGATTGTCGAGAAATAAGTTGATTTTCCCCTAGCATTTTTTAAACTGCCTTGGCTTGTGCCGAGGTGGCGGAATTGGTAGACGCGCACGACTCAAAATCGTGTGGAGCAATCCATGAGGGTTCGATTCCCTCCCTCGGCACCATTTTATTATCCTCAAAAACACAACCACAACGAATTTATTATTGAAGAAATAGAAGCGCCAAAAAGAATAATAGAACTTGGACAAAAGTTATTTGGACTCCTTGATTGTGAAAATCGGAAAAAATACTAATTTAAACAAATCTACTACTTCTGCTCTGACTGTTGTACTGGTGGAGTTTCTATTTTTACTGGTTTACTTCCTCCTGTTCCAAAAGAAAACTTTGGTTTTTCGTCT
>JAIPIW010000030.1 GCA_021734525.1 Candidatus Altimarinota bacterium | reverse complement strand
AAAAGACGTGGAATTAAAAAAGATGTGTTTTTGTTACACCTCAAAGAGTGTGAGTTTCGATTCAATTATCGCAACGAAAATCTTTATGTTAAAATGCTAGAAATTCTTAAAAATAACTCGCTGTTCTAGTCTTGACCCAAAAATTATTATGGTAAAGATAATTTTTTAAGAAATGAAATATATTAATAATAAATTATGTTTTTAATAAGAATATATATACTACTGATTGTCTCATTTTTGGTGTTATCATGGGCAGCACCATATGAGGACATTAAAGAATTTTTTATAGTACTAGGAAGTATTATTCAAATCCCAATATTTATTTATGCAATATATTCATTTTCAAATAATACTAGGAGATTTATAAAAGAGTCCGAAGGTAATAGGGAGCAGGTAAAAGAATTAATTAAGAATATTAAAGCGGGAAAAGATGAAGATTTAGATATGCATAAGGTTATAGTGCAAAATCCATTGTGGTCAAACTGCGTTCCAGAGTCCATTGCAAATAAACAGTCTTTGGATTACAAGCAAGAGCAGTATTTACGAAGTAATTATGGCATGTCTATTGATGGATATAGAGATGTTAGCGTAATTTACAAATTGAAATATTTGGCGGAAATAGTTCCAGAAGTATCAAATGATTGCAACGACGATAAAGATCCCTTGTGGGTGGAATTAAAAGAAAAGAAAACAACAAAAGATAAAGGAATAATTAATATTGAAAATGTTAATTCTATGAAATTAAGATTTCGAATTATTAACTCTGAGAAAGGGAATGAAATAACACTAAGAACTAAAAAAAAATCATTATAGATTTGACATTGTCATGACTAACAGTTAAAGACTTCCTGTCTTTTAATTTATAAACATGTCCCAAGGTCAACACATTCAGATTAGAATTTCGGAAGAAGATAAAGAACTCGTGCGAGATATTTTTGATAACATGGGTTTGAGTTTTTCTGGCGCAATTAAACTATTTTTACGGAAAACTATTAAGGAACAGAAAATTCCTTTTAGTATTACCGCAGACTTAAAGTCTGCCCCTAAACCAAAAAAGACAGTTGTAAAAAAAGAGCAAAAAATAGAAACTGCTCCTGCATGGACAAGTTTTCAGAAGCGCACGATTGGCTCGTAAAACTCTCTAGTGAATCTAAGTTCTTTAGAGATAAAACGATTCCCAAACTAGAGATAGTTAATCGTTTTTTAGATGAACTTGGACGACCAGATCAGTCTTTTGACTTTAGAGTAATTGTCGGAGGGACAGCAGGAAAGGGGACGGTGTGTAGACTAATAGAAGACGTGTTAGTTAGGCAGGGTAGGAAAGTACTGACCCTTATTTCTCCTCATGTCCAAGTAGTAACAGAAAGAATTCGTCTTAATGGACAACTTATTAGTAGAGAAGACTTTGGAGATAACATCTTACAAATAAAAGAGGTAGCAGAACGGGTAAAAATCCTTCCTACCTATTATGAAGCTATAGTGCTGGCTGGAATTCTAGCAGGTAAAAAAAACAATTGTGAGATTTTAGTAGCGGAAGTTGGGTGTGGGGGAGAATTTGATGCTGTTAATGCCGTAAAAGGTTCAAGAATCTCTGCTCTTACTTTTATTGGCGAAGATCACTTAGAAGTCCTAGGTGGTACCTTAGAAAAGGTGGCAGAAACAAAATCTGGTATCTTTACTGCAGATTCGGTTCTTAATCTTTCTTGTGAGAAGAAATTTACTTCTATTCTAGAAAAGAGGGGAAAGGTTCACTTTGTTAAGGGAATCCCTAATAAGTTAAATAAGAAACTAGCCAGAAATATTCTAGAAAAGATTTTGGGAACCGGAGATTTTGCCATGCAGAAAGTTAATATTCCTGCTCGTTGGGAAAAGATAGGTAATGTTATTTTAGATGGAGCACATTCTGCTCCTCGTTTTGATTATATCCTTCCTAAGCTCCAAAAGATCAAAGGAAAAAAGATAGGACTTTTGGCAATGGGGAAAGGGCATGATCCACATAGTTTTAAGATCATTGCTTCAGAATTAGATGAAATTGTTTGGACAAAAGTATCTGGAGATAGGGAATTCTGGTCTCCAGAAGAATTACAAAAGGTAGTAGGGAGAGGAGAAATAGAAGAAGATCCAATAAAAGCTTTTAATTTAGCTAAAGAGAAAGAGGGGACTTTGCTAGTGCTTGGTAGTTTTTATTTAGCAGGACAAATAAGGGATTTGTTTTATCCTTCAGAGAAAATTATTTAGATTGTTTAGATAAACAAAAAGAGCCGACATAAATGCTGACTCTTCCTGAAACGTCAATTAATTAATAACCGAAGTTAATAACCATTTGACATAAGAATTATAGCACGGATTGGGAAATAAAGCAAGCACTTTTTAGGCTTTTTAGGGATTACGCGTTAGCATCTAAGACCTCATTAACGATACTGTCGGCAATTTTATTTTTTGCTCTTGGTACGTGTTGGAACTTAATGCTATTAAAGTTTTCAGCTATTGCCTTAGCTTTTTCAAATTGAGGACGAATGTTGGTATTCTTCACCTTATAGTTCCCATTCATCTGTTCTACGATTAGATTAGAATCTAAAAATACTTCTAAATCGCTAACGTTGTTCTTCATTGCCAATTCTAAACCAATAATCAAACCGGCGTATTCGGCAAAATTATTAGTTTGGACTCCACAAAAGATTCCGTCACGAGCTATTTCTTTTTTATTGGCATCCAGAAGTACAGCACCTCCGCTAGCGGGCCCCGGATTAGAACGAGAGCCACCATCACAAAAAATGATTCCTCTTTTAGTTTCTTTGTTTGCTTTCTTTAGGTTTGTTAAGAGGTTATCTTCGGTCATCATTGAAAAATTCGTAGTAGGAAAGAATCGCTATTGGTAGCAATAAGAACCAAAAGAAGAGTTCTTCAAAAGGAAACTTTTGTCCCATAATATCTACCCAACCAATAAAGTTCTTACCTGGAAAGCTCCAGTGTCCAAGGATAAGGGCAGTGAGCTCCATCAGTAAGGCTAAGGGAAAAAAGTAAGCTAAAGTAGAGAAGAACTTTGTTAGTAGATGGGGAAAACTAATAAGAACTAGAATGGTGGGCATTAGAACAAAAGCTAGTCCCACTACTAAATAGGTATAAGGGATGTGTAGTAATTCGGGGTAAGAAACTAAGAAGAAAGTGAAGGTAGTTAGCAAGAGAAATACTAAAACAAAGAAATAACTCATGTGGCGCCACATGAATTTATCCTTACGTTTGTCTAGGAAGTATTCGTAGAAAATAGTAGTTAGATAAACTAAACAAATACCCCAGATAATATCTTCGATAGGAACGGTACCAAAGATTCGGAAAGGAAAGATGGTTGGTACATCCCAAGAATTATCTAGGACTGCTAGGTGATCGATTATTAACGTGAAAGGAAGAGCAAATATTACTGAAAAAACAACCAATTTTTTTACGTGCTTCGGTTTACGGAAAGAAAGCCAAATACTAGGTAAGACAAAGAAGAGTCCAATAGAAGTAATAAACTCGGCATCTAAAAACATGGAAAGCATAACAGCTAAAGCCATTAATATGGCGAGCACTAGAGCATCTGCATATTTTCTATTCATTTTTTGTTATATTATAATATAATAGATCTATTTCTTTAGATATTCTATCACATCTTTTCTTTTTATTTTTTCTATTTTTCCAGTTTCCCGATTAACAAGTTCCACAACCCCTTCCTTATTAGTGTTTTCACTCATCACAATACGGTAGGGGATACCAAGTAGTTCATGGTCGGCGAACTTCTGTCCGGGACCAATCTTTTTATCCTGACGGTCATCATACAGAACTTCTATACCAGCTTTATTTAATTCTTCATAAAGTGTTTCTGCTTCCTTATAGACTTTATCGTCTCGACCAATAGCGGCTAAATAAACTTGAAAAGGGCTAACTGGTTTAGGCCACTTTAATCCTTTATCGTCATAGAAAATTTCGGCTAGTGCTCCCATGATTCGAGAAATACCAATTCCATAACATCCCATAATAATTGGTTGTTCTTTTCCTCCTTCATCTATGTAGCGGAAATTAAAAGCATCTGAGAACTTAGTAGAAAGCGGGAAGATGTTCCCAACTTCAATAGCTCTAAATACTTCATACTTTTCATTTGTTTCCGGATCAAAGTCTCCTTCTTGGGCGACTTTGATGTCATAAAACTTCTTTGGTTTAGGAAGATCTCTTCCCCAGTTAATATTAATAGTGTGGTAATTCGTCTTATTAGCTCCCATTTCAAAATTAAGACGATTATCCATAGATTCATCCATAAAGACCTTAATTTCTTTAGGAAGATTAAGGATGCCAGCATAACCAATTTCAGCACCGGTCATTTCTTTTACTTTTTCTTCACTAGCAAGTTCTAAACTCTTGCAACCCACTACTTCTTTTAGTTTTAATTCGTTGATAGAGTAATTACCCCGCACGCTAGCGGCAATAAATTCCCCGCTATCGGTTATAAAGAAAAGAGTTTTAGTAGTTTGTTCTTCGACAACTCCTAGAAATTTACAGAGATCTTCCACACCAATAACTCCTTTTCCTTCTACTTCCTTCATTGGTAATTCTTCTTTAGCTTTATAGCTAACTTCTGGGGCTTTGCTTTCGGCAATTTCTTTGTTGAGATAGAGCTTTCTTTTCTTGGAGAAAAATACAGTATCTTCTCCGGTTACACATTCAGTTTGGAATTCATGAGAGTGTTTAGAAAAGTCTCCTCCAGAAGCAGCTACGATATGAGTAAGGCCTCCCATGCCCAGTCTTTCATATATTTTGGTATAAGCTTCTTTTTGGATTTCATAATATCTCTCAAAGTCTTTCTGACTGGTATGGAAAGAATAAGCGTCTTTCATGAGAAACTCACGTCCACGCAGTAATCCAGATTTAGCTCTTGGTTCATTACGAAACTTCGTTTGGATTTGGTAAGTACAAAGAGGGAAGTCTTTCCAAGAACGAGCAAATTGTTGCACTAAAGGAGTTACAGTTTCTTCGTGAGTAGGGGCTAATGCTACTTCTGTTCCGCTAGCAGTTTCGAATTTATATAAACAACCCATGTTGTCCCAACGATTTGTCTGACTCCAGTGTTCTTTGGAAGCTAGAGCAGGCATAAGAATTTCCATAGCTCCAATCTTATTCATTTCTTCTCGGACAATATTTTCTATTTTTCGTAGTACTCGTAGTCCTAGAGGTAAGAAAGAGTAAGCTCCAGCAACTTCTTTACGAATAAAACCAGCCTTAATAAGAAGTTCTGCATTACGAGAGTCTTCACCACTAGGGGTTTCTTTTTGGGTTTTTACATAAAGACCAGAATACTTCATTCTATAAAAAATATAACAAAGGTATTGTAGCTGTTTAGAAGAGTATGGCTAGTTTTATTGCTTTTGGTTTAATATTTCTTGTAAACAAATACTCCAAGCTCCCTGTGGATTATTGTATACCTCTTGCTGAATAGTTTCGAAGGCATCCTTGTATTTCTCGTCTTTTGTGGGCCAGAAACTACGAGCAAAACCATCATTAATCATTTTTTGGTTTATAAAAATTTCTGGAATACCTTTCTTTCTATTTTTAGGTAAATGAACATTGCGAATAAGTTCTCGTTCTTCGCTTAGTTGGGAAATATCTTTAGTAAGAAAAACTCTTTTGCCAAGAATTAAGGATTCTAGGTGCTTTTGGGATTCTTTTCCAAAGCAACCGAAACCTTTTCTAGGGTCTTGGGGTAGGGGAGTTTCTATTCCTAGCAAACGAACCTTTAAACCGTTTTCTAATCTAAAACTTTGTCCAGATATGACTTCCTTTACACGACCAACAGAAATTGGTGCTAAGAAGTGACCATATTTTTTCTGAAAATTTCTCTGATGAATGTATTTTTTGAGAGTGGTTCTGTTTTTAGCATTAGAACATTCCTGCCATACTCCGAGTTGTATATCTTTCGCTAAATCAGCTGCCTTTTGGTATTTCTTGTCGTATTTAGTATTTACATCGTCTGTTTCAAATATAGCCATTCCTTGCGACAATATAAATTCTGCTACGTTTTTATCATCTGTCTTCAGGTGGCGGGGGAATATGCCAGATTTAGTTTTTCTGGTCTGATCTTGTTGAATCTTGATTTCTTTATTTTCTAACAAGAGATGTAACTTACGATTTACGGAACGAGCGAAACAGTACTTTGGATCTTCGGGGTTAATAAGACTAGGAGATTTTATACCAATGATTTTTATTACTCGGCCATCAAAAAGAAGGAGGTGCTCATTATCTATAACCTTATTAACCTTAACCTTTTCCCAAGGCATGGATTTAGCTGTTACTGTATAATAATTATGACATGATATAGTCATGACAATAATTAAAATATAAAATAATTTATTCATTTATTATTATTTATGTCAAATAAAGAAAAAATTGTCAAAGCCCTTTTTTCAGATATAGTTAATTAGAAATTTTTAGCGCATGTAATATGGCTCAAGCATATAAAACACATTCCGGTTCGAAGGTTTCTTTTACCTTAACTATTGAAGAAAAAGATATGATTAAGGCTAAAAATAGGGTTATAGAGCAATTTAAAAAGGAAGTAGAAATAAAAGGATTTAGAAAAGGACATGCTCCTAACCTAGAAGTTATTAGTCATGTTGGAGCACCTCGTATCTCCTACGAAGCTCTTAATGTTGCTCTAGATAGTAAATATAGGGAATTTATTAAGGAGCACGGTATTAAACCAGTAGATGCTCCAGATATGAAATTATCTGACTCCCAGAAAATGCCTATTGAGGCCAAAATGGAAGTAGAGGTATTCCCAGAAATAACACTAGGGGATTATAAGAAGATAAAATTAGATCCTATTAAAGTAGAGATTAAAGATAAAGAGGTAGATGAGGTTATAGAAAACATTATGAAGGAGTTAAAGATTCAAAAAACAGTTAAAAGAGAAGCAAAAGATGGGGATTTGGTAGAGATAGATTTTGAGGGTAAGGATAAGAAAGGGGAGACTATTCCTAATACTAAAGGAGAAAAGGTTTTACTCAAACTTGGTTCTGGTCAATTCTTAGAGGATTTAGAGAAGGCTTATGTAGGCATGAAAGCTGGTGAAGAAAAGAAAGAAGTAAAAGTTAAATTCCCTAAGAACTATCCAGCTCCAGACATGGCTGGAAAAACTATTCCTTTTGATATCAAAGTGCATTCGGTAGGAGAAGTTTCAGTTAAGGACCTAGATGAGGAAATGGTAGGAAAGATTACTGGACAGAAAAAAAAGGTGGGGGACTTTAAGAAAGAAGTCATTACAATGTTGGAACAAAAAAAGCGAGATGGGGAAAAAAGATCTCGTATTAATGAATACAACAACAAGTTAGAAAAACTTGTAAAAGCAGATTTACCTGTTTCTTGGATAGATAAAGAGGTAGGAATTAGAATGGGAGAAGTAAAACAGTCTCCCCAATATAAGCATGATCCGGAGAATTTTTGGAAGGCTGTAGGGCAAAAAGAAGATGATCTTAAGAAGAAATTTAAAGTTGATGCAGAAAAGAATTTGAAAGTTTTCTTGGGGCTTTCAGAAATTGCTACTAAAGAAAAAATTGATCTTAATAAAGATGAAATAGATAGAGCTAATCATATTGTGCAACATCGAGCAGAACATGATCCTAATTTAGATCGAGAAGCAGAACTTCACCGAGTTATTTTAAACCTCAAAATTGACAAATATTTGGAGGCTCTTATGATGTAACTGTTAATTTTAAAAACAAAAATGAGTAAAAAAACTTATTTCATTATCGCTCTTATATTCGCTCTGTTTGGCCTTATTATAGCTTTTGAGAACATTGCTACAACTTCAGCGGTACTTATTTTATTTAGCAGTGTTAATCAGAGTTTGTTCTTCCCTTTTATGCTACTGTTTATAATTGGAATGGCTTGTGGTTTCTTTTTGGGGCTTTCATATAAGGAGAAATCCCAGAAACAAGTTG
>JAIPIW010000001.1 GCA_021734525.1 Candidatus Altimarinota bacterium | reverse complement strand
GACGTGGAATTAAAAAAGATGTGTTTTTGTTACACCTCAAAGAGTGTGAGTTTCGATTCAATTATCGCAACGAAAATCTTTATGTTAAAATGCTAGAAATTCTTAAAAATAACTCGCTGTTCTAGTCTTGACCCATAAATTATTTATCTAAGACTTTGATAATCCTTAAAGAAAATTCTTCAGGTAGTAAACGAAGAGCCAATAATTGACTAGTTTTCTTTTGTGCTAAATTCTCTCTAAACAGAACATTAAAAATTACCTCCATAGCCTGAGACACAGATTCATGATCAATTAAATCTAGATCAATTTTTTCTTTTCTGGCAAAGGCCTCTAAACTTCTTTTAATCTGATCATAATCACCAGAACGCTTTCCCACCTCTAATTTTCTACACAAAAATTGTAATAATAACGTAATTTGGTGACGGGGATTTTCTGTCCAGTGTGGACGATTAGAAGTAGGATCGTATTCCTTATATCTAACCGTACCAAAAGCTTGAGCTAAAATATCTTTAATCTTATCTGGAACTTGGTTCAAGTTAAATTGAGTAAAAGGAAGCATTCTATCTAAAAAACCAGAATCAAACTTGAAATCCATATCATTTAACTCCTGCATCAAATTCTTAATGACCTGCATTCCTTCCTCTCTGGTAAAAAACACATCTTCAACACCAGATTCTAATCCTTTCCGGAAACGGCCATTTGTCTTCATGAAAATCTTTATCTGTTTACAAAAAAATATATTTTTGTCAAGATAAAATCTATTAAAATATAATAATCAAACCAACGCCCATAGCACTCCTCCCGCTATCAAGGGCACAGAAATATTGTCATCTAGGTAAAACTTACCCAAATGCCAAGGGACTGTTTCAAACATGATGGCAAAAGAAGAAGCTAAAAATGCTGCTGGTAAGGGTACAAAAAACTGTGCTGCCAAGGTCCCCAAAGCAATGCCAAAAGCCACTCCTAAGCAGTTTTTTCTTGGATTCCAAGGGAACTTAAATCTCCCTGGCACCCGACTGGAAAAAAGACGATTCAAAGAATCTCCAATAGAGAGGATTAGAATGGCCGCATAGGCAATATGTAAATTTTCTCCTTGGAAAATTAGGAAGGTTAAAAATACTCCCAGTAGAAAATAGAAAGCTCCTCGTCCCGGAAAATCTCTATCCCGCGGACGATCAAAAAGTCCTAACGCCCAATGAATAAATGGAAGTTTTTTGTGTTGGGAAAGATAAGATACAAGAAGTCCTACCACTAAAAATACCGCAATCCAGCGTAAACGTAAAAATCCTGCCCAGTGAGCAAAAACGGCTAGAAATCCCGCTACAAAATGGAAACTCTGTCTCCTGAATTCTAATTCTTTCCAGAGTACATCCAGTACTTTCTTTGTTTCTGGATGGGAAAAATAAGTTCCCACTATTCCTCCCAAAAATATTCCCCCAGCAATATCTGATGGCGTATGAACATTCTCATAGATCCGAGCCAGTCCTACCAGTAACGCAAAAACAAGCCACGCCACACCAATGAATTTAGATATCCGTAAAAAAGGAATAAGTAAGGCAAAAGCAATAGCGGTATGAGCAGAAGGAAATCCTGGTGTTGTTTCTTCCACTAAAGGGATTAGATCCATAACCAAATATGGACGAGGGATATCAAAAACAGATTTGAGAGTAAAAGCCAGAATCCCACTAGTCACCAAAGCAAACAGAGCTGGTAAAAGCTTGGTTTGTTTTTCTGGACTAGTCCACAACCTATATCCTGTGGTTAAAGCAAAAAGAATTAAGACCCACCAAATTAAGTCTTCCGTCAGAAAAACAATCAACTGATCTAAACCATCATTACGAATGTCTGCCAAAAAATAAAAAATCTCCTGATCTAGTAATCTCCCTACTCCATACAAAAACAAACCAAACCCAACCCAAAACCATAGTTCGCTTTTAAGAGCGTTAAAATTGATTTTCGCAAATCTTTCCGGCACAATCTTCATAGTAAAATTGTAGCAAAAAACATGGACTCAATCGATAAAGTTTTAATGCGCGGTACTGCTGAAGTTTTGCCAGATAGGAAAACGTTGGCGCAATTGATGAAGAAAAAAAAGATTCGAGTGTATTTAGGAATAGATCCTACCGGATCTCTTTTAACCCTCGGACATAGTGTCCCCTTGCGAAAATTACAGCAGTTTGCTGACCTCGGACACGAAGTAATCTTGCTTATTGGAAACGGAACTGTGCGTATTGGTGATCCAACCGGAAGAGACACTACTAGACCAGTCTTAACCGATAAACAAATCAAGGAAAATTTTAAAAATTGGAAAAAGCAAGCCAGTAAAATTCTAGATTTCAAGAAAATAAAAATACGTTACAACGGTGACTGGTTAGATAAATTGAGTTTTTCAGATCTTATAAAACTCATGGCCAAAACAACCGTTCAACAACTTATGGAACGAGATATGTTTCAAGAACGAGTAAAAAAAGGCAAACCCATTCATGGCCATGAGATTCTTTATCCACTACTTCAGGGATATGACTCTGTAGCCATGGATGTTGACTTAGAAATTGGTGGTAATGACCAGACCTTCAACATGCTTATGGGAAGAACCCTACAACGCAATTATAACGATCGTGAGAAATGGGTTCTTACTACACCTCTCATTAACGGAACCGATGGCCGAAAAATGAGTCAGTCTTATGGAAATTTCATTGCCCTAACCGAAGAACCTAACGAAATGTTTGGTAAATTAATGAGTATGAATGATGGCGAAATGTTGTCATATTTTGAAACGCTAACTGATGAAGATTTGGATGAAATGAAGAAGTTAATCAAAAAAAGTCCTCGTGATGCTAAAGTTCATTTAGCTAAAACCATTGTAACTTTTTACTACGACACTAAAACAGCAGATAAGGCTTATGATGACTTCGTGACTAAGTTTGTAAAGAAAGAAGAACCAGATGAGATTCCTGAATTTAAAGTAGGAAAAAAAGAGATTGGAATTTTAGATTTAATCAGTCAGGTAACTAAATTCTCTCCTTCTAATTCAGATGCTAGAAGGCTTATCCAGGGGGGAGGCGTAACACTGGATGGAAAAAAAGTTTCTGATCCCAACTTAGTCGTAAAAATAGATAAAGAAAAAATACTAAAAGTAGGTAAAAGAAAGTTTGCCAAAATCATTTGAGGAAAATAAACTTTCGACCGCTAAGGTCCCGTAGTTCAACGGATAGAACGCCAGTTTGCGGAACTGGCGATCCAGGTTCGATTCCTGGCGGGATCACCATTACGGGGTGTAGCTCAGTTGGTCAGAGTACATGGCTGGGGGTCATGTGGTCGCAGGTTCGAATCCTGTCACCCCGACCAGTTAAGATATCTGTGCTCTCTGTAGTCTCTCAATTCTCACACTCAAAGGTGGATGACTAGAAAAAAGAAGGATTCCTTTTGGCTTATCAGAAATCTTCATCGTCGCCATAGATTTTTGTCTGACATCTATTCGACTAGTTAAGTGTTCTAATTTCTGTAAGGCAGAAATCATTTTTTGTTTCCCCACAAATTTAGCTCCACCCATGTCTGCCCTAAATTCCCGGTGCCGAGAAAAAGCAAAGACAATCATAGAAGCTAGAATTCCAAAGATAATCTGGAACAAAATAGAGATTAAATAATAAGATAAATAACCAATCTCTTCATTGTTAGCCAAAAACTTACTTACTCCGTAAGCAACAACTCGAGCAGCAAAAATAACAAAGGTGTTTAGAATACCTTGTACTAAGGTCATGGTGACCATGTCACCATTAGCTACGTGTGCCATTTCATGAGCCAGTACTCCTTCTAATTCTGAGTCATTCATTTCTCGTAGTAACCCTTCTGACACCGCGACTAAAGAATGATTTCGTGACCAACCAGTAGCAAAAGCATTTACTTCCATAGATGGATAAATTCCTACTTCTGGCATCTTCATTCTTAATCCCTGGGAAATGTTGGAAATAATATGAATTAGTTTTGCTTCGTGAGGATCTTTGGGTGATTTAATTACTTGGACCTTCATCATCCACTTCGCCATAGACTTGGACATGAGCAACGATATAAAACTACCGGTAAAACCAATAATGGCCGAATATATTGCTAGAGAAGTCAGATCTAATCCGTAAGGAGTTAAATATGGCCTAATACCAAAGATACTCACAATGGTCGTGAGAATAAATATTATAGCGATATTGACTACTAGGAACAGAAAAATTCGTTTTATAAATCTCATTTTATTAAAATTATTTAAGGACTTTGAGCATAAAATTTAGAGAAGAAAAATCAAGAAATTGTGTTTTAGATCCGGACTTATTAAAAGTCCGGACCTATAGCCAGAAGAAAACGATTTAGGAGACAAAGGAAGCAAAAATTATCAAGCATACTATTATAAACATCGTTATAAAGTACCACTTAAAAATACCTACTAATTCCCTAAACTTGTTCCAGTTGTACCTCATCCTCCTTTTTGAAGGAATTTTAATTCCAAAAATATCTAAGATTCTCATGAATGATTACCCCGTATTATAAAAAAACATTTTCCTCTGCTGTCGCGGAAGAAAATAAATTTATTTCTACCACGAACGACTGCTTAATACTAAATTTCTAGTTTTTGTCAATTGGGATTTCTTTAAACACCCCCTCCATTTCTGCTAGCGTAGAAACCTTAATTAATTTATCTCTATATTCCGCAGCTCCTGGAATACTGCGCACAAAATGAGCTAAATGTTTTCTAATTTCCATCATTGCCCATTTTTCTCCCTTAAACTCCACAGATAATTTCGCCTGACGAGATAAGAATTTTAGTTGTTCTTTGAGAGACGGAATTTCTGATATTTTTTCTCCATTAAAAGCTTCTCGACACTGTTTAAAAATCCAAGGATTTCTAAAAGTTGCCCGACCAATCATAATTCCATCTAAGTTTTGTAATTTTTCTTTGGCTTCTTCTGCGGTCGTAATATCTCCATTACCAATTACCGGAATTTTTAGATTCTCTTTTACTTCATATATTTTTTCCCAGTTAGCATTTCCTTCAAATTTTTGTTTAGTAGTTCGGCCGTGAATAGCTAAAGACGCAATTCCCGCAGAGGCAAAATTCTTAGTTACCTCTATTAAATCAGAGTCATCATAGAATCCCAGTCTCATTTTTACAGATACTGGTAACTTCGTAGATTTAACTAAGGATTCTATCAGTTTGGTAGTGGAAAGTGGATCCCTTAGTAATGCTGATCCATTGCCAGAATTAACAATCTTGGGAGAAGGACAACCAAGATTAAGATCTATACCGTCCGCTCCTAGTTCTTCAATAACTTTAGCTGATTCTAGAAATGATTCTGCTTTAGAACCAAAAATCTGGATACAGAAATATTTCTTCTCAGACTTATGAAAAGCTACTAGTCGCATAGTTTTTTCATTCTTCCGCCGTAGGGCTTCAGCAGAAATTAATTCCGACACCAGCACTACCGAAGGTTCTATTTCTCTAATCATTCTCCGAAAAGGACTTTCTGTGTAACCAGCCATGGGGGCCAGTACCAGAATTGGTCTATCCAGATCCTGCCAAAAATTACTTTGCATCGCAGTAAGTTGTACCATAGAATAAATCAAGATTCATCCTATTTAAAATGGTAACTAAAAAACCAGATCCAAAAAAGGCAGTTAGTGACGTAACAGAAAAGGGCACTAAAGCTTTTGCTTCTGTTACTAATGAAGTAACAAACCTAGAAAAGAAAATTATGGGGCTACCTATTGACCGTCGAACCGTATTTTTCTGTGGACTAGCTATTATTGTTTTCTCATTGTTAAAAACAATGGGAACCGTTCTACTTATTCTTTTGGGAATCATGATGATGTATCTCAGCCTTACTAAGAAAAGTGTGGCAGACATACTCAATCTAGAAACTCCTAAGAAAAAATAATGCGTAAGATTCTATTTAATTTTTCCCTCCTATTTTTAGCGTTTGTTTTGTTTGGAGTAGTAACAACAAATGCGGGGAGAGATACTTGCAGTCGTCATGGTGGAATTAGTTATTGTGGAGATAACGGACGTTATATTTGTAACGACGGTACTACCGACAGTGTTAGCGTTTGTGGTGGACAAAAATCGTCTTATAAACCTAATTTTGATTACTCTCTCACTCCTCCCAAAAGCAAAACGTGTCCTTCTAACTCTAGTTATTCCTACGAAGCTAGTAACTGTATTTGTAAGAATGGATACAAAGTGTCAGAACTTGGTACCAGTTGTGTCAGACAGATAAAAATCCCTCGTAATGCTCATGAAACAGAATATGGTTGGGAGTGTAATGAAGGATATGAAAAGATTCATAACTGGTGTTGGAAGAAATATGTATTTTCTTCTCCACAAAAAAGTCTCATAGGCCCCAGAGATAGATATTTTAGATCTTATCGCAAACGCTTATATATTCCGTTCCATAAATAATTATATTATAATATAATGAATATTTTTCTTTGGATTTTACTTTTCAGTTTACTTGGTAGTGTGGGGGCAATTTGTCTGGCTTCTTTTTTGTTACTGTTTAAAGACAACACCCAGAAAAAGATCTTACCATATCTAGTTTCCTTTACTACCGGAACTTTATTGGCCTCTGCCCTACTAGGATTAATTCCCCATGCTCTAGAGCATGTTGGTGCTTTCAATATCTTGGGAACAGTTCTTTTAGGAATCTTGGGATTTTTTATCTTAGAGAAATTCCTACTCTGGAGACACTGTCATGATAATTGTTGTAATGCCGCTGCTCCCATGATTCTAGTGGGAGACGCCTTCCACAACTTTGTTGATGGTGTAGTTATTGCCGCTAGTTTCCTAGTTTCTGTTCCCGTGGGAATTGCAGTTGGGGTTTCTATCATTGCTCATGAAATTGCCCAAGAAACAGGAGATTTTACTATTCTCTTACATAGTGGATTTACTCGTTCCAAAGCCTTTATACTTAATATTATTTCTGGAACCAGTACCTTACTGGGAGCAATAATCGCTTATTTTGCTTTAGAAAAAATTCATGAAGCCGTGCCTTTTATCATGGCTATTTCTGCTGCTAGTTTTCTCTATATTGCCCTAGTCGATCTTTCCCCAGAACTGCATCACGAAACAAAACCCAAACAAAGTTTCTATCAGTTTATACTGATTCTAGTTGGAATTGGGGTAATCACCTTCCTCTTGCAATTCCATGCACATTAAATTTTTGGTTGACCAAGACTAGATAAAACATAGAATCAGCGGGCTCTTTTTGCCACGGTAGCTCAGTTGGTGAGAGCGTCGGATTCATAACCCGGAGGTCGGCAGTTCAAATCTGCCTCGTGGCACCACTAAAATTTCGTCAAAAAATATATGAAATCTTTTTCTGGAGTAATTATCGAAGAGAGTCTTACAAATAAAGACGTTTTTAAGAAAATAAAAATTATTAAGACGGAAGTAGAGCCAGTAGCAAAAAAGCATCAAACTCCTCATTTAAAACAATGGACATTGCATACCATTGAAATTTTGCCGAATCAAGCGGATGACGTTGCAGAAGACCTGAGTAAGGCACTTGAAGGAAATACAGACAATGGATATTGGTATGCTGATTACAAAAATGATGATTTAGCGTACATCATATTTCCCAATAAAGTTTTTAAAATTAATCGAAATAATAAAGAAGGATTTCAAAAGGCAAAGGCGTACGGAATCTCTCTTGGAATTCCAGAATACCAAGTAGATTTTTCTCCTGAGTGGTAAACATTAGTTGTATTTTTTGGGCTTCTTTATCGTTTCTTTACTACTAATTTTTATCTCATCATCGAGTAAAGAATTATTGAGATATTCTTCGGTCATTTCTAATTGATCATCGAAAACTTGTCTTAGAGTCGTCCCTTCCGCATTAATAGGAAGAATATTCGTAAGTTTTATATTGCGATAGGCCTTTTTGACGTGTTGAATAGCCGGAACAAAATCACTATCCGCTGACATAACATAAAAATGTTCATATCCACCTTCAACAGCATATTTTATTATGTTTACCGCGATATTTACATCCGTTTCTTTTTCTTCATAACTCCTAAAATCGAATTTATCTGGTATGTCTTCTTCATTTACATCTGGGGTAAGTATTTCCATATGCTCTTTATCAAACCTTTTGGTAACCTTTTTAAATTTCCCCAAACATATTTCCACACCTTTTTTAGAAAGTACCTGAATATACTTTTTATGACGATTCTTCTTATTTTGATTCCAAGCACAATAAGCTGTGAAATAAATTATCTTTCCTATTTCATCTCCCTTTTCTAAAAATTGTTCTGAAAGTTTTCTGAGGTCAAGCCACTTATATTTTTCATGAGAAAATGACTCATCCAGTCGATGATATAAATTGAATCCATCAATAAAAAATAAGCATTTCATAGCAGAAAGGATAACACAAAAATTAGGTGTTGCATATGCAAGCATATCCAACACCTAGGGGATGAGTTAATTGTATATTTATCAAGAAAAATGTGTCAAATTTTTTCTATGTACAATAGCTTGAATCTAAGTTCTAATCTCTCACTCTCTCTATTCTTCCAACAAAAAGGAAAGTTCTTCCCGAAAGAGGATTAAACCTCCACAACTTGAATTTCATTTATATGCTGTTTGCGCCTGTAAATTATCTTAGTACGACTTGATTCTCTTAGTTTTGCGCGTATTCTAAATTGGTAATAAGTATTACACTTTCTTTCACCACTTCTTAAATCATTAAACTATGAGTTTTTGGCAGAAAATTTTCGGATCTAAACAAAAAACAACAAGTTGTTCTTGTTCCCCTTGTCAGTGTGATCCTTGTGAATGCGAAGATATTGCTACTCTTCTAAGCCTTACTCCAGAAGACAAAGAAGTTCTCAAAACTCTAGACGAACGAATTATCGTTGGAAAAGTTCTAGAAGTAAGTACTCATCCAGATGCGGGAATTACGAAAGTAAGAGTTACTAAAACAGATTTAGGAAATGGAAAGACAGAACAAATACTTTGCGGAGGAGTAAATTTAGAACAAGGGCAAGTCGTTGCTGTGGCTACCATTGGTGCCAAACTTTCTCCCGATTTTGAAATCGGCATTCGAGCCATTGGAGGCGTAGAAAGTCACGGTATGATTTGCGCTAGAAACGAGCTTGGACTATCTCCTGCTGGAGAACAAAAAGGAGAAATTTGGCCTCTTCCAAAAGAAGCAGAGAAGTATTTGGGGAAGTCTTTGAGGAGTTTGTAAAAAGATTATCAACTCTTCCCTTAAATCCGTTTTTGGCTACACTCTTTTTGTCTATAAACCAAAAAATTAAGCTTCAATTTGATTATGAAACTTTCCTTGAACTGGCTATCTGAACTCGTAGATCTCAAAGGAATTACTCCAAAAGAGATCATGCAGAAATTAACCCTTCATACTGCAGAAGTAGAAGGTTTTGAACGCCAGAAGCCATTTTTTGAGAAAGTTTATGCTGGTAAGTTTTTGGATGTTAAACCTCATCCGGAATCCAAGAAACTTTTTGTCGGACAATTCGATCTTGGCTCTTTGGGCAAGAAAAAAATTATTTTTGGTACTGTACACGAACTCCACAAGGGAGAAATCTATCCTATCGTTACTGAAGGAGCGAAGTTAAAATCTGGAATAGAAATCAAGAAGACAGAAATAAAAGGGGTCGTGTCAGAAGGAATGGTCGCCGACAATCCAGAACTAGGGATGAAAAATACAGGCCTTATGCGTTTTACAGATAACAAGCTAATTGGTAAATCCCTACCAGAAATTTGTCCAGAATTTGGCGATGTTATTTTGGATATAGATAATAAGTCTCTTACTCACAGACCAGATCTCTGGGGACATTTTGGTATGGCGCGAGAACTTTCTGCTATATTTAACCGCAAGTTAAATTTGCCAGAACCAAAAGTAAAATTACCAACCTCTGGTAAAAAAGTTAATGTCCAAGTAAAAAGTGATATTTGTTTACGTCACTGTTTCTTACATATGTCTGGAATAAAAGTAGAACCTTCTCCTCTGCCTACCCAAGTAAGACTAGAGAATTTAGATGTCCGTGCTATCTCTAACATGGTGGATATCACCAATCTCTTACTTCTGGGCATGGGACAACCAATGCACGTCTTTGACGCCTCCAGGGTAGAAGGAGATATTGTTGTTCGTCCTGCCAAAAAAGGAGAAAAAATTACCGCTTTAGATGGAGAAGAATATGAATTAAACCCTCTAGATACTGTAGTGGCTGATGAGAAAAAAGCTCTATCTATTGCCGGAATCATGGGGGGAGAATTTTCTGGAGTGACAAAAAGCACTACTGATGTCATTTGGGAATGTGCTAACTGGGAGGCAACAGCTATCAGAAAAACAAGTAGCAGATTAGGTCTGCGGTCGGATAGTTCTATCCGTTACGAAAAATCTCTCGATCCAGAAATGTGTGATACCGCCCTGCTACTAGCAGCAACTCACACACCAGAATTACCCTCTTCTGCTAAAATATCTGGACCATTAACTGACGCTCGAATCGGAAAAGTTAAGGATATCAGCATAACCTTAGATCCAGATTACGTCAGAACTCATTCTGGACTAGATTTAAATCTGGCAGAAATGAAGGAAAAACTGCAGTCTATTGGATTTGAGGTCAAAGAAAAAAACAAGAAATTAGAAGTAAAAGTTCCTAGCTGGCGAGCCAGCAAGGACGTTTCTATTGCCGAAGACCTTATTGAAGAAATTGTTCGTCTCTACGGTTTTGAAAATATTCCAGCCACACTTCCCGCTCTGCCCATTAATCCTCCTCAAACCAACTGGCTTAGAAGACTAGAATGGCAGATGCGTGATTTCTGGAAGGAAAGAAACTATATGGAAGTCTTTAATTATTCTTTCGTAAATAGTGAAGATGCTGATTTCACAGGAGATAAGAATTACGTATTAGTAGAAAATCCCCTGTCAGAAGAACAAGCTATGCTCCGTACTACACTCATTTCTAACATCGTTAGACATATTGAGTCAGAATTACGTACTCACAGTAAACTAAACTTTTTTGAAATTGGAAAAACCTACAAACGTACTACTGACGTCTTACCAGAAGAGGTATTACATCTCACGATTATGTTAAGTGAAACCTTTAACAAAAAAAGTGGTGATTTAGAGAACGAAAAATTCTTCGCTCTTAAATCCGACCTCGTCCAACTTTTTCATAGTCTTAATCTAACTGCAGAATTTAGACCAGCTACAAATCTGCCCCCTTACGCCAATCCCGCTAAAGCCGCAGAAATTTTTGTAAATAATGAACATCTCGGTCTTATCGCTGCCCTTCATCCAACGAAACACCCCGTCCGAAATTCTGTCTTTGTATTTGCGGAAATAAATATGGAAAAACTATTAGAACAATCTAGAAACGTGGAGCGTAAGTACCAAAAAATTTCTCCTTTCCCCCCTATCTTCCGAGATGTCTCAATTGTTGTTAACAAGAAAACCCTCATGGGAGAAATAGAAGCAGAAATGAAAAAGGCTTCTCCAGCTCTTCGTCGGACAGAATTCTTTGATGAATTCGAAGATAACCAAAAATTTGGGAAGGAATTAAAGAATATCGCCTTTCATTTGGAATTCAGTTCTAAAGAAAAAACCTTCACTGAAGAAGAAATTGATCAAAGCTTGAATAAAATTCTCAAAGCTTTAGGGCAGAAATTCAATGCTAAACTACGTTTAGAGTTTGACAACAAAAGTTAATAATGATATAATTAAAAGAATTATTTATTAAAAATGGAAGAAAATAATAACAAGAAGAAATCTAGTGGCATTTTGACCGGTATTATCGTCGGTGGTGCAGTGGGATCTGTTCTTTCCCTTCTTTTTTCTACAGACAAACAAAGAAGAACTGCTAAGAAAATGTCTAAAAAAGTTCTAGAAAAAGGAAAATCTGTTGCCGAAGAGTTTCTAGAAAGGTATAAAAAAGACTAAGTATTCCATCATGATTTAATTGCTGGGGCAAGAAATAAAGTTTGCCCTCTTTTATAATGTTCTAGAGAATAAGGGTTGCTATTTTTTAACCCTTATCGGATGACTAAAAATTCCGGACTTGGGAAGGTCGCTTACATTCTCCTAATCATTGGAGGCATTAACTGGGGTCTAGTTGGACTCTTTAAGTTTGATGTCGTCGAATTGATCTTTGGAGGTATGCCAGCTCTAGCCATGATCGTCTACGTACTGATCGGGCTTTCTGGTTTGTACATGCTTTTTGGCTGCTGTGGCAGTAGCTGCAAAAGATAACAATCTATTGAGCTACCGTTAAAAAACTGCAGGATGAAAATCCTGGGGTTTTTTGTTATATTATAATATAACACACAAAATCCCCTTTCTCTCGCGTTTTCCTTGACAAAGTGGCTTTAATTTACTACATTTTACGACACACCAATTTCATGAGTGATAAAAAATTTCGTCTAGTTTCTAACTTTACTCCTACAGGAGATCAGCCACAGGCTATTCAAACTCTCCTGAAGGGGTTAAATAATGGATTACGTCACCAAACAATGCTCGGAGCTACTGGTACTGGTAAAACCTTTACCATGGCCAATCTCATTGCAGAAACTCAGCGTCCTACTTTAGTACTTGCTCATAATAAAACCTTGGCTGCTCAACTCTGTGCAGAATTCCAGCAATTTTTTCCAGATAACGCCGTGTGTTACTTTGTTAGTTACTATGATTACTATCAGCCAGAAGCATATATGCCTCGCACAGATACTTTTATAGAAAAGGAAGCAACAATTAACGAAGAAATAGAAAAATTCCGTCATGCAGCTACTGTTAATCTTCTGACTCGCAAAGATGTCATTATTGTTTCTTCCGTTTCCTGTATTTATGGACTGGGAGATGTGGAAACCTACCGCAAGTTAGCGCTGAAAATCACGAAAGGAAAAGATTATGTCCGTAATGACCTCTTACGCAAACTTGTAGATATCCAGTATGAAAGAACTAAAACAGAACTATCTCGTGGTACTTTTGAAGTCTTGGGAGACGTTATAACTATTTTCTCTCCCAATTCAGATACTGCCTATCAGTTAGAGTTCTGGGGAGACAATTTAGACAAGATATCAGAAGTAGATGGTTTCACCGGTGAACTAATCCAAGAACATGAGGAAGTAACTATCTTCCCCGCTAAACACCAAGTGACCACCAAGGAACAAATAGATAGGGCTACCAAAGAAATCGAGAAAGATTTAGAAGTACGTCTCCAAGAGCTTGGTAAACAAGGAAAGAATTTGGAAGCACATCGGTTACGTCAAAGAACTACTTACGACCTAGAAATGCTTCGGGAAATGGGTCATGTTAATGGTATTGAAAACTATACCAGATACTTGTCTGGTAAAGCTCCCGGAGAACCTCCCACTACTTTACTAGACTACTTTCCCAAGAACCTCTTATGTTTTGTGGATGAGTCCCATATTTCTATTCCCCAAATTGGAGGAATGTTTAACGGTAACTTGAGCAGAAAACAAACCCTGATAGAACACGGGTTTAGATTGCCATCATCCCTAGATAATCGTCCTCTCAGATTCAATGAATTCGAAGAACGTATCAAGCAAGCTATCTACGTTTCTGCCACTCCTGGAAAATACGAATACCTGCATTGCGATAAGAATAAACTGGTAGAACAAATTATTCGTCCTACCGGACTGCTGGATCCAAGCATTGAGATTCGTCCGACTAAGCACCAGATAGATGATCTACTCAATGAAGTGAAACGCATCACCGCTAAAAATCAACGAGTACTAATCACCACGGTTACCAAAAAGTCTGCAGAAGATTTAGCAGAACACTTAATAGAATCTGGTGTCAAAGCTAAGTATCTTCATTCGGAAATAGAAACTTTAGAACGTATCGAAATACTAACCGAACTCCGACACGGAAAAATAGAAGTAGTGGTAGGAATTAATCTACTCCGCGAAGGACTAGATTTACCAGAAGTATCTCTCATCTGTATCTTGGATGCAGACAAACAAGGATTCCTACGTTCCAGGGACGCTTTACTACAAGTAATTGGTCGTGCCGCCCGTAACTCTGAAGGACACGTCATCATGTACGCCAATAAAAAAACAGATGCTATGCGAGACGCAATTTCCGAAACCAATAGAAGAAGAACTATCCAAGAAGCTTACAATATTAAACACAACATTACCCCGACAACCATTAAGAAAGAGATCGTAGATATCTCTAAAGATCTAGCTGGTGGCAAACCACGCAACTTCGATAAACTCAAAAAGAAAGACGATATCGAAAGAATGATCCATGAGCTAAATAATCAAATGGACATTGCTGTAAAAAACCTCGACTTCGAAAGAGCGGCATTACTTCGCGATGAAATTGAAGAGCTAACCAAGAAAGCTAAGAAATAGAAGGCATGTTGCTTTTTTAAATTAAAAAAATACTATTTAAGTATGGATTTCACAGTAATCATTCAACAAGATAAAGAGGGTTGGTTTTTAGGATCAATCCCAACTCTACATGGTTGTCGTACTCAAGCTAAAACCCTGACTCAACTTTATAAACGCTTAGAAGAAGTTGCTCGTTTGTGCTTAGAAAGCCAGAAACAGGAGCCAGAAGAGGAAGTAAAATTCATTGGTGTCCAAAACTTAAAGATTTCAACTAATGCCTAAGTTACCAAAAATTTCAGGAAAACAAATGTTGAAATTTTTAGAGTAGGAAGGATTTTTTATTGCTAGAACTCGCGGTAGTCATTTTTTTGTAAAACACGATCTTAAAAACTTAAGAACAACCATTCCTATTCATGGAAAAGAAATACTACGACCAGGAACAATTCTTGGTATTTTGTCCGACATTGAAATGGACAAAAATAAATTTTGCGAAAAATACAAAAAATAAGATCTACTTTTCTTGATCATACACAGAACTCCACAATGGGTACTCCTGTTCTAGTACCATCGGTGCTTCTGGTGAAAGTTCTCTGCTCATTTCAAAAACCTTCTCGTGCAATCTAAACATCCATCCCAAGGCCAGTAAAATGATTATTATTGGAACGATAACTCCCCAACGTGGATTTTTCTTTTTGTTTTTCATAAGATCATTTTAATGGAGAAAATTATTTTTCACAAATATCTGTAGAAAAACTAAGGCAAAGCAAACACTGCTTCTATCTGTTTTTTACGCTTAAAAGGGTCTGCTACATTTTTCAGTTCTATTTCCGAATCCGTGGTCGCAGTTTTAAACTTGATTGTCCCCATGTCGAAAACTAATTTAGCAAGAAATCCTTGTCGCACCTCTATATTCTCTATTTCTTCATCTTTAGATGATTGTAATTTAGTCCAAAAAATACCAGTTTTTTTATAAATCTTGTCTTCTGTCACAAAGTATTTGGTGGTGAAGAAAAAGTGAGAACGATACCACAACGCTGCTACCCCAGCGATTGTAATAATCCACACAAAATATGGCACTCCCTGCATAAACCAAGCAAACGCTGCAAAAAACAAGGTAATTAAAATCACTTGCATAGTGAAATACTGGATCGACATCCCAAAACTAAGATGAATTGTTTCGTTGGGACCAATATATTTATCTAAAGCCATGTCTTTTAATTATAGCACACTTTATTTTTCTACTATTTTAATATTTTGTTCCCGTATTTCTTTATCGGGCATCACGGATGGTGCTCCCAACATTAAGTCTTGTGCGGAAGCATTCTTCGGGAAGGCAATCACCTCCCTAATATTTGGTTCTCCAGCCAAGAGCATTACTACTCGATCTAATCCCATTGCACAACCACCGTGCGGTGGACAACCATACTGAAAAGCTTTGAGTAAGTGGCCAAATTTCATTTGAATTTCCTTTTCGTTCATACCGAGGACTTCAAAAATCTGGTGCTGTAAGTCTGGTTCATGAATTCTCATTGAACCTCCTCCTAGTTCATTACCATTGAGGACAATATCAAAAGCTAGGGAACGTACTTTAAGTGGCTCTTTTGTAAGTAGTGCTAAATCCTCTGGATGAGGCCGCGTAAAAGGGTGATGAGCAGAAGCTATTTCTCCCTGATCATTCTTGAGGAAGAGCGGAAAATCTGTGACCCAAACAAAAGCAAACTCATCTGGACTTCGTAACCCAAACTTCTCTCCTACCGCAAGTCTAACTTGGCCCAATGGGACAGTAGCCTCTTCAAAGCTACCGGCACCAAAGAAGATTAGATCTCCTTTTTTACCATTAGTTTTTTTCTCTAAAGACTTAATAAACTCTGGATTAGCATTTTTTGCTACTGGACCGGAGTCTTCTCCCACCCTAATCCAAGCCAAACCTCCCGCACCATGGGTACGGGCAATCTCGGTCCAGTCATCTATCTCTTTCCGAGAAATTTCTGCTCCTTTTTCTACCCTTAAGGCAAAAACATATTCTGACTTTTCAAAAATACCAAAACCACATTTTTTAGATTCTGCCGTAATATCTGTAAATTTAAGATCAAATCTTAAGTCTGGTTTATCTGACCCGTAAGTCTCCATGGCTTCTTGCCAAGTGAGACGAGGAAATTTTCCTTTAACTAAGAACTTCTGCCACTGTTTGTCTTTAGCAAGTTTGGCTGTTAGTTCATGGAAAGATCCTTCCACTGCTTCTAAAATGTCTTCTTCGGTAGCAAAAGACATTTCTATTTCAAACTGCGTAAATTCTGGTTGTCGATCTCCTCGTAAATCTTCATCCCGGAAACACCTAGCAATCTGAAAATATTTATCTATTCCGCCCACCATCAGAAGCTGTTTCAACTGTTGAGGAGATTGAGGAAGAACATAGAACTTTCCTGGATGAATACGACTAGGAACTAAGTATTCTCTGGAACCTTCTGGAGTACCTTTCACTAGAATTGGTGTTTCTATTTCTAAAAAATCATTTTTACTAAAGTATTCTCTAACTACCTGACAAACTTCGTGTCTGAGTTTTAGATTCTTCTGCATCCTTTCTCTCCGTAAATCTAAGTAACGGTATTCCATCCGGAGGTCATCATTCTTAACATCTCCATCAATTTCAAAAGGAGGAGTTTTGGCTTTGTTTAAAACTTCTATTTCACTAATAATTACCTCTATCCCTCCGGTATCTAGGTTCTTATTGTGTAATCCTTCTCCCCTGTCTCTTACTTTTCCCGTTACCGCTAAAACCCATTCTGATCTAACATCTTCTGCTAAAGAATGTGCTTTTTTATTTGATTTTGGATCAAAGACTATTTGGGTTAGTCCATATCTATCCCGTAGATCTACAAAAATAATCCCTCCGTGGTCTCGACGATTATGTACCCAACCACAAAGAGTTACTTCCTTGCCAATTTGTTTGGATCTGAGTTCTCCGCAGGTGTGAGTTCTAAGCATTCCTAAAATTAAGTACACAAATTGTCGTGTTTTTTAAGATGACAGTCAAACTCTCGTATTTCGTCATTCCTGCGCAGGCAGGAATCCAGTAAAAAACGAATTTGCACTCTATTTAAGAGAGTGCAAAAATATCGCTACTTTAATCACATTAAAAATGGCTAGACATTATGATAAATGGAATCAAATAAATGATGATCCTGAATTGAAACAAAAACGACACGACCAAGCTGGATATATCACGACATTAAAAAAAATTTTTGATCACAAAACCCTGCTTTTTTTGGAGGAAAAAATTTTAGACCACCTTGTGGATGAAGTTATCCTTCTTGAAGCAAGAATTCCTGGTGCACAAGCTGTTACTGATTTCTCTTTTCTTATGGCTCCTGCCTATAAAGCTCTAGAAGGATTTTTATTCCAGCTCGCAAAAGGTTTAGAATTACCGAGTGGTAGCAATCCTGAAAATGCTGGAGGTTATTTTGCAAATGCACAAACTGTCGATAAACACATCGACGGAATACTAAAGGAGCTTGACGAGGAATCCGATAAAGCTGATATCTCAGACAGTGAACAAAGAGAAATCAAATTTCGTCTCAGCCAAATGGGAAGTTTCCTCAATAATTATCGAAATAGCCCAGCTCATTTCAATGGAGATCCTGTTAAAGCAGGAGAAAAAGCAGCACAATTAGTAACTACTATCTTTGAACATATTGATAGTACTACAAAAGTACTATTAGCAACTGGATTTCTTACTTGCGAAGAAAAAACAGAGGCAGGAAAAACAATTTGGACAGTTCAACCAAAGGTGCTCTAAAACTCCGCATTCTTCGGAGTCCTCGCAAAAGGAATGGCGTCCCGGATATTACTCATTCCCGTCATGTACATAATAAGGCGTTCAAAACCAAGACCAAAACCAGCGTGTTTTACCCCTCCATATTTTCTGAGATCTAAATACCACCAGTAGTCTTCCTTATTTAGTCCAGATTCTTTGATTCTTTTTTCCAAGACATCCATTCTTTCTTCTCTTTGAGATCCACCAATAATTTCTCCAACTCCTGGAGCCAGTAAATCCATCGCCGCAACAGTTTTATTGTCATCGTTAAGTCGCATATAGAAAGCTTTTATTTCTTTTGGATAATCTACGACAAAAACTGGCTTATCGTAATGCTTACAGATGTACTGTTCGTGTTCACTTTGAAGATCTAATCCCCACTTTACTGGAAACTGAAATTTTTCTTTTGATTTCTCTAAAATTTCAATAGCTTTCGTGTAGGTAATTCTTTCAAAACTGGCTTTGGCAATCTTCTTTAGTCTATCTAACACCCCTGGTTCAATAAACTTATCAAAGAATTCCATCTCTTCCGGAAGTTCTTCTAAGACATAATTAATAACGTACTTCATCATATCTTCTGCTAAATCCATATTGTCATTAATATCTGCGAAGGCTATTTCCGGTTCCATCATCCAGAACTCTGCTACGTGTCTGGCAGTATTGGAATTCTCTGCCCTAAAAGTTGGACCAAAGGTATATATTTTCTTGTAAGCTAAAGCAAAAGCTTCTCCTTGCAACTGTCCACTGACAGTCAAGGAAGCTGGTTTACCAAAAAAGTCTTTAGAGAAATCGATTTCTTTGTCTTTAGTTAGGGGAGGATTTTTGAGATCTAGAGTTGTCACCTGGAACATTTCCCCGGCTCCTTCGCAATCACTAGTGGTGATTATTGGCGAATGTAAATAGACAAAGTTTCTTTCCTGGAAAAACTTATGAATGGCATAATCCAATTTAGATCTGAGCCTAAAAACCGCTTGAAAAGTGTTGGAACGAGGACGCAGGTGTCCAATGGTACGGAGATATTCGAAAGTATGTCTCTTTTTTTGGAGAGGATAATCTAGATCAGAAGCTCCCTTCCCTTCTATCCTCTCAGCTTTGATTTCAAAATCTTGTCCTCCACCTTTAGATTCTACCAACTTACCAGTTACCTCTATCGCCGAACCAATCGTAATCTTTTCTATCTCTGTAAAATTAGAAAGCGTTGGTTCAAAAACAACTTGTACCGGACTAAAGAATGTCCCGTCATGTAATTGCAAGAAAGCTACTTGTGAGGAAGAACGCACCGTTCTTACCCAACCAGAAACAATGATTTCCTGATTAAGAAGTTTTTTTGTTTCCCGAAAAATATCTTTTACTTCTACTTCCATCTCTAAAAATATAACAGTTAGATTCTCGTGATATAGAGGTAAAAGTCAATGATCTCCCTGTAAACAAATATTATTACATAGGATAACTTCCCAGAGAAGAGCTATTCTCAACCATTCTAGATTTTCTACTTACAACAGTCACTCCTTTTCCATCATCCTGACTACATTTCTTTAAATCATCCTCCGTGGTACAACAACTAGCCCCCCAATGACATCTTCCATTTTCATCATAGGCGCCACAAATTATTTCTACACCACCTTCTACGTTCTGAACAACCACACCTACTCCCGGTTGCTTTTTTGACCTAGCACATATTCTTACTTCTGCTGTTTTATTAATGTTGGTTAAGTTGGAAAAATCAAATTCATCTTTAAATCGATCTTGGTTGTCTATTGGCATGTTATTTTAAATAATAATTATATCGCTTTTATATAATATTCCCTCAGAAGTCAAATCATTTTATAATGAACTCCTTCGCCAATTCATCCACCTTTCCAGCTCCTGTAAAAACCAAAACATCTCCTTTGCTTAATTGACTAGCAAATTCTTTCGCATCTGCCACATCCTTAATCTCTATCGCATTTGGAATGGCTTGGATAAGTTTGGAAGTTGGCATTTTTTGTTTATCTTCTTCGGCATCTCTGGCGGGATAAATAGGAAAGATACCAATCTTGTCTGGCAATTGGAGTACCTCTACAAATCCATCAAAAAACTGGATAGTGCGCGCATGTTGGTGCGGTTCAAAAATCATGGTTATATTTTTGTTTGGATGTTTTTCCCGTAAGACAGCAATGAGTGCTTTAAGTTCTGTAGGATGGTGTGCGTAATCATCATAAATATGAATTCCATTTTTTTCTCCTAAGTATTCTTGTCTTCTCCCCGGCGAAACAAAGCTTTCTAATCCTTTCTTAAATTCCTCAAGATCTACGTCTAAGTAGTTCGCTGTTTCTAACGCCAAACTTAGATTCCGCTGATTACATCCCCCAGATATTATATTATAATATAATGGTTGTTCTAGCTCTGTTACTGTAATTCTATTTCCTTTGAAAGTCACTAAAACTCGTCTAGATTTTTCATTATCATGATAAATCACTGTCTCTGCACTATTACAGAAATCAGCAAAAGCTTGGTAATAATCATTTTCAGTAGGGAAAGCATCTGGATGATCATAATCTAGATCAGCAAGTACTACGACCTCTGGGTTCAAAAATCTAAAATTACGACGATATTCACAGGCTTCTACCAATAACCACTCACCACTCCCTTTTTGGAAATTAGTTTCACCAAATTGTGGCAAGGTAGTGCCCACAATTACCGTAGGATCTAGATTTGTAGTTGCCAGTCCTGTCGCAAGAAGCGCTATAGTGGATGTTTTTCCATGCGTTCCACATACTGCAATAGTTCTATAACCTTTGGAAATTTCCCCCAAATAAGCAAAGTAAGATTTTTGGGGAATGTTATTCTTGGTTGCAAATACTCTTTCTGGGTTTGTTTCTGGAACCGCTTCCGAATACACGAGCAGATCTGTATCTTCTGCTATATTTTCTTCTTTTTGGGGTAGTATTACTTTAATTCCCAGCTTCCTAAGCTTGGGAAGAATTACTGTTTCTTGCATTTCAGAACCGGTAACGATGTCTCCCCTACTCAAACAAAATTGCGCTAAGGCAGAGATACCAATCCCCCCGATACCAACAAAATGAATCTTCATTCTGGACTTTCCATAGATACTTTAGTTCCTACTCTTTGTCTAGCCGCCCAAGGACGATAGTCGGAAGCAAAGGTCGCAACGTTAAGATTACCATCCTTCTCCACTCGTCTAACCCATTCTGCTCTGAATCCATCATGCGAAGCACCAATTTCTTCTATTTCTCCTAAAGGCAAATCTTCTGTTTCGTAAACGATAGCTTCTGGAGCTTGTTTGTAATTAGAGATAAAAGGCCCTTCTAAACTAACCTTCCGTCCATCATCTGTACCATAGAAAACGAAAAAGAGATTATCTCCTTCTGTAAAAGTCTGGATGAGAATGTCTCCGGCAGTATCATTATTAAATCTCAGATCCAGAGCTCCAATATAAATAGCAGCATCTAACCCATAAGGCTTGTAGTAGGGAACAGCATAGGAATGATTACGACGAGAGGGAATAGGAAATCCACCAGAAAAGGCGGCTCGGAAAGCCGTTGTGGAAACCTGGCAAACCCCCCCTCCTAGCTCCTTTTCTGTCTTATTTCCTTTGATTACTAATTCCTTCACAAATCCATCATCTTCCGTAACAGATTCTAGTATATTGTTAAAAGAAAAAGTTCTCCCTTTGTTCACCACCACCCCATTGAACTTTTGTGCTCCAGCAATAATATTCTGTCTTCTGGCTTCAGAAGACCCAGCAAAGTTAGATTCGCCAATAGCAATGATTTCTTGGATTCCTCTTTCTTTAAGGTCTGGATGAACAACAACTTCAGAAAAAACTTTCTGAGCTGGAACCCGTACATAATTCTTTGCTGACAAAAAAGCTTCGTTTATTAGAGAAACAAGGTTTTCTTCTTCGACCTCAAAACCATTACGTGGTTTCCCCTCAAAAAGAATCTCTCCCTCTTCATCCAAAAAAATCTCTACAGTCTTCCGAAAATTCTCGTCCCGCAAAATAGAGCTACCCTTCAGGAATTCATGTAGGTTTTCTGGAGAAATTTCGGTCACAAACTTTGTCTCTAATTTGAGAAATTCGTTTTCCTGTACTAAATCTCCTTGCAAGTCTATAGGAACTCTAGTCTCTCCTAGCACCAAAAAGTGATGAGGAGCTTGGATTAAGAGCTCTGGTTGAGCTTCAAAATTGAGGGTTAGAATTCGATCTGGAAATACTAAATTAAGCTCCTCTAGAATCTCTTGGGCAGAGACTTGAGAACTAAACAAAACCCCTATTACAAATACCCACTTTTTCATCAGTAAAAACGGTACTAGAAACTAAAAAAATCACAACCAGAATTATTGTGTTATTGGAACTTCTTCTTTCTTGCTCTCCGAAGATTCTTCTTCTGTCATTTTCTTATCTTCTAGAATATCTTTTGCTTCATCAGTACCAACAAGATCTAAGGCTCTATCTAGAACTGGATCTCTGCCTTCTGAAAGATCTTCTTCCGTAATTTTTATTTCCTCATCTGGTTCTATTCCTACTTCATTAATAGATTTTCCACCTGGAGTTAACCATTCGGCAATAGTAACTTTGAGACTAGAACCATCTGACAAAGGAATTACATTTTGCACTGATCCCTTTCCAAAAGATTTTTCTCCTAAAATTACTCCACGATAATGGTCTTGAATACTTCCAGCAAAAATCTCGGAAGCAGAAGCAGACCCTTTGTTGATTAAAACAACTAGTGGCATATCTAAAAATGCTCCACTATTCCCACTCATAATTTCCCCAGAATCACCAAAATTTCGCCCCTTAGTTTTGACAATTACTTTCTGATCTAAGAATTCAGAAGCAAGTTTGACACAAGCATCTAGCAATCCTCCACCATCATTACGGAAATCTAAAATCATCCCTCGCGGATTTTGTAAAAGAATTTCTGGAATTGCTTCCTGGAATTCTCTGGTCATTTCTGTTCCAAATTGAGATACAGTTACCACTGCTACATCATCCTTCATTTTCCATTCCACACTCTTGAGAATAATATTGTCTCGCACAATAGTGATTTCTATCGGATTTTTTTCGCCATTCCTTAGTACCGTCAAAGCAACTTTTTCTCCCTTAGGTCCTCTAATTCTAGTTACTGCTTCTTCCACACTTATTCCTATAGTTGGTTCATTATCTATTTTGAAAATAACATCTCCAGCCCGCAGCCCAGCAAGTTCTGCTGGAGAACCTTTGAGAGGAGAAACTACCACTAACTGTTCATTACGAATAGCAATTTCTGCTCCAATGCCTTCAAACTCTCCAGAAATAGATTCTTCAAATTTTTGAGTGTCTTCCGGAGTCATAAATACCGTATAGGGATCTTTTAAGGAGCTAATTAAACCTTTAGTCGCCCCATAAATCTGCTCTCTGACATTAAGCTTTTCATTGTGAAGAAAGTTTTCTTCCATAGAATTCCAAGTTTCCCAAAAAATATCTAAATCCACATTCTTTGGTTTAATATTCCTTTTTTTTGGTTTAATTTGAGGGATCTCTATCACTTCTGCTCCTTTTGTTTCTTCTATTTTTACAGTCACTGCTGGTGGTCCAGCATTTTTCTGACTCAAGCTCCAACCTAGCAAGAACCCTAGAATGGGCAGAATCAGAAAGAGGATTAAACGAATGTTGCGTTCGTAATTCGGCATAGTTATAGAACAAGGTGATTTTGTTCTGGCGAAGCGTACAAACTTTTATAAAATTTGCAATTGACAAACCAAAAGAGACTTTGTCTTAATAGCTAACCTCTTCTATAAATTCCGCCTTATTTTTTACGCAAAACTGGTAGCATGGCAGAGAAAGTCTTTTCCCATTCCGCAAAACTACGTTTAAACTTCTGTTCTAAATCTCTTTTACGGGACAGAAACTTCTGATCATTTTCTAATTCCCTATAAAACTTAATCACATTGGCAGAACGAACTTTTTGAAGACAATCTTTTACTTTCTTCTGCCAAGAATCAGAAAGTAAGGTGAGAGAAATACGTAGGATATTATAATCTACCTCATCCCAAGAGATTTCAAAAGTTCTTTTCCGTTCCCAAGAGTGAGCAATACCGGATTTTGTGGACATCGATAAATCGTACCCCAGTCGCCACAAACGTAGAGAATATTCTAAATCTTCTCTGCCCCACTTGTGAAGTCCTTCATCAAAACCACCTGTACTTACAAATAATTCCTTCCGCATCGCAAAACAAGCTCCAGGAATAACTGGTACATTATGTATTTTGGCTTTATTTAATGGAGAAATCCAGGTTGGTTCTAAAGCAAAATCCCCGAGAGTATAGATAAAAGCCACCCGATCTGGTTCTTCTAAATAGGGAATCTTTAAGGTAGCTGCCCCAATTTTCTTGTCTTCTAATTGCACCGTAAGCTCTTGGAGCCAATCTGTTTGGGATGGGACCATGTGGGAATCTATAAAAACCAAGGCATCTCCGGTGGCAACCTTTGCTCCCATATTTCTTGCTTTAGCTGCTCCTACGGATTCTTCTAATTCTACTAATAAAACATTGGGAATTCCCTTCTGCAGGAAATCCAAAGAATCGTCGGTACAACCATCTGCCACAACGATAATTTCAAAATCTGGGTAGTCAGTATTCTCCAGTACTCCAAGCACTGTTTTCTTGAGCCATTCCCCTTCGTTGTAGGAAGGAATTATTACCGAGAATTTGTTAATCATTAAATTATATTATAACATAATTATAATATAATAGCAAATAAACTATTCTCCCTAAGTTAGACTATTGGCTCATTAAACTCCACTTCTTCGTCTAAAGAACTTTTTCCTTTCCCTTTGGACTTAGGATCGTACTTTCCTTCTTCCCACTGTTGGAGAATATCGTCTACTTCTTTCAGAGGTCTGGAATAGGTTTTACGAGAATGTTCTACACACTCCTTAGAAAAATCATCCTTAGGGAAAGACATGTTTAAGGTTCTGCCAGAAAAGGCTTCTCTTACCTCACCATCAATAGACATCTTGCAGTAGAAATTACGCATGGCTAGATTGATAATATCCCTTTCTTTAGCCCGAGGTGTATATTCTGCCTCTAATATCTTAGCGTCCTCTCCCCCAACCCGGAAAGTGACCATGGAACCAACATTACCAAAGACCGTGGTTAATATCTTTTTAGATAACTGACCCATAAACTGGTGGGCTAAGGTGATGTTTAGTCGGTATTTACGAGCTTCGGATAATATTTCATCAAAAGTATCTGTCGCAAAGTTCTGAAATTCATCAACGTAGAAATAGAAATCTACTCGTTCTTTTTCTTCGGTATCGGCTCTACTCATGGCGGCCTGGTAAATTTTAGTAATAGCTAAAGCTCCCATAAGGGCTGCATTTTCTTCTCCTAAAATTCCTTTGGAAACTTTCATGAGTAAAATCTTTTTTCCGTCCATAATGTCCCGAAACTCCACTTTATTTTCTGGTTGTCCCACGATATTACGAATCATGTTAGTGGAAACAAATTGTCCCACTTTGTTTAATAGTGGAGTAATGGCTTCGTTATCGAATTTTTCTGACCAACCAGCAAATTCATTAACCCAGAAGTTCTTAACCACATTATCCTGAATATTCCGCACAATGGTTTGACGATAATTCTTATCCGAAAGCATCTTCAAAATAGAAAGAATTGTTGTTCCAGGAGTATCCAGTAACGCTAAAGTTGTATACCGTAAAACGTGTTCTAGACGAGGGGTCCAATTAGCTCCAAAAAGCTTCTTAAATATTTCTATAAACCCAATTGTTACTCTGATTTTTAATTCTGCTGGAACATCCGCTAGAGGATTAAAACACACGGGGAAATTTAGATCCGAAGGATCGAAAAGAACAACATCCTTAATCCTATTTTCTGGAATACATTTTAGGATGTTATCTACTAAATCTCCGTGGGGATCTAAGATTCCTACTCCATGACCATTTTCAATATCGTTTTTGACCAATAGTTCTAGTAATTTAGACTTTCCACTACCAGATTTTCCTACAGTATATAGATGTCTTCTGCGATCAGAACGTTTCACTCCAAAAGGAATCTTTTTGCCGTGGAAATTTGTTTCTCCAAAGAAAGAAATTTCTTTATCTTTTTTATCTACCGGTAAATCTGACGGTGGTTCTGCTCGACGAGAAAGAACATGAATCAGATTGGGAACCTTTTGTTCATTAGGCAGATGAAAAAGGGTAGTTAGTTCTTTAGTAGATAATAAAAATCCGCCTTTTAAGGTGCGGGATCTAAACCTTTTTACCCCAGTAACAGCATTATTGGAAATTTTACTTGGCTTAATACGGTTAAAATCCAAAGTATTAAATCCCTGCATTCCTCCTAGGACTGCCTGAATCTTAGATTTGGGATTCTTAGAAGGATCTTCTGCTAGAGTAGCTATTCTAATATTGGTCCGGAAGAGTCGACCGGTCACCTTATCATGTATTTTTTCTCGAAAGCCCTGTGCTACCCCCTTCTTAAACCAGTATTTCGTTCTAAAAATCTGTCTAATTTTATCTAATCTCTTGCGCCAACCCAGAATAAAATGATGCCAGCCAGTATCTCTTTCTGCTTCACAAACAATCTGAATCCAAATTCCTTCACCTGGCGTTCCACTAGAAAGTACGTTTAAAACACTACTCAAGGAATCACTTTCAAATTCTGGAAATTCTTTTAAGGGAAACAGATCATTTCGTTCTAGTCCTAATTCTGACCAGTAGAATTTAGTAGATTTTTTAATCCTCGTTGTAAAGTCTGGAATTTCGACAATGTCGGCATCCATATCCATGGCATAGATTTGTCCAGCTACCACCTCACAGGTAGCTTCATCTGCCGAAAAACAAAAACCAATGTTTTCCCCAAACACAATCATCTCAAAAGAAATCTTTTTACCTGCTAAGGATTCATGGAGGTTTTCAAAAACATCCATGAACTTTTCCGCATTACGCATATTCTCCTGACGAGCGGTTTTAGCTAGTACTGTTTCTGGCTTGTACTGAGGGACAATAATTAAGTATGTCTTCATTTTTTATTATAGATGTCTCGCCGATGTCCTACTCTTAGAACCAGCAAAATTAAAACATTTTCGACTTCTTTTGTTGTAAAAATAATCCGATAATTTCCAACCCGAAATTTATACTCATTTGGCCTATTAATCAACCTTTCTGCATAGAAAAAAGGATTTTCTGCCAACATGAAATATTGCAATTTTTTTCCAATCCTCGATTGGGTATCTTTGGGCAGAAGAAACATACTCTCCTTTCCTTTCTTGGAAAATCTAATTAAATATTTCATTAAAGGTTTTTAGATTCTTTCATAACCTCTTCCAAAGAAAAACTACGACCAGATTCTTCGTATTCTGTTATAGCCTCATCCAATTCCTTTACAACTTCTGGACTAACTTTCCCCTCACTATCTTCTGGAACATCTGATTTTACTAGCTGAGGAGAACTAAGCCAAAAACAAATACGGCCTTCTTGTTCATCACAAATAATATATGGATCCTTAAATTTCTCCCGAAATTTCTTCGGAATAGTAAATTGTCCTCTTTCTGAAATCGGTAGAACTTTAGCCATGTTTATAAAAAATTCAGTATTTCAGTAATATTGTAATTCAGTATTTCAGAAAAAGCAAGTTTTTATTCAGAAAAACCGTAATTTATATGCCAGAGATAAGCTGATATATTATAATATACTACCCTAATTCACATATTCCAAATAACATTTCTCACAGTAGACCGTTTCTGGTCTTTCTAGTGTAAAAGTGGTCTCAATATCTACGCCACAATTATCACATTTTCTCTCATATAGTTTTCTAGCATTACGGATTTTCATTCGTTCTTCATGACGAATACTTGGACAAAGTAAAGGCACCGGCAAACCCATCTTCCTATAAAAAATAAGTTCTTGTTTGGTAACACGATAATTTTTTCCAGTACGCTGACACACCAGAACTTTCTGCAAAATATCATCATCGGTATCCGCAATTTTTCCCGGTACATCATATTTTGGTCCTTCGTAAGTCTCCAAAGACGGTTGATCACCCCGCCATTTTAAACCACGTGCAAACACCTCTTCTTTTGTTAAAGGAAGATATTCATTCACAATCGCTTCGTTGTAGGCAAATGGAGAATGTCCTATAGGAAAAAATTCACCCCATTCTCTAGTTTCTTTCATGTAAGTAATGATCTTATTCTTTAATTCCGCATATTCTTCTTTGGAATATTGTTTATTAAAAATACAATAACTGGCGTTTCGCAGACCATTACAACCAAAACAATCATGACAGGAATAACAAAATTCACAGTAAGAAAGCGAGTGTCCCTGAAAACATTTATGACAACAGATTAGATCTTGGTTATTTCCAATCGTTAGGCAATTGTAGCAAAAATTAGTCTGGTCTCCGGTAAAGGAAATGTCCTGGGAATGAATTTGTTCATAGGAGGTATAAAGATGTTTAGATTCTTCCCCACGCTTAGCATCAAAACTATTAGTTATGTTTTTA
This sequence comes from Candidatus Altimarinota bacterium, assembly GCA_021734525.1. Lineage (GTDB taxonomy): Bacteria > Patescibacteriota > Gracilibacteria > UBA4473 > UBA4473 > JAIPGU01. The sequence goes on along the minus strand of JAIPIW010000001.1, from coordinate 32,858 downwards.
CATTCATATAAGTGATCTCCAGAAACATCCTCATTTTGAACACCAAAATAAGGAGGAAAAATTGCTTTAGTTTTCTTTGTTTCCTCTAGCCATTTAAGACCCTGCTCAATAGTAGTATGAGTAAGAGGTAAGAATTGTTTTAATTTCTCTTCATATTCTTCTTTAGTGTGAGGTTTATTAAAAAAGTAATACTGCTTATTACGTAAATTCACACACCCAAAACAATTCCGACAACTACGACAATCATGTAGAAAATAACTGTCTGTGCAATGAGCACATTCTGTAGAAAAATGAGTGTTGTAACAATCTATACAATCCGTACAGTTGCTACACCATTCACAACGAAAGAGATACAGATTGTCTGTACAGTCCTTACAATCCCAAACAATATGTCCATATAAACAATCTTCATCACGCACACACCCAAAAACCAAGTAACAATTTCTCGCTCTCCAAGCAAAATTAGAATACTGTGAATTTTCGCAATTTACATTTGCTGTGGCAAATCGAGGAACTTTTTGAGCTAACTCTTGGTATTGTTCAAAGAAAGGACGAGAGAAATCAAAATCTTGAGAATAATCTAGAGCAGTCCATTTATCTGACCACCAATAACCATTTTCGTATACCGAAAAAGGCTGGTCCTCATGATACATACTAATAATCATCTTACCGGTAGCACTACATTTACGACGATAAAGAGACCTAAAATTCCGATAAGCAATTCTCCTTCGTTGTCTTTCTTCTGGACAAAGAGTAGGAACGGGTACGCCCATTTTTTCATAGAACTTGAGATCCTTTTCGGTAATCTCAAATTCTTTTCCGGACAGTGCACATATTTTTTTCATATTAGTCTACACATTCGGAATAACACTTTTCACAGTAAATCTTTTCCGGACGATCCGGAGCATAAGTAGTATGGAATCCTACACTACATTCATCACATTTCCGATCATAAAGTTTTCTAGGATTACGTAGTTTTCTACGCCCATCCTCTCTTGCTTCCGGACAGACTCTTGGGATTGGTAAATTCATCTTCCGATAGAACTCTAATTCCGGTCTTACAATCCGATAATTTTTCCCTGTTTTTTCACAGGTTAAAATCTTATCTAAAATGTCATCATCTACGTCATCTATATTCTCCGGAATTTCGTACTTAGGACCATCATATTTAGTTCCTAATTCTTCATCCTTCCATTTCCATTCCTTACTCAATACTTCTTCTTTAGTTAAAGGATAATTATCTTGGGCAATGGTTTCGTTGTAACCAAAAGGAGAGAGTTTCATGGGGAAAAATTCTCCCCACTCATTGGTTTTCTTCATGTGTTCAATAATTTTCTCTTTTAGTTCTTCATATTCCTCTTTGCTGTATTGCTTGTTAAGAATGCAATATTTAGCGTTATGCAGCCCAACACATCCGAAACAGTTTTGAGAGTTCCGCAAATAATAAGAATAATCTGACTGAGTAACTCCAAAACAGTGAGAACAAAAACGTAAAGAATGAACGTTATAACCACAAATATCACATTCATAAAGAAGTTCTGCTTTGTCCCCACATTCCTTACAGTCCATAGCATCTTTAAGATCGTCAAAAGCTTGTAAGACGTATTTACAGTCCCATAAATTACGAGAATCAAAACAATTAAAAGCGTTTTTGCAGTTTACTAAGTAATTCCCTAAAACATTTTCATTATGGACTCCTTCCATGAATTTATGAGGAAATTTCTTCATAAATTCTTTAAATTGAGTTCTCATTTTCTGGAGCTCATTAAAATTATCTAGAGATATTCCCTTTAATTTCTCTTCATATTCTTCTTTGGTACATTTTTGGTTTAAGAAGTAATACTCCTTATTGCGTAGATTCACACACCCAAAACAATGAGAACATCCTATACAGCTTTTTAGGAAAAAAGAATCATGACAATTAACACAATCTTGCAAAAAACCACTGTCATAACACTGGGCACAATCCGTACATTCATAACAAAGTTCACATTTATCACAACGATAACAATCCACTACGCTTTCACATAAATTAATGGAGTATGAATAATAACAATCTCTGTTCTTATCTGAATCAAAAATAAGATAACAATTCTTATTTTTCCCAGCATAATTTGTGAAATCAGAATTCTCATCATATTCTGGGAATCGTTGTAATGCTGGTCTTGGAGCAACTTCTGCTAGTTCTGCAAATTGCTCAAAAAAGGGCCTAGAGAAATCAAAATCTCGACCAGTTACAAACTGATCCCATTTATCAGATAACCAATAATCAATACCATAAATTGGTATTTTTTTCTCCGGAGAATAGTTAGAAAGAAGTTTCTTTCCTGTAGCATCACAGGTTCGGTAATATAAATTTCGTTGATTTTCGAAAATCGTCTTTCTTCTTAAACGCTCTTCGGGACAAAGAGTAGGAATAGGGACTCCTATCTTTTCATAGAATTTCATATCACTTTCTGTGATTTCAAATTCTTGACCGGATGCGGCACAGATTTTTTTCATTTGAAATATTCAAAATATATTTCATTTTGTATTTTAAGACATTTTCTAATTTTACCAAGTTTCTAATTTTAAAAAATCTAAAAAATCCCTTGAAATAAACAAATAGAAGGTATAAAATACTGTCGAAAAATTTTTACAAATGCTAGAAAAAAACCTAAAAGATCTAGGGTTATCCTCAGAGGAGATAAGAATATATTTAGCTCTACTAGAGTTTGGTACTTCTAGTGTGGCGGGAATTTCCAGGCTTACCAAAATTGGTCGGATTAATTGTTATCATCATATTGAGAAGCTGTTAAAAAAAGGTTTTATTCGTCGATCTGAGAAATCCAAAATTGCCCAATTCTCCGCCGAAAACCCCAGAGTATTTATTAATCGCCAAATGGAGAAGCTAAATCTCGCCAAAGATTTAGTGCCGGAATTACTAGCTCTTTCTAGTCAAAATCCCCGCAAACCACGTATTCAGTTCTTTGAAGGAAAAGCGGGTATCAAAAATATCTTTGACCAGATGCTAGAACACGCTGGAGGAGAAATAGTAAGTTTCTCCAACTTTGAAAAACTTTCTTCTTTCTTGCCAGAATTCTTGCCACATCACTTTGAAGAACGTTTAGAACAGAAAATAAAAACTCGGTTTATTTCCCCTCGCACTAAAACGGCTGAAGAATTTCAGGTACGATTTTTTCCCAAGAAATTTGATGAACGATTACTCGAAATCTTCCTTATCTCCAGTGAAGAATTCTATTTTGATTCTGACATTTCTATTTTTGGTGGTTCCATTGCCATTATGAATTTAAGTGAAGAAAATCCAGTCGGAGTTTTGATAGAAAATCCAGAACTTTTTCGTACCCAAAAAACTATCTTCGATTTGGCTTGGCTCGGAGCTACCAGCTTCATAACACAATGATAAAAAAATAATATTTTTTTACTCTTTTCAACATTTTTTTATTGACGCTAATTTTTATATTTCTAAAAATACCAGATGTGAATTTGGGTAATTATTTATCTTCTGCCTATTCATAAAATAAAAATTAAAAACCAAAGAAAACCTTGATAAATAATTTCTAAACTCTAAAAATCTAACTCGTTAAATTCATCAAAAATGATCACTGTTAAAAATTTACAAAAGAATTACGGTCCCCTTCGTGCTTTGGACAACGTAGATTTTGAAGTCCAGCAAGGAGAAATACTAGCCCTACTTGGTCCTAATGGTGCTGGTAAAACCACCGCCATGAAAATTATTACTGGTTTCCTTAAATCCGACGCGGGATCCGTAGAGATAGATGGAGAACTCTTAGAAGAGAAATCCCTCCTACGTCTCCAAAACAAAATTGGCTACTTACCAGAAAATGCTCCCCTTTATCCAGAACTAAATGTCTGGGAACACTTAGACTTTATGGCTTCCGTCCATGGTATTGCTAAAGAAGACCGAGAAAAAGCTATTAGGGAAGCCGCTAAAACCTGCGGACTAATGGAGAAGTTATACGCTGACGTATCCGAACTATCTAAAGGATACAAACAACGACTAGGGCTTGCTCAAGCTCTTATCCATGATCCAGAGATTCTAATTCTGGATGAACCAACTACGGGACTGGATCCAAATCAGATCATTGAAATTAGAAAATTCATTACTAGTCTTGGTAAAAAGAAAACTATTATTCTTTCTACTCACATTATGCAGGAGGTAGAAGCTATTGCCGACCGAGTAGTAGTTATCAACAAAGGTAGGTTAGTGGGAGAAGGAACTCCAGAAAGTCTGGGAGGACAAGATTCTGTCCACTGCACAAGGATTACTATTAAAGGTTGTCCAAAGAAAACCGAACGACATCTCAAAAAGATTAAGAATGTCGATCGGATAGAACACCGACCTTCCAAAGAAAAAGGAGTAATAGAGGTAAGTGTCTTCACTACAGAAGACATGAGATCTGACATTGTGAAGGCTCTAGCTCTAGCAGAACTAGAGCTACTCGAAATAATTTCAGAAAAACAAACTATGGAAGACATCTTCCAGAAACTAACCCAAAAGTAACATGATCCAAATTAATAAAGACAAATTCCAGGCGCTAGTTAGAAAGGAGTTACGACTCTATTTTAACTCCCCTATTGCTTACATCTTTCTAGTTGTTTTCTTACTTCTTTCTTCTTGGCTTTTCTTTCGTACTTTCTTCCTGATTGGCCAAACAGAAATGAGAGGATTTTTTGGCATTCTTCCCTGGATCTTCTTATTCCTTATTCCTTCTCTGACCATGCGACTCTGGTCAGAAGAATACCGGCAAGGAACAGTAGAAACTTTACTTACCTCTTCTGTTTCGGTGGAAGAAGCTGTCCTTGGTAAGGCAGCAGGAAGTTTTATTTTCTTAGCCTTAGCTTTACTGTTAACTTTCCCCGTGGCTATTTCTTTAAGCTTTGTAGGAAACCTAGACTGGGGAGTAGTTTTGACCGCTTACTTTGGAGCTTTACTACTTGGTATGGCTTATATTTCTTTGGGACTCTTTATTAGTAGTCTCACCCGTAACCAAATAGTAGCCTTCATAGTTTCTGTACTAGTCCTGTTTGCCTTCTTAATTTTAGGAGACGGTATTGTTACCGCCTTCCTTCCTAATTGGCTTGGTTCATTATGTAAAACCTTATCTCTAGGGACTCATTACAATTCCATTCTGAGAGGAGTAATAGATACCAGAGACTTTATCTTTTATCTTTCTTTTATTGTTCTCTTCTTACTTCTCAACGTGCAAACGTTGAAAACTAGAAGATAGTTTGTTATATTATAATATAATACACCATGAAACGCCCTCTTAAATTCATAGAAATAGTTATTGCCATCGTGGCCCTTAATGTAATCTCTTACCAGTTATTTACTCGTTTTGATTTCACCGAAGGTAATATCTACACCTTATCCAAATCATCTAAGAACATTGCCAAAGATTTATCTACTGAAGTTAACGTAAAACTCTTCTTGTCAGATAACCTGCCCGCTCAATTTGTAAAAACCAAACAAGACATTGAGGATTATTTGGCAGAATATGTGGCCCTTTCTGGAGGAAAAATAAAGGTAGAGACTATTAATCCGTTAAAGGACGACGAAGATGAAAAGATGGCGCAGGTCTTGGGGATACCTCCTTTACAACTGCAGGTCATAGAAAAAGATCAGAGACAAACTGTAAAAGCCTACATGGGCCTAGCGGTACTCAAGAATGACCCAGAAAAAGAAGCAGATGAAAACAATCCTTTTGCTCAATTAGAAAAGTACGAAGTAATTCCAATGCTTACTGATCTCCGTAGTTTCGAATACGATTTCAGTGCTGCATTAAAGAAAGTAAGTTCACTAGAAGAAAAAACTATTGGGTTTTTATCTGGTCACGGAGAACACGAAGTTATTAGTAATCAACCTTCTTTTACAAAGCCTGAACCTAGACAAGATTATGCTCTCCGGGACGTGTTAGAAAAAAACTATACTGTCATGGATGTAACTTTAGGAGACGCCGCTAACTTAGAAGAAATAGATACTCTCGTTGTGGCCGGACCAACAGAAGCAATTCCAGACAGCGAAGTAGGTCAAATCGAAGAGTTTGTCACGAGTGGTGGTAATGCCATCTTCCTTATTGACCAGATAGAGATCAAGGAAGGAATCATGGCGGCTAAAATGACCGAAACCTTTGAAAATCTTCTTGCTCCTTGGGGAGTAGTAGTAGAAAAAGCTTTGGTGAAAGACGCTACTAATACCAATGCTTCCTTCTCCCAAGGATTCTTTTCTTTCTCTCTTCCTTACCCATATTGGGTAAGAGTAAGGAATCTTAACAAAGAAAATTCTATAACTAGTCAGTTAGAATCCTTTATTCTGCCTTGGGTAAGTCCGTTACGCGTAGAAGAAAAAGAAGATGTAACCGTAGAGGTATTAGCCGAAACTTCTGGTCGGTACGGCTTAGAACAAGCAGAAGTAATGGTTCCAAAACAACTAGAAGAAGGACAAGAATTGGCAGAAGGTGAAGAGATGGAAATGGTTCTACAAGACAACCCTATGAACTTAGATCCACAACAACAGAGTTTTAACATTCCTCGTAATACCAAAGAACCACTTCCCCTAGTTGTCCAAGCCCAGAAAAAGGATGATGCGGGTAAAGTAATAATTCTCGGTGATTCTGATTTCATCACCAGAGGTTACGCCGGACAATTTACCGGAAATGTTCTTTTCTTCCTCAATGCCATAGATGTCTTTACTCTCGGAGAAGACCTTGTTTCTATCCGCTCTAAAGGAGTAACAGACAGACCAATTGCAGAACTAAGCGAGGCACAGAAAAATAGTATGCGTTGGTTGAACATTCTCTTAATCCCAATCCTAGTTATTGCTTTTGGATTAACTAGACGGATGATGAGGAATGCGAGGAAGAGGAGTGTATAAAAAATACTCTTAATTATCTAATATCGATATTAATCTCTTTGTTCATCTTTTTTTAAAAGAAATTCTAAACCAAAATCTTTAAAAACTTCACTTGGATCAGATATAGCTGGTTCATTCCCTTCTATAAAATGATATTTTTGATTTAGATCAGGAACAAGAATTTCTGTGTTTGGAAATTTCAATTTTAAATTCTTAATTACTTGGGTATGGTGTGATACCAGTAAAATGGTAACGTTAATATCCGTTCTTTCTCTTAGATGTTTTATAAGATTTTCTTCTATAAGTTGCGCATCATTGGGATTAGTAGCATCCATAACTATCTCATCTAATCCTATAAGGATATTAGGCAGTTTTTCCCTTTGAGATTTCTTGGCAATAGAATCAATCTTCTTTATAAATTCTCTAATCACTTCTGCTCTTGATTGTAATCCACTAGACGCTTCTCCAGGTCTAGCATGTTCTGTAGACATATAAAGAATATGGTCATACATTCCTTCTAAACCGACCTCTACTTCTCCAGTACTCGGTGCCCCAGCCTGTGCTTGTGCTACATTTTGCAAAATACCGCCAACAGTCATTGTCTTTCCTCCCGCATTTGATCCTGAAACAGCAATAATCTGTTTTTTGTTCGGAGTCAAAATAATCTCTTGTGGGACTGGTTTGTCTGGAACTTTTTCCCCTTTATTGCGTCTTTCTTCTAAAATATCTAGAAGATTTGGATGAAATCCTCTTAAAACAATTTCATTACTATTTTTTTCACAGATAGGCAATTTACAATTATTTCTCTTTAATAACACTTTTAAATAATCTCTATACCAACTCAAACGCTTACCTAAAACTTGTAATTGTCTTTTTATAATTTGGAGTTGAGAATAAATGGGAAGCGTGCCGAAAGGTCCTTTTTCCAGTAAGGACTTTTTTTCTTCATCCGTACTATAAGGGTCTATTTTGGATTCTGGAGCAAGAGGAGGACGTTTAAGAATAACTCGTTTCCCATCAAAAGCAATATCCGAAGGAACAAATTTTCCTTCTGAAGTCTGTAACACAAGTGGAATATTGTTACTTACGTATATCTGCTGTTTATTATATTGTGCTCTTCTTCCCACTTCTATGTGTTTTGCTAAATCAGTAAAATTAATTTTTAATTTCAAAATCTCTTTATGAAGTCCTAATGCTTCACAAAATTTTTCGCCACCTTTTTGAATAAAGTTGAGAATCTGTTGAGGATTCTCTATATTCTCCAAGGTTAAAAGTTCTGAAAATAATTTTATTCGAGCTTCCAATCTTCTTGATTCTGCTCCTCCTAATACAGGAAACAACATTCTCAGATCTTTTTTCACTTCATCTGCATAATATATTCCGTCCTCGTCCCTATTCTGCCGGGAACTATGGTAAATACCTTCTCCCACTTTTTCTAATCCCCCTGTACGAAATAAAGGAACATCTGCTAAATCACCATCGGGATTTAAAGCTTTGTTTCTTTCTAAATTTAAAAGATCCGCTATTACTTTTTGATTTCGAGTAGATAAAATTTCCTCATGCTCGGGTCCTGCCAAATGATCACAATCTGCTTCAAAAAGAGATTCTAAGTTTCGAGATACTTCTTGTGCATTCTGATGTCCTTTTTCTTCAAATTCTTTAAATCCATTGCGGGTAAGAATTTCAATCTGTTGAGGAGAAAAAAAACATTTTTCACTCCACTTTGCAATATTCAAGAGATCCCTTTCGTCATCGATTTTCGCATTACTAAAATCACATAACTTAAAATTCACTTCTTTGTTTTCTTGTTCTAATACAAGAGTCGTTCCATGAAAAAACACGCTTTCTGCTTTTAATACATTCTTTATCTCTATTTTTCCCTCTGTAATTTCACATTGTTTTATTTCTAAAGGTTTATCTACGCTTATAAGACAATGACTCAGCCCTGATTTTTCTATTATCCCTTCACATTTGATAAATCTCGCTTGTTTAATTGTTTCGCAAGCAAGATTCAAGGAACATTGATAAGCAAAACAATCCTTCCAAATAATATTTGATTCATACTCATCTCTATATGGTTTATCATTTCTCAATAGCTCCTTCTTTTCTTCTCCTGTATGGGGACGAGCCGTTACAAGACTAAGAGATATATACTGATGCCTTGCACTAGACTCACTAGAAGGTTGCGTTAAATCCATTGGAAACTTATTTTCTCTATTGCTAGAGAAATGCCGTTCCTTGGGAGGCGCTTCTTTATTAAATTTATATTCCACCTCATATTCTGGAATAATTCCACTATGTTTTGAGTGTCTCTCTCTTACATAACTAAGCACTCCTGTTAATTCGCTCTCATATTCTTTAGGGGTTTCATGAGAAACAAAAAGGGCTCTTAAAAATTCCCCCGATTGCATTCTTTTAAACATATTAAAACCAATTTTTCTATATAATTCAGGTAAATGACCGCTTAATATTCTAAACATATCATCCGCACTCATATCACTAAACCGCAAATATTGTCTTGATTTTATATCGACTCCAAGCTGTTTTCCATATTGCCAAACAAAATAATCCATCACTATTTTCAATGCTCTTTCAGCTCTTTCATCTAAGTGGGGATCTCCCCCATACTCCTCAGGAACACTCCTCACATCGCTAAGTGCATAATTATATTGTTTCTGTCCTATTGTATTTGTATAATGTAATTCTCTCGCTCGATCTAATTCCTCCAAAGCACTAATAAGATAATCAATCTCCTCTTTAATGTGTTCACAATAGCCCTTTTGATCTCCAGGAAAGTTTTCTGGTGATTTTAAAGGAGATAAATCGTTTTCATTTGACATTTCTTATATATTATACCTGATAATTAATAAATGTCAACAGCGAATCACTAAAAAGACCCCAGTTTTTCAGAAGAGGGTGAAGGAAAAGTACTAGAACAAAGGAAAAAAGAGGGTAGAATTTTTGACGCAAAGTTAAAAATTAACCCAACTTTTTTCCATGAATAAATATATCCATGATTCAATAAGAAACAACCTTCGTTCTATTATTTCTGGTTGTAGTGTTCCACAACAGAAAGCAATTACAGAAGTAGTAAGAGGACTGTTTACAGAAGGAAGCCCCATACTACGACATCTAGCCCAAAACCAAGAAGTCAGTGCCAAAAAACAAGGAGATAAATATGCTCATCATTTAGGGAATGTGGTTTTGACGAAGAAAGTTGAGAAATTTGCTCTCAAACGAGCAAAGCCAGAAATAAAGCATGATACCATTATTGCTTATGATCTCAGCGATATATCCAAAGAATGCTCTAGGAAGATGGATAAGATTGCTCGTGTATGGGACGGAAGTAAACGCAAAGTAACGAATGGATACACCCTTCATGGAGTTGGAATAAATACCATGCTCTGCCGTTTAAAGATACATAATGGAGATAAGTATTTCCAAAACCAATTGCGACGAGAAATTGTGACAAAAATTGCAAATAAGATTGATAAAAAAGGTGTCTGGGTTTTTGATCGAGGAAATGACGACAAAAACTTTTTTAGATTTTTGTCGTCAGAATTAAAAGTGCGATTTATCGCTCGGTTAAAGGAAAATAGGCAGGTTGTTCTCAAGAAAACCGGGGTTCTAATTAAAGTAAAAAATCTCAAACCAGGTAAATATCCAATATTTCTAATGAACAGATATAACCAAAAACCAGAAACAAGTATGGAATATGTTCTGGTTATAAAAAAACACTTAGATAATGACGAGCCCATCCGTCTCATCTCTAATCTTCATTATTATCGTTATTCTAAGAATAAAATAGTAACCATGTATTTGGAACGATGGGGCGTAGAGAACATTTTTAAACATGTAAAAACTAAGTTTGGATTAGAAAGTGTACGAGTTCTTGATTACCAAAAACTTCTCAATCTTGTAGCTCTTATCCAGTTTGCGACCATTATCTCTACCTTGATTTTTGCATCCTTATTGCAATCTACAACAGCTTTATTGAGCGGTCTTCTCTTAATTTACAAACGATTTCTCAAGGTAAAATCTCTCAACATGAACATTGATTCCTTCATTTCTTTTATGAAGACCGCTCTCAATCCTTTTGTTTTCCGCAATCATTCTCCTCCTAACCAACAAAATCTGTTTTCTTTTCCTCATCTAAAAAAACTGGGGTCCTTTTAGACTAAAAATACAAAATCCGAAGAAAAGACGAGCAGATGCAATTCTTGCTTGGCATCCCGACAGGTTGTCTCGAAATGGACTTGAGGCGGGAATGATCAAAGACATGTTCTTTGTGAATTACCCATTTCACAACGATGGATCAGGAAAAGAACATCTTTTCATGGAATTTGCTCGAGCAAAAGGATATTCGGAAAAATTATCCGAAGTGGTTCTTCGAGGAATGACCAAACGAGAAAAGGAAGGAGCGTTGATGTATGGAGGGAAATTTGGCTATGACAAAATTCGTGAGGACAGGAGAAATGCAGAGAAGTGCAGTTTGTTCCCCAAACCCCATCCAATCGAGTTCCCAACAATCAAAGAAATTTTTCTACTGCGCCTCCAAGGAGAATCCCTTCAGTCAATTCGAGAACACCTCAAAAGAAAAGGGCTTACAAATAAGAATGGAAACACTCCCTTGAAAGCAAGCATAGGACATTACCTCAAAGACGAGTTTTACTATGGAGTTCAGGTTATCAAAAAAGGAAAAGAGAACGAACGACGAATTGATTATCGAGAACTGACCGCACCAGATGGAAGTGTTTTTATCTCTATTGTCACAGAGGAAGAATTTCAAAGATGCCAGCAGATTGGGCGAGGGGAAATCCCGAGAAAAAAGAAAACAAAACGACAGCACCCTTTGAGCGGTCTTATTCAAACAGTAGAGGGTTATCCCCTTTATCCAGCAGAACGCCCCGTAAGACGAACAGGAGGACGAGAAATGCAACTTGGTTACGAGTGTCAGGATAAACGATCAAACCAACCACGAATCAAGGCAGAGATTGTCTTTGAGGCAATTGAAGAAATTCTAAAAAACTTATTTCTTACGGAAAAAGAGTACGACCAGTTTGTGATAGGACAGAGACGCTTCATTGAAAAGAAACGAAGTGACAGAAAATACAAAAAGAAGGCAGTAACCGAGATGATCCACAAGGCAGAGCGTGCGCTTGAGGACTTAGAGGTAAGCAAAGCCACCTTGTCACGACAGGGCGAGTTCGATGCTGATTCAAAAGCGATTCACGAAAAGAAGAAAGCAAAATTTAAACAAACATTGATAACACATCGAGAGGAGGAAAAGGCAATAAATCAAAAACACGATGATGATTTGAAAACATTCACGAATTTTCTTGAACTATCAATAAATGCCCACCAATACTGGGCTTTAGCAAATAATGATCAGAAACGACGAATTTCCGAAATCCTTCTCTTGAATCTCATCGTCGATGGCAAGGAAGTACAGTCTATGACACTCAAAAAGCCATTCGATAGATGGCTCAAAGGGGATAAAATCCAGAATGGTGGGCACGCGAGGACTTGAACCTCGGACCTCTTCCTTATCAGAGAAGCGCTCTAACCAGCTGAGCTACGCGCCCAAAAGAACGAGAAAATCCTACGAATATTTTTTAGTCTGTCAAAGAAAATTTTGTATTACATTTTATTATTTTTTTGTAAAAATTTTTTACAAAATATATTAAAAAATATTTTTTTATTAAAAAAAGTGAAAATATTTGCTTTTTTGATTGCAATATTAAAATATATAAGTAATTATCAAAAATAAATATTCCTACTTCTATGAAAAATCTTATTATCAAGCTCAGGAAAGCTAACAAACTTTCTCAAGAAGAATTAGCTAAAAAAATAGGAATATCTCGCCCAACCTTAGTTGCTGTAGAAAAAGGAGAAAGAGATATCACTCTTGGAGAACTAAAAAAAATCTCCAAAATTTTCGATATTCCCCTATCTATTATTCTGGATGAAGAATTGTCCTTAGATAATAAAATTAATTCTCAAAACTTTAGTAAGCAATCCTTAAAAAAATTCCACAACATTATTCTCCAATGCATTAAATACGGAGCAGATGAAGATGGAAAAATAACAAAAACAAAATTAGCCAAACTGGTATATCTATGCGATTTTGCTCATTATTATAAATATCTAGTTCCTATTTCTGGTTTAGAATATCGTCGCTTAGCTCAAGGACCGGTAGCCATCCAGTTCTTTGATATCCTAGATACTGATGAATCTGTTTGCGTAGAAAGCAGTGGTAAGGCCATGATGGTATCTTTAAACGAAGAACCAGAAAAATCTACTTTAAATGAAAATGAACAAAAAACATTAAAAGCAGTTTGCCAAAAATGGAAAAAAGCTAGAACTAAAGAAATTGTTGATTTCGCACATAATCAAATTCCTTGGAAGGTATGTAGGGAAGGAGAAGTAATCCCCTACGAACTTATTAACAATGAAGATCCGAAAGATGTTTATTAAGGATTTAAATTTTAAGGTCGATTTTTCCAGATTTGCAGAAAAGCACTTCTGCAAATCTTTTTTTAAAAAATACAAAGGTCAATGGCTCCCAACTAGAGAAACTATCAAGTTAAACCTCCAAAGATCTTATCAAATGTATCAACAAACAAATTTAATTGATAATATTAAATTTTCCCGAGAAACAGGCATTGGAATCTTTAAATTAGATTTCAGAGTTGCCGGAACAAATATCTCTCCCAAGGCATCTGGAAACAGAACTATATTCGCTCTAAACAATAATACTAGTCTCATTGAAGTCTTAATTGTTTACGGCAAAGACCACTGCCCTAAAAAACAATCAGAAACCCAATGGATACTAGAATGTGTGAAAGACAATTTTCCGGAATATAAAAAATGTTGCTAACAGATTTTATAACAAGCTAAACCGAAAGATAACCTACAAATGAAGTCTTCTCCCCGAACTTACGGTCAGGGTATCAGGCCAATACAAGCTTCGCTTGTCTTAGATTCGTTTTGTAATACAAAACTCCTCTAAGATACTCTCCAGCCCTCGCTCTCACGAGCGGGGAAATTCGGCGGAATATTATAATATAACACTTCTTCCACCCACTCGAACCTCTTCTATCTCTCCATCTTTTATAGATAGCTGTACTTGTATTTCAGAGGGTCTGTCCATTAAGCAACCTTGTTCAAAAGATAAGTTGCTTACTTGTTCTTCTGTTACTTCTCCATACTTAAATAGATAACAAGATAATGCTCCTGTTGCAGTTCCAGTAGCAGCTTCTTCATCTAGGTCTTTTACTGGAAAAAAATCTCTGGAAAGAGCTATAGATTCTGGATTAAAGGTTTCTAAAGTAAAAGGATGCAATAAATACTTCCCCTTACACAACTTAATCCCTTTTTCTAAAGAAGGATTTATTTCTTTTAGGAATTTTGAGGAATTTGTTGGAACTAGAATTGTTGGAAATCCAGTAGAAACAATTTGGATTGGTAAGTCAGATCTAATGCCTTCTAGAGGAATACCTAAAACATCTGCTACTAGTTCCTTATCTAACTCCTCTAGAAACTCTGGTCTATTCTGGTTCATTAAAACTATTAAATCTTCTTTTATTTCCACAGGTAAGATTCCAGCTCTAGTTTCTTGAGTGTATTTACCAGGCTTAATAATTCCTTTACTGGCTAATAAGGAAAAGGTAGCCATAGTAGCATGACCACACAGATCCACCTCCTGATTAGGTGTAAAAAATCTCACTTTAAAATCTGCCTTGTCTGATTTTAGAACAAAGGCAGATTCAGAATGACCAATTTCTTTAGCTATTTCTAGCATCTGTTCGTTAGACAAATCATCTGCTTCTAATACCACTCCTGCAGGATTTCCTCCCTGTTGGTCTTTAGTGAAAGCACTTAAGGTAAATTTTTTCATCAATAAATTATTTATAAACACCTCCTCTACTATCTGCCTTATACAAATAAATAAAAACCTCTTTTTTATTTACCTCATAAAGAAAACGATATTTTCCAATCCGTAAACGAAAATGTCCTTTTCTATTTACGAGAGGCGTTACATCACAAGGATTTTTGAAGGGATCTTTACGAATAAGTTGTAATAATTCTTTGAATTTCTTTAAAAAATTCTTTTCTCGTCTCTCTAGAAACTTAAAAACGCTTCTATGGATTTTTAGGTCGTACATATTTTAAACACCAAGTTTAACAAATACTTCCTCCCCATCCATAATATTCTTATTAGTATCAAGATCCTTTTTGGCTTTTAAATAATGTCCCAATTCTTCTTTAGAAAGAACATTGTCTCTAGTCTTACTCTTTAAACCTAATTCTATTTCTCCTCTACAGTAAGATTTTAAAAAGAAGTTCAAAAGAGTCTTTAACGTAACACCTTCGTGTTTAGCTTTAGCTAAAGCCTCCTGTTTTAATTTGGCATCAGCAATGAAATTAATTTGAGAAAACATAATATATAGTTATTAACTATTTATAGTATAGTTAATAAATAGAAAAAATGCAAACAAAAAAACATTAAATATGGTATAATTAAATATGATCATTTAATTCAAAAACCATGAAAGAAAATAGAGAGGTAGCAATCGCCGTTCTTAAAACAAATGATGATACAAAACAAAACAAAAAAATAGAAAGAATTAAACCTACTTTTGAGACCATCTCCTCTCAGTTACTAGGGTTTGTTCAGCAGGAAGAATGGGGAGAAGTAATCCATAAAGCTAAAGAAATGGCGGAAAATTTTCCGCCAACTGAAAAAGAAAAAGCAGAAAGTGTTTCGTATTCTGCTAGTTTCAATCTTTTGCGCCTAAAAGGAATAAATGCCCTGCAAGATTTACCGCTTACAGAAAAAATAGGAAAAATAAATGAGGCCCTGGCACATAAAAGTTATGATTTTATCATCAATTTTGCTGACATTCAGTTAGAAAAAGGATTCGCAGATATAGACTAGTTATTTACTCCACCACCTCTATTGGAGCAACAGAAGCCACGATCTTTTTTATTCCTTGTCCAGAAAAAGCCACAGAAAGAACATCTCCAGAGATCTGGATAATAGTTCCTTCACCAAAGTCAGCATGGCTAATCCTGTAACCAATAGCAAATTCGGTGGTATTTTCTGCTACTCCAAATACTGCTTCCTGTCTGGTACTGGGGGGTGCATGCAGAATAGAATCGGTAGCTTTTTTTAATCCTCCATCGAATTTCCTGCGTTGATAAAATCTTTTCGGACTAAAGCTATCTGCTTCCAAAGCAACTCTTTCTGTACATTGCTCATCCATTTCCTCTAGAAATTGAGATGGAGCCGAGAAGTTTGTTCTCCCAAAGAACATCCTGCTTCTGGCATGTGTAATAGTGCATCTTTTTTCAGATCTCGTTATCGCTACATATCCTAGTCTTCTTTCTTCCTCTAGTTGTTCTCCAGAAAATTGGGCGTTACTACTTGGAAAAATACCATCTTCCCAACCTGGTAAGAATACCACCGGAAATTCTAGACCTTTGGAGGCATGAATAGTCATAAGAGTCACAGAATCAGAATGATCATCGTAATTATCTAAGTCAGAAATAAGAGCTACTCCTTCTAAAAAAGTAGCCAATGGTTCTTCTGCGCTGTCGTATCTAGCAGCTACAGAAAAAAGTTCCTGGACATTCTGGATTCTAGCTTCACCTTCCGCCGTTCCATCATCTAACCACTTTAGAAACTCTGTCTTTTCTATTACCCTATCCAGTAAAATAGAGATTGGTTCTTTTTGGGCAATCTTTTGGAAACCATTAATTTGTGACCGGAAGTTTTTTAAAACTTCCTTCTTTGGTTCACTAAGTTCAGTCATATCATCTATGGTCTCTAGGATTTCAAAGAGAGACATCGTGTAGTTGTTAGAATAACTCTTGAGAACCTCAATCGTTGCTGGTCCTATTTTCCGAGCCGGTACATTTATAATCCGCAAGAAGGAAATATCATCACGGGGATTAAAGATTAATCTCAAATAAGCAACTAAATCCTTTATCTCTCGACGATCAAAGAACCTGGTTCCTCCTACTATTTGATATGGTATTTGTCTCCGCATCATCGCTTCTTCTAGGGCTCTAGATTGAGCATTCATGCGGTAGAGTACCGCGCAATCTGAGTATCTCGCTTCTCCAGAATTCTTTAGCTCTTGGAGTTGTTCTGCTATTAAATTCCCTTCATCTTTTTCATTGCCTACTTCCCTAACTACTAGTTTTTCTCCTTCTTCGTTTTCTGTCCACAGGTTCTTATGATGACCAGTTTCGTTAAAGCCAATGAGGGAATTAGCATTATTGAGAATATTTCCCGTAGAACGATAGTTTTGTTCTAACTTAATTACTTTAGTAGCAGGGAAATCTTTCTCGAAGTTGAGAATATTGGTGTAGTCGGCCCCCCGAAAAGAATAAATTGACTGATGATCGTCTCCAATCACACACAAGTTCTGATGATCATCCGCCAGTAACCGCACCAAACGATACTGCGCAAAGTTAGTATCTTGATACTCATCTACCAGTAAGTGTTGCCATCTTTTCTTGTATTTATCTAAAACCTTGGAAGATGCTTCCAGCATCTCTACTGTTTTTTGCAGTAAATCATCAAAATCCAAAGCATTGTGGTCACGAAGTCTCTTCTGATAGAGAGGATATAGTTCTGCTACTGCACGAGTGAATCTATTTTGTTCTGCAGAAGAACCATATTCTTCTGGTGTAATTAACTGACTCTTAGCAGCTGAGATATGACTAAGAACTGCTTTGTATTTTAATTCTTTAGAGTCATAACCAAGTTCTGAGATAAGCATCTTCATTAGTCCTTGGGAATCTGAAGTATCAAAAATGACAAAGTTACGAGAAATACCACAATCTAAACTCTCTATATCTTCCCTCAACATCCGGACACAAGTAGCATGGAAAGTTCCCATGCTTGGTTGAGCAGAGGAGGCAACAGTCTTTCCCAATAACTTCTCTACTCTGGTTTTCATTTCATTAGCCGCTTTATTGGTAAAAGTAACCGCCAGAATCTGATTAGCCTTTACTCCAGAAGAAATAAGATTTGCAATCCGATGCGTCAAACACTTAGTCTTACCAGAACCAGCTCCCGCTAAGATTAAAAGCGGTCCAGAGAGGATTTCTACTGCTTCCTTTTGTTTAGAATTTAGGCCGTCAAAAATTGGATTAGACATGCGTGAGGAGATTCTAGTGGAAAAGTTTCGTTTGACAAAACTTAAAATATTATTAAAGGAGTGAGTGCAATTTTTCTGTATCAAAGAAAATAAAAAATTCTTTTGACCAGAAATTGTTCTTTCAAAAGATCGTGTCAGTTGTTTCTCTACAACGATGAGGTTTTATGTGATATAAAATCTTTTAGTTGCTAATAAACATTCATTCCAACTAACCTGTTCCTAAATTAGGACGAGGAGGACTCATGGGAGATGGTAAGAAATACAACTCCAATAAAAAAAAGAAGAAGAAATTAAAATCTGGAAGGAAAAGTCAGGGAGACAAAAACGCAGAAAAAAATGCGAAACGAAGACAACAAGGTTATCGCTAATCCCTCTGGCACGAATCATTGATGGCGCATCCCTGTGGATGCGCCACCTTTTTGTTATATTAAAATATAACAAAACAAAAAAACCAGAAAAAACCCCATTAAAATACCAAAAATTCCTTGACAGATTATTTTTGGACGATAGAATCCGCCAGCTTTTTAACTCGGTTTATGACCAGCGATGATTTAATTGAGGTTGAGGGAATCGTAAAACAGACCTATCCAGGGTCTCAGTTTCTCATCGAACTCACCACAGAAGGTTTTGAAGGACATCAAGTCAAAGCCAAGCTGTCTGGAAAAATGCGTATGCATTACATCCGTATCGTCACTGGCGACCACGTTCAATTAGAGCTTTCTCCTTATAATCTAGAAGAAGGCCGTATCACCTTCCGCTTCAAAAAATGAAAGTAAGATCATCCGTAAAAAAAATCTGTGATAAGTGTCGAATAATTAGGCGCAAAGGAGTGATAAGGGTGATCTGTAAAAACCCAGCCACGGCTGGTAAGCATAAACAACGACAAGGCTAATGAGAATTGCAAGTACAACGATCCCAACAGAAAAACGACTGGTCATTGCCCTGACTTACATTTTAGGTGTTGGACCAGCTAGAGCAAAACTAATTTGCAAGAAAGCTAAGATCTCTGAAGAAAAAAGAGTAAAGGATCTAAGTACAGATGACGAACAAAAGTTAAGAGATGCTCTAGCAAGTTTTGGTTTCACACTAGAAGCAGATTTAAGACGAAAACTATCTCAAGACGTTAAACGTTTACAAGATATTGGTTCTTATCGTGGTTACCGTCACAGAAGACGACTGCCAGTGAGAGGACAAAGAACTAAAACTAACGCTAAGACCCGCAAAGGACGGGGACGAGCAGTTGCTAATAAGAAAATAGCTACCAAATAATATGCCCCCTACTAAGAAAAAAATCCGCAAAACTTTTGAACACGGCAAGGTGTGTATCAAAGCTAACTATAACAACACTCTTGTTACTCTTACAGATCCAGAAGGAAATGTTCTCGCTTGGAGCTCTCCTGGAGCCAATGGATATAAGGGAGCGCGACAAGCAACCCCTTACGCCGGACAAGTGTCCGCAGAAAGAGTAGCAGAAAAAGCACAAGCTTTTGGTATTCAAAGTGTGGATGTTACTGTTAAGGGTATGGGACCAGGACGAGACCAAACAATCCGTGGTCTAATGAATGGTGGCCTAGATATTACCTCTATTGCAGATAAAACCAGAGTTCCTCACGGCGGTTGCCGTGCTCCTAGAAATAGAAAACCTTAATCATGAGATATACAGGACCCAAAGCCAGACTATGTCGAAGAGAAGGAGTAAATCTCTTCGGATCACCTAAATACCAAAAGATTTTAGGTCGAAATCCAAACATTCCTGGAATGCATGGAGGAAAACGTCTTGGAAAACTGACGGAATACGCCAAACAATTGCGAGAGAAGCAGAAAGCTAAAAGAATGTTTGGTTTATCTGAAAAACAATTCCGCAAATACTATGACCGAGCCGATTCTTCCAAAGAAATTACTGGTGATAAGTTACTAGAACTTCTAGAGCGAAGACTGGACAATGTCTTATATCGATCAGGAATTGCGCTTACTCGTAGTCAAGCTCGACAATTTGCTTCTCATGGACTATTTACTCTCAATGGTAAACGAGTCGATGTTCCATCTATGGAAGTGCATATTGGTGATAAGATAGAAATAAGAGAGTCTAGAAAAGGATCTTCTATTTTTAGTAAAAACCGCGAAGAAATAGGCGAAGCCACTGATGTTCCGTCTTGGCTTAAAGTAGATTCTAAAAGGCTCGCTATTGAAGTGGTAGAATTGCCTGCTTCTCAACATTTTGAAAAACTCATAGAACCACAATTAATTGTGGAATTCTATTCTCGATAATTTTTAATCCTTCTCTCCTATGCATATCCTGCATGAACAGATCGGTGCTCCCCAAATTAAGCTAAACGTCGAGTCTAAGACTGCGGCAAAACTTATTATGACCCCACTTCCTTCTGGATACGGACTCACTCTTGGTAATGCTATGCGCCGAGTTCTTCTTTCTTCTCTTCCAGGAACTGCAGTTACGGCAGTTAAAATTGACGGGGTTTCTCATGAGTACTCAACTGTTGAAGGACTAAAAGAATCTGTGTTAGATATTACGTTAAACATTAGACAATTAAGACTCAAGAAACACACTAAAGGTGTAGAGATTGTGGAGGTACCATTTGTAAAGTCAGGAAAAATCACTGCTAAGAACCTAAAAGTTTCTAGTGATATTGAAATCCTAGATCCAACTCAATTGATCACTACTTGTGATAAGGCAGATTCTAAAAAGAAGATGTATTTGCGAGTAGAAAAAGGAGTTGGTCATACTATTGTTACTAATGTTGATCACGCTAGCGAAGAAGACCCAGAGTTTATGTTAGTAGACGCCAACTTCTCTCCGGTAACTCACGTCAAATATGAGGTATCTCCAGCACGTGTAGGAGAACAAACCAACCTAGATCAACTAACAATTACTGTAGAAACAGATGGTGCTATTGAAGCCGAAAGCGCTCTCAAACTTTCTTCTGGAATTTTAGAAAGTTACTTCCAACTCTTTAACACTGATGACGCTTATACCGACGAAGAGTTCACTACTAGTTTCGAACAAATTAAGAAACAAAGAGAGTCGCAAGAAGCAGCAGCTGCAGCGGTTGCGGAAACTGCTTTCACTCCAATAGATATTTTGGGTCTTTCTCAAAGAACTCTTAATGCTCTTGTTAACGGTGGTATTACCTCCATCGAACAACTAGTGGC
This sequence comes from Candidatus Altimarinota bacterium, assembly GCA_021734525.1. Taxonomy (GTDB): domain Bacteria; phylum Patescibacteriota; class Gracilibacteria; order UBA4473; family UBA4473; genus JAIPGU01. The sequence continues at coordinate 11,642 of JAIPIW010000001.1, read as the reverse complement.
CACCCCTATGACTCAACTTGCACAACTACGCGGATTTGGTCAAAAAGCCAAAACAGAATTAGAGCAAATCCTATCAGAACGTGGTTACACTCTCCAGCCTTCTAAACAACAAGGCGAAGAATAAAATTAGCATACTATAATATACAATGAGACACCGTAATACGAAAGACAAACTCAATAAACCAGCAGATGTTCGCCGGGCGATGATGCGTAACCTAATGACCTCTCTCTTTTTATACGGAAAGGTACAAACGACAGACGCTAGAGCCAAGGCTTTAATTTCTGAAGCAGAAAAACTAATTACCAAAGCTAAAAGACAAAAAGAAGTTCTAAATAAAATTAGAGAATTAAACAAAGTTCTTTTTACCGAAAATTCTTCCAAGAAAGCTTTGGATTTTGTCCAAAAGACTCCCAAAACATCTGGTTTCACCAGAAAAACTCGTATTAAGGAGCGCGTAGGAGACGGCGCTACTGTTATCCAAGTAGAACTAATTACAGAATGAAAAAAACAACTCTGCTACAAAACGTAAAGAATACCGACCGTAAATGGTGGGTGGTGGATGCCAACGAAAAAAATCTTGGTCGACTAGCGGTAAAAATTGCCGATACTCTCAGAGGAAAAAACAGACCAGATTTCACTCCTCATAGCGATGGGGGGGATTACGTTGTAGTTCTTAATGCAGAAAAGATAAAAGTAGAAGGTAAGAAGGAAACAGATAAATTATATATCCGTCATTCTCGTTATCTTGGTAACTTAAAGGTCCAAACTCTGAGCGAAGTACGAACCAAGAAGCCAATTAGGATCCTACAAGATGCCGTCAGTGGTATGTTACCAAAGAATAAATTAAGAGCTAAACAATTAAAAAGACTAATTCTGATCTTAGGAGATAAAAATCCTCATGAAGCCCAGAAATGTGTCCCCCTAAACTTAAATTAAAATGGTCAACAAAGCTTATTTTTATGCCATCGGAAAAAGAAAAACTTCTCGTGCTACGGTAAAATTATTTCCGGGCGGTAAAGGGGAATTAAGTGTTAATGAACAAAAGCTAAGAGAGTGGGCAGATGACAACTCCATGGTTAAGACTATCCATGAACCGCTAGATCTACTAGGACTAAAGAAAGATTTCGATATTGAAATCCGAGTCAGTGGTGGAGGAAAGAAAGCTCAAGCAGAGTCTGCTAGACTCGCTATTTCTCGTGCAATTATTAAAAAAGAATCCTCTCTAAGAGAACAACTAAGAGAGGCTGGACTTCTAACCAGAGACCCTCGAGTTAAAGAACGTAAAAAACCAGGACTAAAGAGCGCCAGAAGAGCTCCACAGTGGTCTAAGCGTTAATTTATAGTTATACTGTTGCGAACAATTTTTTGTCTATATACTAAATATTCAATTTACATTTTAGATAAATTCATCTCAGTAGTGTCCGACGAATAAAAAAGCCAGACAGCAAGAAAAGCAGTAGCGGAAAAGAAAAAGAGGGGGAGAATTTATGGTGTCAATACCTAAAAACTGAAAAAAAAAATTACGCTAAATTCTTAAAAAATGCTCGCAAGCCCCATTCTTCCGTTGAGGTATTTGTAGGAGTATTCCCTTTGTTTAAAAGTATGCAAGGTGTTTTTGTAGTCGGGAAGCGGGTTTTATGAGTTGAAAAAAACTGGGGTCTTTTTAGGAAAAAAGAGTTGACATATTAGTAAATATTTGTTATAATAAAGGAAATAATTTTAAAATATGGATTCTTCTAACAATGTACTCAATCATTCATCTCGTTTAGAAAACAGCGATATATATTCTGTGGATTTGAAATCATTTATAGAAACACTGATGAAAATACTTCCCTTAAATGAGGACTCAACTTCTTCTCGGTTTGCAAATGTAGGATTTCGTGTTATGCGGAAAATTCGTAATGAAATAAATAATAATTCAAAAACAGAAGCTACAATATATTCTGCAAATACTCTTGGACATAGTGCCGGAGCGCTATTCCAAGAAACCTTTGAAGTACAAAACCCAAAATATTTTAGAGGAGTGATAGAAAAGTTAATAGCAAAACTCGAAAAACAACAAAAATCTAGTGAAAATTCTGACAATGATGAAATAAATGAAATAATTTCCGAAATCGAAGAGAAACTAATTCCGATTTTAAATATATTCGAAAAGGGATACAAAGAACTTATAAATGGAAGAAACGAAATGGACTATTTAATGAAGCAACATTGTACAGAAGAGGATATTAAAAATGTCGACGAATTAATTAAAGAATTTAAAGAACAAATTAATACTATGCGAAAAGCTTTGGGTCTTGGTCCACAAGGAGAAGATCATCCAGAAGACAAAGTTTCATCCTCAGTAACCGAAGTCATACAAAAAGAGCAATAGAACGAAAATAAGAATTAGAAAGTATTATTTTTTCCCAAAAAACACCCATTTCCATTTATCCAGAATGGGTACTTCTTCTTGCATAACTTGTTCTCTTCTTCGTTGTAGAGTTTGAGTTGGAAGAATATCTAACTTCTCTTCTATAAAAACAATTACGTTCTCCCCTACTTGTTTTTTGCCCATCTGCATTTTGGCTTCTTTATCTATATGTTGTGGGGTTTTTAAATAAGCTAGTTTCCTTTTCTTTTCTTCTATTTCTTGTAATTTCTCTTGGTTCTGCACTCTAATCGCTTCTATTTCGTCACTAATCTTCTTGGATTCATGCAAAAAAGAAGCTAAGGAATAAAGTAGCCAAAAAATAACCACAAATATCCCCACCAAAAGGACGACGTTTTTAGAGGTATAAACACTATCATTTCGCATCCGCTCCATTGAAACAAATTTCTCTAAAATTCACAAATCTAGTTATTCCTTTTGCAACTTTCCCCTCTCCGCTACAATTTCAGTGATGAAATTAATTGTGGGACTCGGAAATTTCGACAAAAAGTACAAATATACTCGCCATAATGTAGGATTTTTAGCTGTAGAAGCTATAGCAGAAAAGTTTTCTTTGCCGGCATTCAAAGCAGAAAAGAAATTCTTTGGTGAAGTAACTTGTGGCCAAATTAATAACGAAAAAGTTATTCTTCTCAAACCTACCACTTGGATGAACAATAGTGGTAAGGCCGTAGGGGCCATCGCTTACTTCTACAAAATACCACCGCAAGATATTGTTATCCTTTTTGATGATGCTGATTTGAACTTCGGCACTGTTCGTTTCCGAGAAGGCGGTAGTTCTGGTGGCCACAATGGTTTGAAATCCATTATTTCTTCCTTGGGTAGTAAGGACTTTCCACGAATTAAGATTGGAATTAGTAATCAGCAACGAAGCATAATTCCGGCTGCGAATTTTGTACTACAAAAATTCACCTCCAAAGAAAAAAAAGAAATTCCTGTAATCATAGAGCAAGCTATTTTAACCTTCCTAACAAAAGTAGAATGCTAACCAGTTTCCGTTCTGCCCAACAAACTTGGGTTTTTACTAAAAACAATAAAGATATTCCTGTGGGAGGGGTAGTAGACTTTGTAGTTGATCCGGATTCTGGAATTTTTGCTGCTATTTGGGTTAAAGTTATGGATGGATTAAAACTACTTTCTCCCCAAGATATTATTCGTTGGGATGAACAACAGATAGTTATCCCCGATGAGAATGATCTTTCTAACCCAGAAAATTTTCTTCGTATCCAAAAAATTATAGAGAAAGAAGTTCCAATTATTGGATCTCCGGTCTTTGTGAAGGAGGAAAAAATTGGCAAGGTTTATGATTTTGCTTTTGATACTATTTCTCCTCGGATACTAACTTTACTAGTCAGATCTGGTTGGTTCTTATTTGGTACAGAAAGAATAATCCCCCAAAATAGAATTATAAAGATTTCTAAAAAAGGAATTTTCATCTCAGACAATGAAATAAAAACTGCTGAGAAACTTAATCTAGAAAATGAGGTAGTTGTTCCTAGCGGTAGATAAAATCTAGACATAGGAAACACTTCCACTTCCCATGCAAGAGAAAATTCCCGAAGATTTCTTTATAAAAAATTAGATTTGCTATTATCCTTTTGCTTAATTTTTAACCAATTTCTAGATGGTCACTAAAAAACCAGCTAAAAAGACTACAGCCAAATCAAAAGTAACGGCTAAAAAAACCTGTAGTAGCAAATCTTCTTGTTGTTGTGGAAAATAAGTTACTTCCACAAACCATAAAAAATCTCTCTAAAATCTGGGAGATTTTTTAAAAAAAACTAATTAACAGTATTTTTATTAGTAAAAAAATTTACACCTTGTTTTTATCATAGATAAGCCAAAAAAACTGAATCACAAATTGCGTTCAAAAATCTTTTTATTCGCTTAGCAATCAAAAATTGTGTTCAAAAACTTGCTACTAAAATTAAAAAGAAAAAAATATAAGTCAGTATTTCTTAATCTCTTTAAAAATGGTTACCACCAAGAAACCAAAAAAGAAGGTTGAGCCTAAGAAGAAGGTTACACCAAAGAAGAAGGTTGCTAAAAAGAAATAATAATTTAGTTCCTTTTTTCTTTAAAAAGGCTCTGACACAATTGGAGCTTTTTTAAAGTTGTCTTCTGTTATATTATAATATAATGCCCTTGCTTTTTCCTTCATAATCCGTAATTTTCAAAGTAGATTTTATCTCTAAGCTCATGCAATTTTTCAACCACTTTCTTCGCGAACAAGGAGTATCTAACGAACTTCGTTCTTTGTTGTATCACATCGCCAGAGCTGTTAAATATATTAACTTCTCTCTGCGAGCTGGAAACACTGCCAAACTCACTAGTCAAAATGTCTTTGGAGAAGAGCAACTAAAATTAGACGTTCTCGCCGACAAGATTATTTCTCAAGAATTAGAAAAATCAGAATTAGCTGCCATTATTGCTAGTGAAGAACAACAGGAACCTAAAAAATTCCCCGCCCCTCGAGGAAAATTTGGTATTTCTTTTGACCCTTTAGACGGCAGCTCCCTAGTAGATGCTAACCTGGCTATTGGTTCCATCTTTGGTATTTGGGAGGGAGATAAATTCCTTGGCACTACTGGACGTAAAACTATGGTAGCTTCCTGTTATGCTGTTTATGGACCACGTATCACCCTAACAATTGCTGTAAAAGGAAAAGGTGTACATGAATTTGAACTCACCGATGTCGGTGAATTCGTCTTAACTAGAGACAATATCAAGATCAATCCAGATTCTAAATATTTCGCTCCAGGAAATTTGCGAGCTACTTGTGGAAATGAAAAATACTTACAATTAATACAAGGTTGGATAAAAGAATGTCGGACCCTGCGTTACTCCGGTGGAATGGTGCCAGATTTGCACCATATTCTCAGTAAAGGCGAAGGAATCTTTTCTTACCCCCGAGACGAAAAACATGCCAACGGTAAATTACGTCTCCTTTTTGAATGTGCTCCCTTCTCTCTCCTTTTTGAAGAAGCTGAGGGAGCTTCTCTGAACCAAGATGGACAAGCTGTTTTGGATACCGAGATTACTGATATTCATCAGTGCACCACTATATTTATTGGTTCTAAAAATGAAGTAAAGAAGGCCGTTGACGCTTTAAAATAAATTAATACCATCAAAATATGAATAAATACACGATAAAAATCACTTCAGGAGATCTTAAAAAAAATGAAATGCCTTTTATCGCTTACTGTAAAGAGTGGGATTTTTTCGCTGAAAATAAAACAATTCCTGAAGTCTTATCTTCTCTTTTTGATATGATCCGAATACTAGAAGAAGAAAAAGAAAAAAAGAATCCTCCTAAAAAATCTAAGCTTACTTTAACTAAAGATATTAACTTCCAAATTCCTGCCACTGCTTAAAATGCCAAGCTTTTCTTATAAAGAAGTTATCAAGCGTTTAAAAAAAAGAGGTTTTTATTTATATCGTCAGGGCAAGGGTTTTCATGAACTTTGGATAAGTGATCTTTCTGATGAATATATTCCAATTCCCCACCACAGTCGTAATTTAACTACCGGAACTGTACTAAGTATCGCAAAAAAAGTGGGATTTAAAAACCTTAAAGATTTTGAAAACTTTGGAAAACAATGAAAATATCAGACGCTATAGAACGCTACTTAAAACATCTCAGAAACGTAAAAAATGCGTCTCCTTTTACTTTGCGTAACTATGGACGAAGTTTAGATCTCCTTCTAAAAACTACCGGAGAGAATGCATCTTTACCGGAAATAGATATGACCACTATTGATGATTTCCGAGATATGATCTTTTCTCTCAAAACCAGAAAAGGAGAAACTCTTTCTCGTAGCACCCAAAATATTTATCTCACCCCCGTCAGAGCATTTCTCAAGTTCTGCCTCATACGAGAACTAGATAAGAATATTTTGTCTCCAGACAAAATAGAACTTCTCAAACTCGATCCGCGCAATATCTCTGGACTTACTATCGAGGAACTAGATCGACTGCGAAACTGGAATGAAAACAAAAATGCCTTAATCAATAATAGGGACCAGGCTATTGTCGAAATGCTTTTTTCTACAGGACTGCGAATATCAGAACTTTGTAAACTAAACCGAGAAAATGTTAACCTAAAAACTAGGGAATTTTCTGTTCTTGGTAAAGGTAAGAAGATTAGAACTGTTTTTCTCACTCCTCGTGCTGTAGAAAATCTCCAAGAATATTTAAACGAAAGAACCGATAACTATCCCCCACTATTTATTAACGCTAGAGAAAGACAGGACGAATTTGATACCAATGGAGAATCTCGTCGCCTATCTCGAACCGCAATAGAAGTTATGATGCGCGACAGGGGAAGAAAAGCCGGAATCACCAAACCAGTTACTCCTCATGTCCTGCGACATACATTTGCCACTACCTTGCTTCGTCATGGCGCAGACTTACGTTCTGTCCAAGAGTTACTAGGACACGCTAATATCGCTACCACTCAAATCTATACCCACTTCGCTAATGCGGATCTCAAAAAAACTCACGAAAAATATTTGGAGAAATAATATTTTTGATTATGGATTTTTGAAAAACATGAAAGAAAATATTCTTTTCTTGCGTATAAAAAAAGAAACGACATTCTAACTAAGTCAATATTTACTTATTCGTCCTCTTTCTTAAGAATACTCAAAAATCCCATGAATATTTTTCGTTCCAAAATCGCATTAGGAATTATCTTGATTATTGTGGTCGGAGGAGGGGTTTATCTCAATAAAAATAAAAAATCTAGTGATTCAGATATCCAATATCAGACTGAAACCGTAGGAAAGAAAACAATTATATCTTCTGTTATGGGAAGTGGACAAGTTTCCGCTTCTAATATGCAAGAAATAAAACCAAAAGTTTCTGGAGATGTGATAGTTGTGAATTTCAAAAGCGGACAAGAAGTAAAAAAAAGAGAAGTTATTATTCAGCTAGATAAAAGTGAAGCAGAAAAAGCAGTAAGAGATGCCAGCCTTAATCTTGAAAGCGCCAATTTATCATTAGAAAAACTAAAACAACCAACAGATGAGCTCACCATGTTTCAGGCTACCAGCGCTATTGATAAAGCTCGGGAAGATATAAAACAATTCAATGAAGATTTAGAGAAAGCTTATGAGGATGGATTTACTGCTATAGCGGATACATTCTTAGATGCACCTTCCATTATGACTTCTCTGGAAAACATTCTTCTGGGGAACTCTTTAAAAATGGGATCTCAAAATTTATCGACTTATATTAACGGTATAAAGGCTCAAGATAAAACTACAAAGGGTTATCAATTAAATGTTTTTTACGATAACTATGAAGCCAAAGTCAAAGAATCCTATACCAAGGCTCTCGGTAAGTATGAAGAAAATTTCGAAGATTACAAAAACATTTCTAGATATTCAGACAAAGAGTTGATTGGTAAAGAAATCGACCAAACTTATGAAACAATAAAAATAATCACCGAATCCCTGAAAGTAACAAAAAATATGATTGACGAATATGAAAACATCTTCAGTAAAAGTAATATGTCCGTTAGTTCTACCGTGACTAGTCATCAGAACACTCTTTCTAGTAATGTAACTACAGCTAATAAGCATCTTGCCGCTCTTTTGTCTATTAAACATACCATCGAAAGTAGCAAAGATTCCTTGGTAAACGCTGGACGAGTAATTGCTGAAAAAAATAAATCTCTTGATAAATTGGAAGCTGGTGCAGATGAACTAGATATATCTTCTCAAGAACTTTCTGTGAAACAAAAGCGAACTGCCCTCCTCGATGCTAAAGAAAAGCTGGACGATTATGATATCAAGGCTCCTTTCGATGGCATAATTGCTAAAATAGACACCGAAGAAGGTAGTTATATTTCTTCTGGAACAGTAGTAGCAACTTTCATTAAGAAAAATAAAATTGCCGAAATTTCACTAAATGAAGTAGATACCGCTAAAGTAAAAGTTGATCAAAAAGTAACCATTACTTTTGATGCTATCGAAGACTTAAGTATCACTGGAAAAGTATCAGAAGTAGATATTTTGGGAACAGTTACTCAAGGAGTTGTTACCTATAACATCAAAATCTCTTTTGATACTCAAGACGAACGAATCAAGCCAGGCATGACTGTTTCTACCGCCATTATTAGTGACATCGCTCAGGATGTAATTGTTGTACCTAATTCAGCTATAACATATGAAAACAATCAGGAATTTGTTGAAGTTATGGAAGGTAAAGATCCTAAAAAACAACGTGTTGAGATTGGAATATCTAATGACACTCACACCGAAATAAAATCAGGACTTAAAGAAGGAGATCTTATTGTAACCCAAAAAACAACTAGTAGTTCCCAAAGCAGGCCTCAGGAAGCTACTCGCTCCTTATTTCCTACCGGAGGACGTAGTTTTGGAGGAGGAAGACGATAACAAATAAATATCCCTAGTTAAGTTATGATTACCGCAAAAAATATTACTAAAATCTATAAGACTGGAGTGATTGAAACCCACGCTCTTCGTAATGTTTCCTTTGCCGTAGAAGAAGGTGAATTTGTGGCTATCATGGGACCTTCTGGTTCCGGAAAATCCACCCTGATGCACATTATCGGAGTACTGGATAATCCTACTAGTGGAGAATATTTTCTAGATGGAAAAAATATATCAAAATTATCAGAAAAAGATTTAGCAGATATTAGGAAAGACAAAATTGGTTTCGTTTTTCAATCATTCAACCTGCTCCCTCGAGCGACCGTCCTCCGTAATGTTATGCTTCCTCTGGTATACGCCAATGTAGACAAAGAAGAACGGAGAAAGATAGCAGAAAAAGCCCTTCTAGATGTAGGACTGTCGGAAGACCACTGGCTCCATCGTTCCAATGAAATCTCTGGTGGACAGATGCAAAGGGTCGCTATTGCTAGAGCTTTGGTAAACAACCCCTCTCTTATTTTGGCAGATGAACCAACTGGAAATTTGGATACCCAAACTGGAGAAATGGTTATGAAAACCTTCCAACAACTTAATATTAAAGAAAAACACACTATCGTTCTTATTACTCATGACCAAAATGTCGCTAACCACGCTAAACGTATTATTGAAATAAGAGATGGTGTTATCCAAAAAGACCAAAAAAATAAAAAACAAATAATTATTAAATAATCTTTACTCATGATTTTTTCTGATCTATTAGAAGAAGCATTCTCTGCTCTCACCGTCAACAAGGTTAGATCTGGACTCACCATCCTAGGTATTGTTATTGGGATTGGATCAGTTATTGCCATGGTCGCTATTGGCCAAGGTGCCCAAGATTCAATTCAAGATAGCATTAAATCCATTGGATCTAATCTAATCATGGTACGACCTGGATTCCAAAGAGGTAGTGGTGGCGTGCGTTCCGGTCGAGGATCTGCCCAAACTCTCACCCAAAAAGATGCAGATAGTATCGCCAAGGAAATTCCTTTGGCCCAATCTGTTGCACCAGAAATTTCTCGTAGTTACCAAGTTACTGCTAAATCAAAAAACACTAATACGAGAACTATTGGAACTGTTGCTCTTTATTCCAAAATACGAAACATCGAAATGGAAACAGGTTCTTTTATTTCGGATCAGAATGTCAGAAGTTTATCTCGTGTAGCAGTAATTGGTCCCACAACTGCTTTGGATTTATTTGGTGAAGGTAGTAACCCCATTGGAAATAAAATTCGTATCAACAGAATAGATTTCACTATTATTGGCGTAACAAAAGCCAAAGGAGAAAGTGGTTTTGGTAGTTCAGACGATATTATTTACCTTCCTATTTCTACTGCCCAACGTTTTCTAGCTAATGATGATTACGTCAGCATGATTAGTATCCAAACAGAAAACCAAGAAGAAATGACCATGCTCCAAGAACAAATCACCGAACTTCTCCTTAGAAGACACAATATTGGAGATCCAACACTGGCGGATTTTAGTGTTGTTAATCAGGCAGATATTGTCGAAACTGCTTCTAGTATTGCTAAAACTTTCACAATTTTACTCGCCTCCATTGCTGGGATATCTCTAATAGTGGGGGGAATAGGAATTATGAATATGATGCTTACTACCGTTACAGAACGTACGAGAGAAATAGGTTTGCGTAAGGCTATTGGTGCCCAAAAAAGAGATATTAGTACTCAATTCTTAATGGAATCCGTAATACTTACTTTTTTTGGAGGATTGATAGGAATTATTTTAGGAGCAGGAATTTCTTTTGCCGTAGAAAAATTAGCTAATATTTCTACCAATATTTCTCTTTCTTCTGTGTTTCTAGCCTTTTGTGTTTCTGCGGTTATTGGAATTGTTTTTGGTTATTATCCAGCTAAAAGGGCTGCTGGATTTAATCCTATTGAAGCCCTAAGATACGAATAAGTTTTATTAATACAAAAATATGAAAAAATTACCATTAGCTATCGTAATCATCTTAGTTGCCCTTGTTTCTTTCTATGTGGGAACAAAATATTCTAAGTCTGGCACCTCAGGAGAAAATTCTCGAGATTTTTCTGCCATGCGACAAAGGATGGGGGGTGGAAACAGAACTAGTCGAAGGATGGGAGGAGAGTTTTTACGAGGAGAAGTTCTTAATAAAGACGAACAAAGTATTACCATAAAATTACCCGACGGTGGTTCTAAAATAGTTTTTGTTGGATCATCAACAGAAATAACCAAATCAATCACTGGAACTTTAGATGATCTTGAAGTTGGTAACCAAGTACTTTCCACAGGAGAAGAAAATCCAGACGGAAGTTATACATCCACAAGTATTCGTTTAGAGCCAGTGAGGATTCCTTCGGAATAGAAAATATCCACAAAAAGTATTTCAAGAAAGATTTTTTTCAGACTCATTTAATCTTCTTATAATTTCTGTTTCCTGTTCCGCAGTAAATCCATTTTCTGTAAGCACAGGTCGGGAACCTATTTTGAGCTTTCCCTCCGCATAATCATTCAAAAATATCCTAATAATTGCAGAAATAGAAAGTTGATCTTTCTTTGCCTGCATTAAAGCCTTTTTCTTAATGATAGGATCTATAGCCAAGGTTGTATTTGCAACAGTCATAATTTTTATACGTTATTCTAACGTATTAAGTAAACAACCCCGACCAAGTATGGTCGGGGCATTTTTAGCTGAATTCAATCTCCGATTGAGCCCTTCGTTTCCTAAAACGGAAACTGCGGACTAACGCTCCATCCTCCAAGCATGTATGCTCGGGGTTTTTCAATGGAA